>JAWXCG010000323.1:0-10189 GCA_034440555.1 Pseudomonadota bacterium
CGCGCGCGCGCGCGGCATCGACCACCTTTTCGCAGATGGCGCGCGCGACTGCAGGATTTTCCTGCAGGAAATCGCGCAGTTTGTCGCCCATCACCGATTCGACCGCGCTTTTCACTTCCGAAGAAACCAGTTTATCCTTGGTCTGCGAGCTGAACTTCGGATCCGACGCTTTGACCGACAGCACGGCGATCATGCCTTCGCGCATGTCGTCGCCGGTCAATGTGACCTTGGCCTGTTTCTGCAGGTTGGACGACTCGATGTAGTTCCCTAAAGTGCGGGTAAGGGCAGCGCGGAAACCAGCCAAGTGGGTGCCGCCATCCTTTTGTGGAATGTTGTTGGTGAAGCAGTACATGCGCTCTTCGTAAGCGTCGGTCCACTGCAGGGCCACTTCGACTGAAATGCCCTCGGGTGACGTGCCGATGAAGGTAACGACCTGTGGGTGCAGCGGTGTGCGTAGCTGAGAGAGGTGTTCGACGAAACTGCGAATGCCGCCCTCATACTGAAACACGTCGGATTTACCTTCTCCGCGCTCGTCTTTGAGCTCAATGCGAACGCCGGAGTTGAGGAATGCCAGCTCACGCAGGCGTTTGCTGAGAATGTCGTAGTGGAACTCGACATCCGTGAAAATCTCAGTGCTCGGCAAAAAGCGTACCTGGGTGCCGCGTTTTTGGCTGGGCTCGCATTGCTTGAGTGGATAGACCGGATCGCCGAGCTTGTATTCCTGTTTGTGATGAAAGCCTTCGCGCCAGATGTCCAGCCATAGCGTGGCAGACAGCGCGTTGACCACTGAGATTCCGACTCCATGCAAGCCGCCGGATACTTTGTAGCTGTTGTCATCGAACTTGCCACCAGCGTGCAGCACGGTCATGACCACTTCGGCGGTGGAGCGCCCTTCTTCGTGCATGCCAACAGGAATGCCGCGTCCGTTGTCGAGCACCGAGACTGAACCATCTACATGGATGGTGACCAGAACAGCGTCGCAGTGCCCGGCCAGCGCTTCGTCAACGGAGTTGTCGACCACTTCGAACACCATGTGGTGTAGTCCGGTGCCATCGTCGGTGTCACCGATATACATACCGGGACGCTTGCGCACGGCGTCCAAGCCTTTGAGCACTTTGATGCTGTCTGAGTCATAACTGTCGGTCATGCGGTTTTCCGTCATTGCCAGCGTGGGCTGGCCTATCGAAAGGAGTGAGCGGGCGTTTAGGTTGGCGTTGGATCGTGGCGTGAACGCCAGCTGGAGATCAGCATGGGCGGCCAGATTGGATGGTTCAGCGCAATGCCTTGACGCTCCTGAAGCAATCGTGAAGTATATCAGTGATGGGCCTCGACTCGGCCTTGTTCCACGTGGAACACTCTCGGCGAGAAACCAGCTTCAGCGAGCGCGTCGGGCATCCCGACACCCGTCAGCAGCACTTGAATCGGCCGCTGGGCGATCCAGTCGAGCACCAGACGCTGGTGTATCCCATCCAATTCACTGGCCAGGTCGTCCAGCAGCAAAATTGGCCATTCCCGCTTCACTTGTTGCAAGCACGATAACTGTGCGAGCACCATGGTCAGTGCCAAGAGTTTTTCCTGTCCCCTGGAAAGGTGCTCGCGTCGAAGGACCTGATCGAATCGGATGGTCCAATCGGCACGATGTGGCCCGCGGCGGGTGAAGCCGCGTTCTCTATCGCGACCGCGTTCGGCGGCGAGACGCTGAACAAGGGTTTCCAGCGTGACCGGTTCTTCTTCGCCCTTCCATCCACTGGACAGGCTCAGAAGCGCTCCGCTGAATTCGGGCAGAATCGCGGCCGCTGCCTCGACGACGCGGAAGCCGAGGTCGTCAGCGTGTTGACGCCGCATACGGTCTACTACCAACGCGGCACTGGCCATTTCCATCTCCCAGGCTGGAAACCAATCCTCGGGCGCCTGTTCCCTGATCAAGGCGTTTCGCTGTCGCAGGGCTCGCTGATAACGGCGCCAACTTGGCAAAAATTCTGGTTCCACGTGGAACACCCCCCAGTCCAGCATCGCCCGCCGCGGCTCAGCCCCGCCGGAAACCAGTTCATGCGAGCCCGGTTCGAAACAACAAACGGTACACAGCCGGAAAAGCTCGCTCAGCTGGCCCACATCGGTATCGTTGACGCGGCCGCGCCAACTGGAGCCCGCGCGCTCGATACCCAACCGTTGCGTGCCACCGCTGTCGCCCCGAATCTCGGCGAAAACTCGCGCCAGGTCCGTTCCGCTGCGCACCAGGACATCGCGACCCCCAGAGCGGAAACTACGGCCATAGCTCAGCAGATGGGCTGCCTCGAGCAGTGAGGTCTTCCCGGACCCGTTGGCGCCCACAAAAACATTTAATCCTGGCGACAACCGCAGTTCGACCGAACGCAGTATCCGCAAGTCCTGGACCAACATCCGTTCGATGTGCATGACCCGTCTACCCTGAGACTTTTCGACCTGCCGACTGGCAAGCCGGCCGTGCCTCCATAAAAAAGCCCCGGACCGGCCGGGGCTTAGCGCCTCGCATCAGCAGGCGGTCACAGCCTCAGCGGCATGATGACATGGCGCGAGCGATCGTTCTCTGCATCGCGAATCAGACAACTTGAGTTGCTGTCGCGCAGGCAAAGCATCACCTGCAATCCACGTAGTGCACTCAATGCATCCATCACGTAATTGACGTTGAATCCCACCGACAGCCCCTCGACGACGGTATCTGCCTCAACCTCTTCGGTCGCCTCTTCCTGCTCCGGATTGTGCGCCACGATGTATAGCTTGTTGAGCGATACCTCAAGCTTCACACCACGATACTTCTCATTCGACAGAATCGCTGCGCGCCCCAGCGCCGCCTTGAGCTCGTCGCGCGACAAGACCACGGTCTTATCCGCACCAATCGGAATCACCGCCTCGTAATCGGGGAAGCGCCCATCGATCAGTTTCGAGGTAAAAACGAAATCACTACGCCGAGCACGCACGTGGTTCTTGCCAAACTCAATCTCGATCGTGCCTTCGCCGGAATCAAGCAGGCGCTGCAGCTCCAGTACACCCTTGCGCGGAATGATGATCTGTTTGCGCGCTTTGACTGCCAGGTCGATCGGAGTCTCACACAGTGCAAGCCGGTGCCCATCGGTAGCGACGCAGCGCAAGACACCTTCGCGCAAATCAAACAACAGGCCATTGAGGTAATAACGCACATCCTGGTGCGCCATAGCGAAACCAGTCCGGTCAATCAATTCCTTGAGCGTCGCTTCTGACAACGTCACCCGTTCGACGACATCGATATCGTCGACCGTTGGGAATTCCGACGCTGGCAGCGTCGACAAGGTGAACTTGCTCCGACCCGCCTTGATGGTGACCCGATCGCCGCTCTGCGCGACATCGATCCGGCTTCCGTCTGGCAATGCCCGGACAATGTCAAAAAATTTACGCGCTGGCAGCGTGATCTCACCACTCTGCGTGCTGTCGGCTGCACAGCGGGCAAACATCTCCACTTCCAGATCGCTGCCGGTAAACCCGACGCCACCTTCGTCCACCACCACCAACACGTTGGCCAACACCGGAAGTGTCTGACGGCGCTCAACCACTCCCACGACCTGGGTAAGGGGGCGCAGCAATGCTTCACGTTGAATACTGAATTTCATGATCGCTGTGCTCTTGACTATGGTCTGGTTCGAATTCGAGTCAGAAGTTTGGCACCAAAACGGGGCTCTTCTTTTAGTTATTAATAAAGATGTTGATGATGATGAAGGATGGGGATAACTTCAAGGATCAGCCACTAGCCCTTGTGCCATAACACGCTCCGGGCTCCCGAATGTTGTGGACAGGTGCCAATCAGCGTTGTGGACTGATTGTGGATAACTATAGCCGCACAGGTTGTCCACAGTCTGTCCCCGGCGAGATCAGCCCGACAAAGAACGCAGCAGCTTATCCCAGTCTTCACGCAGCTTGCCGTCGGTTTCGCGCAACTCTGCAATCAGCCTGCAACCGTGCAGCACCGTGGTGTGGTCGCGACCGCCAAAGCTATCGCCAATCTCTGGCAGCGAGTGCCGTGTCAACTCCTTGCACAGCGCCATGGCCATTTGACGCGCCCGCGCCAACTGCCGGGTGCGGCGTTTTGACAGCAGGTCGGAAACGCGCAACTGGTAGTAGTCGGCGGCTACCTTCTGGATGTTGGGAATGCTCAGCGTGCGCTCTTGCACGGTCAGCAAATCGCGTAACGCTTCCTGTGCGAACTCGATAGTGATCGCACGACCGGTGAAGTGCGCGCGGGCTGCGAGCGTGTTGAGTGCGCCTTCGAGGTCGCGAACATGCGATCGCATCCGCTTGGCGAGCATGAACGCCACTTCCTCGGGCAGCAGTAACCCCTTCAGTTCGGCCTTGCGCAGCAGGATCGCAGCGCGCGTTTCAAAATCGGGTGGTTCAATCGCCACCGGTAGACCCCAACCCAGTCGCGAGGTCAGTCGCGGCTCCATGTTTTCCACTTCCTTGGGGTAGCGGTCACAGGTCAGAATGATTTGTTGATTGGACTCAAACAACGCGTTGAAAGTGTGGAAGAACTCTTCCTGGGTGCGGTCCTTGCCGGCGAAAAACTGAATATCGTCAATCAACAGCGCATCAACCGAGCGATAGCGATATTTGAAATCATCCATGTTTTTCGCGTTCAGCGCCTTGATCATGGCGCTGAAGAACTGTTCCGAGCGCTGGTACAGAACACGGAATCCAGGGTTGTTCTGTCGCATCAAGTTCCCTGCGGCGTACATCAGGTGTGTCTTGCCAAGCCCGGTCCCGCCGTAGAGGAGGAGCGGGTTGGACTCTCGCCGACCGGGGTTCATCGCGACCTGATAAGCCGCGGCGCGCCCGAGCTGATTGGACTTGCCTTCGACGAAATTTTGAAACGTGTAATGCGGGTCGAGATTACTGTTGAAATCGGCTTCCAACGGGGTCGGACCGACTGGGCCAGTAGCAGGCTTCGTCTCACGCGGCTCCGCGACATGACGCGCCAGAGAGCCCACTTCAAAGCGTACCTCGAGCTTGGTACCGGCCAGATGAGAAGCAATCGCCTCGATACGATCCTGAAAGCGTTCGCGCACCACATCCAGAACGAAACCATTGGGCGCCAAAAGGCGCAGCAGACCCTCGCCCTCCTGCACCTGCAGTGGTCGCAACCAGGTCAGAATATCCTGCTCGCTGAACTCCGCCTCCAACCGGGAAACGCAGCGATCCCAAAGAGTTTCCATGAATAATGCAATCGACCAGTCCGCGGGTCGGGCAGCATAGCAGGCTGTGGATAACTGCCTTAAGGTAGGTATGAACAAGTCACGACTTCGTCTTCGACACACTGCTTATTGCTTTCCAAACCCCCGCTCTCAAAAGCGGAGCTGGTCAACCTGCGGTTTTTCGCCCCCTGCCTCAGGGGGCGAGCGCGGCTCCGGACTTGTTCAGGGATTGCTCAAGCGCGATGCACCTGTGGACAAACACAGAATTTCATTTTCCCGCGGCACCATGGCTAGCACAGCGGACTTGACGGCAAAGCCCTTCCTGCCTATCCTCGCCGACCTCTTACAACTAGACATCAGGCTGCCGCCATGAAGCGCACCTTTCAACCCAGCAACCTCAAGCGCGCTCGCGACCACGGTTTTCGTGCCCGCATGTCGACCAAAAACGGTCGCAACATCCTCAATGCCCGTCGCGCCAAGGGTCGTACCAAGCTGATCCCCTAAGTAGGGCCCGAGCCGTGGGCGGAAACACTTTTCCGCGTGCGGCGCGACTACTGACGCGAGCAGCGTTCGACGAAGTATTCCGAGCCGGCCAAAGTGCCGGCTCGACCTTTTTCAGGGCACTGGTTAGGGCCTCGCCCACGGCTGGCGCGCGTCTAGGCATCAATGTGCCCAAGCGCGTACTGAAAATGGCGCACGAACGCAATCGCGTCAAACGCTTGTTGCGCGAAGCATTCCGCAAACAACGCGAGCAATTGCCAGCGATCGACTTGGTGCTGCTGGCGCGAGGCGCCATCGGCGCTGCGGACAACACGGCACTGCGCAAAGACATCGCCAAGATCTTCAGCCGCGCCGCTGCATTGAAGCTGCAACCGGACGCGGGCAAAATGCTCGATCCCATCGCATCCAGCGTCGCCAGCAATGGCAGCACGCTCGGTGGTCCGCCACCTCCTCAGGCCCTCAATCATGAATAACACCCGCTTGTTTCTGTGGATGGCATTGTTTGCCATCGGCTATCTGTTGTGGCAGGCCTGGCAAACCGATTACCACCCGATCGCGACCAACGGACCTTCGGCCACCACGACCACAGGCAGCGTCGAGCCGGCACAAGCGAGCGCCGACAGCGCCGACGACGTGCCCAAGCCTTCATCAGCGCCGACCGAAGACGGGATTGCTGCCGGCGCCGAAACAGCCCCCGAGACAGCACCGAGCAATGTGCCAGAACGCATCATTACGGTTGCCACCGATGTACTTTCGCTGCGAATCGACACCCGCGGTGGCACGCTGCGCAGCGCTGACCTTCTGCGCTATCCGAAAGAAGCCGGAATTCGCCAACCCACAGTGCGCATCCTCGATGACACTCCCAACACCTGGTTTGTTGCTCAATCAGGATTGGTCGCGAGCCGCGGACAAGCGCCGAGTCATCTCGCCGTATTCACTGCCGAGCGCGACCACTACCAACTGACGCCGGGCAGTGATCAGCTTGAGGTGCCGTTGACCTGGACCGACCCCAGCGGTATCACGGTAACCAAGACCTATCTGTTCCGTCGTGGCGACTATGTGGTTCGTCAGCGCCAAACAGTGCGCAACGACAGCAGCGCTGCGTGGAGCGGCAGTGCCTATCAACAGCTGCAGCGCAGCGCGCCGCCGCCGAAAAAAGGCGGGTTTTCGATCACCGATCCACAGCAATTCAGCTTTGTCGGCGCGGCGTGGTACAGCCCGGAAGAAAAATTCGAGAAACTCAAATTCGATAACTTCATTGACGAACCGTTGCAACGACCCATCACCGGCGGCTGGGCGGCGATGCTGCAGCACTATTTTTTTGTCGCGTGGATTCCCGAAGGCGACAAGGCGGTGCGCTACAGCAGCACAGTGATTGAACCCAAAAAAATACCGCGTTATCTGATCCGCCAGGAAGAGCCCGGCTTCGATGTGGCACCCGGTGCCAGCTCGAGCACAGAAACGCGGTTGTATATCGGCCCCAAACTGCAGGGAAACCTGAAAGACATCGCGCCCGGACTGGGTTTGGCGCTCGACTACGGCATGGTGCGCATCTTTGCCGAGCCGCTATTCCGATTCGTGCTCAATCCGCTGCACAAGCTCACCGGCAATTGGGGCTGGGCCATCATCCTGACCACAGTACTGCTCAAATTGCTGCTCTACCCACTGGCCGCGGCGCAATACCGCTCGATGGGAAAGCTGCGCGCAGTGCAGCCGCGAATGGAAGCGCTCAAGCTGCGCTACGGCGACGACAAGCAGAAATACAACCAGGCGATGATGGAGCTGTACCAAAAGGAAAAAATAAATCCCGCAGGTGGTTGCCTGCCTTTGCTGCCGCAAATGTTCCTGTTCATCGCGCTGTACTGGGTACTGATTGAAAGCGTCGAGATGCGACACGCCCCGTTCATGGGCTGGCTGACCAACCTGACCGCGCACGATCCCTATTTCGTCTTGCCGGTATTGAATGCGCTGACCATGTGGATCACGCAGAAAATGACGCCGCCACCGGCCGGCATGGACCCGATGCAGCAGAAAATTCTGCAGTACATGCCATTGGCATTTTCCGTGATCATGATCTTCTTCCCGTCCGGGCTGGTGTTGTACTGGACCGTCAACGGCGCATTGGGCATCCTGCAACAGTGGTGGATCATGCGGCAGACCAAAGCCAAAACCGCGAGTTGAAAAGTGGCGGTGCTCTCTGCCGCGATCGAATTGCTCGCGATGTTTGTCGCGGCCGGAGGCCGCTCTCACCGGTAACGCCATGAACACAAGCGCAGACACCATTGCCGCGATCGCCACACCCGCCGGGGCTGGCGGTATCGGCATTGTGCGTGTATCGGGGCCGGCAGCCTGTCGCATCGCCTGGAAGCTCTGCGGCCGGCGTCTGCAACCCAGACAGGCGCACTTCGTACATTTTCGCGATCAGTACGGCGCTGATATCGACGTGGGCGTCGCCATTCACTTCCCGACGCCGCATTCGTTCACTGGCGAAGATACCGTGGAACTACAGGCGCACGGCGCCATGGTCGTGCTCAATCAACTGCTGCGCCGTTGTGTCGAACTTGGTGCACGAACGGCGCGAGCCGGCGAATTCAGCGAACGCGCATTCCTCAACGGCAAGATCGACCTGACCCAGGCCGAAGCCATTGCCGATCTGATTTCCAGCCAATCCCAAGCCCAGGCAAGAGCAGCGCTGCGCTCGCTGGATGGCGCGTTTTCGAGCGAGGTCAAGACTCTGCAACAACAGTTGGAACAGTTGCGTCTGTACATCGAGGCGGCGATCGATTTCCCGGAAGAAGAAATCGATTTTCTCGCCGATCATCGCCTGCTCGCGGACATCGTCAACTTGCGCAACGGCCTCAACGAGCTCTTGCTCGGCGCGCGCCGTGGTCAGCGACTGCGCGACGGTCTGCACACCGTGCTGATCGGCAGACCCAATGCCGGCAAGTCCAGCGTGCTCAATGCCCTGGCGCGCAGTGATCGCGCCATCGTTAGCGCGCAGCCGGGCACCACCCGCGATCTGCTGCGTGAGCACATCGATGTAGACGGCGTGGCGCTGACCATAGTCGACACCGCCGGCCTTTGTGAAAGTGAGGATGTGATCGAGCAGGAGGGCGTTCGACGCGCCCGCGTCGAACTCGGTCGCGCCGACCTCGCGCTCATCGTGCTTGCTCCGGAAGACGAAGACCAGCTCGATGCGCTGCGCGCCGAAGCACCGCCATCGGCGCATCGAATCGTGCTGCATAACAAACTGGATTTGCGTGCGGGCAGAAGCCACACAACGCGTTCCGCCAATTCCGACATCGATCACGGCAGCGAAATCCACCTCGATATCTCTGCTCTCACCGGCGCTGGTCTCGATGACCTGCGCTTTGCCCTGCGCCAGGTTGCGGGTCACGGCGATGGCAGCGAGGGCGCATTCTCGGCGCGCACGCGCCATGTGTTGGCGCTGGAGCGTGTTGCCGAGCATCTGCAGCATGCCGAGCAGCACCTGATTGGTAACCGCGCTGGTGAACTTGCCGCCGAAGAGCTGCGCCTTGCCCAGCAGGATCTTTCCGAGCTCACCGGCGAATACCGCAACGACGATTTGCTCGGCGCGATCTTCAGCTCGTTCTGTATTGGCAAATAATCAACGGTCTGATCGAGCAGCCGTTGGTTCCGACGGCACTTTGCGAAACGGGTGCAGCAGTAAACCAACCAGCGTGCGCGAAGCGGGGTCCTCAAACCCCTGGGTTCCGAATTGCATTGCGCGTTGCCCGTTGCGCGGCTGCAGTCGAAAGCTGCCGAAGCAGCGATCCCAAAGCACCAGCACCGAACCAAAATTGCTGTCGGTCTCGTCACGATGCACGGAATGGTGCACGCGGTGCATGTCGGGCGTCACCAAAATTCGCTGCAACCAGGGTTGCACCGAAGCTGGCAACGTGACATCAGCATGGGCGAATAGCGACGCTGCCGAGAGCAGCACTTCGTAGATCAACACGGCCAGCGGTGGTGCGCCAAGCAACGCCACCAGCGCCAGCTTCCACAGCATCGATAGCGCAATCTCGATCGGGTGAAAACGCACACCCAAAGACACATCGAAAACGCTATCGCTGTGGTGCACACGATGCAATCGCCACAGCGCCGGCACCAGGTGCAACAGGCGATGCTGCCAATAGATGCCCAGATCGAGCAGCAGCAGCGACAACGCGATGGCCAACCCGGTCGGCGTCGGCACCCGGTTGAACAGCCCGATGCCAGCATCCGCCACGATCACGGAAAAACCAACCGCCAGTACCGGGAACGAAATTCGCAGCAGCAGCGAATCAATCAATACCAATGCGTAGTTGCGCAGCCGTCGGCGTGCCGGTCCATTATCGCCGCGAAACGGGCGCAGTCGCTCGGCGACGACCAGTATCGTCAGCACCAATACGAAAGCCGCGCTGCGTATTGCGCCCTCATGCGCGAGTAATTCAGCCAGCATCATGTTGCTCCCGTTGCTCCCGTTGCTC
>JAWXCG010000324.1:0-5026 GCA_034440555.1 Pseudomonadota bacterium
GGACGAGGCGAGCGACAGCGCCACCAGCGTCATCGAGAACACGGTCCCGGCGATGGCGATCATCGACCCGGCCACGGTGCCCAGCAGCAGGCTTGCACCCTCGGCACCACCTGAATAGCTCCAGCCCACGCGCTGCAGCCAGTCCTCGGCGACGGCCTTGTCGAGCTCGACCGCGCAAACGGCCAGTGCCACGGCCAGGCACGCCATGACCGCTGGCACGAACCAGAAACTGGATCGAAGGCGATCCCAGTATTTCAGCAGAAGTGCTTTCAAGAAGCCTCTCTTCAACCTGTAACCCTCCAACGGAGCGCCCAAGCTGGTTTCGGTCGATGGGATGAGCATAAATACTCGAACGCAAGCACTCTGTTCGTTTCCACACCAAGACACCGACGACGCGAGCCGTGGAATTTGCGTCGGCGATGGTGTTGCCCTGAGCTCTAGAGAGTCAGGTCTCTGCCTTTTTACTCTTCCCGCGAGCTCGATCAACGAGGACTCGAACGCGACGTCGCTCACGCCCGGCAACTGCACGCCAGCAACGATGGCCCGTTCGGGTTTGTCTTTGACTTCAATTTGCAATCGGAGATCGCTTGAATCAATGGGACAGCGAGAATACTACCTGCGTGGAGGGATCGATCAGCCTTGTCGACTTCGAATCACCGGTGACCGTCTGTTAAACGGCCATCGCCAGAACCTCGGCCTCCGTGCGCGAGAACAATGTCTTCAGCAGCGGATGCTGATAGCTGCGCTTGACGGTGATAGCGTAGAAGTTCTCGTAAAGATTGGGAACCACGCAGTACTCATGCAGGCGGCCGTCGCGTAGCTCATCGCGCACTACCACGGACGGTAGGAGCGCTATGGCATCGGTGTCCCGCGCAAGCACGCGCAACATTGCCATATCATCGACCTCGGCGCGCACGCGGAAACGGATGTCAAGTTGCTCGCAAAGCAAATCGAACGCCGTTCGGATATCGCTGTCCGCGCTGGGTAACAGAAGCGAGAAGCCGGCGAGGTCTTCGGGGAATCGCATTGTCTTGCCCTTCGGAAGGGGCCGGCCGATCAGGCTGACTTGCTGACGAGCTATTCGGCGACAGCGCCATTCGCGCTCTGAATCTCCCTGCACCGGCCGGTTTGAGAGAACCAGATCAAGGGTATGTGTCCCGAGCCGGATCAGCAGGTCGCTGAGGCTGCCTGACTGCAGTACCAATTCGACATTGGGACGGGCGAGCAGCGGCTTGACGAAAGATTCCTGGAAATTGCGCGAGAGCGTGGCAACGGCACCGATCCTCAAGACTTGGCGCTCGCGCCGGCGCCCGTCCTTGAGTGTGGCAACCAGTTCGGCGCCTGTCTCGAAAATCTGCTCTGCGTAGGCCAGCGCGATGCGACCGGCTTCGGTCAGCGAAAGAATTCGCCCCTCTCGGATGAAAAGCGCCTGACCGAGTTGATTCTAGAACTGCCGAATCTGCACTGATAGTGCCGACTGCGATACGTGAAGGCTCTTTGCGGCACGCGTGAGGTTGCCTTCCTTGGCCACAGCCCAGAAGTAATGCAGGTGATGGTAATTGAGACGCGCCATGATTGATCGTAATGACTGTTCGTACTGACTGTTCGTAATTACAGAACGCTAATTGAATAAATATGAATTATACAGAACGATAGAGATCGCGCAAAGTACGCCGCATTCCACTGCGCGAAGCCAGCCGACATGATCGAAGGGATTTATGATCGAAGGGATTAGACAGTTGCAGGTCGCCGTCGGCCCTCTGCTCCTTCTCATTCCGTTGTGCTATGCCCTGGCGGCGGCCCTGTCTGGCAGTCGCGCGAACCCTCGCCTGCCCGTCTTGTGGAACCGCGCACTGTTCCTGGCCGGCAGTGCGCTTGGTCTCGCCATTTTCCTTGCTGTCACCCTTACCGTCTTCGGCGAAGTCTTTTTCCGGATGCTGACAATTCTCCCGCTCGGCCGAATAGGCGCGCTAACCCTCAGCGTTCGCCTTGATCTTCTGACTGTCATCATGCTGGTGCTGGTGTCGTTTGTCGGCTTGATCATCCTCCGGTTTTCCCGCCGCTACCTCGACGGCGATCCCGACCAGGCGCATTACGTGCGCTGGTTCATGGCCACACTGGCGGCCGTGACACTTCTGGTGATTTCCAACAACCTGCTGCTACTCGCGCTCGCCTGGATCTGCACCAGTCTCGCACTACATCAGCTACTGACTTTCTACTCGGATCGGCAGCAGGCGCTTATCGCCGCACACAAGAAGTTCCTCGCAAGCCGAGTTGCTGATCTGTGCCTGCTCGGGGCCTGCGCGCTCATCGGTCTCAATTTCGGCAGCTTCGAGTTGGATGAAATCTTTGCCCGCGTTAGTACCATGCCTGCATTCCCGACCGCCCTCCAGTGGGCCGGTGTGCTACTGGCGTTCGCCGCAGTGCTCAAGTGCGCGCAGCTGCCAATTCATGGTTGGCTGATCCAGGTCATGGAAGCGCCGACACCGGTATCCGCACTTCTTCACGCTGGGGTTGTCAACATTGGCGGATTCCTGATGATCCGGATGAGCCCTCTGATGGTCGGATCGGACGCCGCTCAGGCGGTGCTGGTCATCGTGGGAAGCTTGACCGCGGTGATCGCTGCCCTGACGATGATGACGCGCATCAGCATCAAGGTAATGCTGGCGTGGTCGACCTGTGCGCAAATGGGCTTCATGCTGATGCAGTGCGGACTCGGCGCATATGAACTTGCCGCGCTGCACCTGATCGGCCACTCACTCTATAAAGCGCACGCCTTCCTCTCCTCTGGCAGCGTCGTTGAGCAGTACCGTCTTAAGCTGATGTCGCCGGCGCCGCGACAGCCCGGATTCGCGCGCTGGCTCGGCGCACTCGTAGTCTCGACCGCGATCGTCGCGGTGACGGCGACAGCGGCCAGGATCGGGGTCGACGAGGAGCCTGCGCTCTGGGCGCTGGCCTGGGTCGTTACCATCGCGCTGACGACATTGCTCGTGCATAACGCCACGCGCTTCGGTTGGATGCATGTCGCTCTGCTTACCGGCGCGAGCGCGATGGTCCCCATCCTCTATTTCATCGCCCACGCGGTGCTGCTGCAAATCCAAGTCGCGCCGTTGCCGATCAGAAGCGGCCCTTCCGATACACTCGTCGCCTGGGTGATTGCCTGCTTCAGCTTGCTCTTCGTCCTGCACGCATGGATCCGTGCCTATCCGGATGGCCGACTATCACAACGGCTCTACCCGCACCTGTTTGCCGGACTCTACCTCGACGACCTGTTCACTCGCCTGACCTTTCGCCTCTGGCCAGCCAAGCTTGTGTCGCGCGATGTACGGGCCCCGTCAGCCACCGTTAATCCCAGAAGAGCTCAATCGTGACCGTGACCACCTTGGTTCAAGCCAGCAACTCGACGCGCCAAACCTCTCCCGAAGATCCGGAACTCGCAGAAGCCATCGATGCGGCCTGCCGGCGAATCGCCCCGACTTGGCCGCTCGACCAGTTCATCGCTGTCAACCCGTGGTGGGCCTATGTCGGGCAGCCGATCGCGCAGGCCGGTGCGACGCTCGCTGCCGGGGGGGCACGGGTGGTAATGCCGCGCACCTGGTACCGCGAAGCGTTTGTCTCCGGCGGTTATACCGAGCGGCATATCACTCTCGCACTCGAGCGCGCTAGCAGCAAACTCGGCGCGCAGGAGGTAATCGCAGCGCTCGAACACTGTCCGGCATTGCCAGCGCAGCGCAGTCGCATGGCCGATGTCGCCGATGCTACGCGCGACCTCGCCCACCAGATGTCCTGGTGCTCGTTCGTCACGCACAATGTAAGCCAGTTCTGCGCCGCGTTCTTCGACCAGGGTCAGTCGAGTTGGTCGTTGCACCGCAGTGCCGGCCTCTACCCGACATGGCGCGAAACGGCCCGGCACGACCTGAGCCCGAAGCTGCTCATGGGTCTGCCGGGATTCGGCAAAGCCGTCACGACACTTCCTGCTGAACCGCTCGCACTGATCGCAGCGGTTAGTGATGCGCTTGGGGTGACGCTTGCGGAGCGCAGCGAGTATTACGCATCGTTACTGATGAGCGTCAACGGCTGGGCTTCCTGGTGCGCCTACTTGCGCTGGCAGGCGCGACTTCGGGACGCTGACGACGATCATCTTGTGCACCTCCTGGCGATTCGCCTCGCATGGGAATGGGTGCTCGCCGAACAGCTGCCTGTCTCCGGCATCAAGGCGCTATGGCAATCGGCAAAGGCGCGCTGGCCGGACACGCGGCCTGCCGTAGCCCGCGCACAGGAAATCGACTGGCTCCTGCAGCACGCGTGCGAGATTGCCTACCAGGAAGAAATCTGCGCCGACTTGATGCGCGCGCTTCCGCCGACCGACACAGGAACGCCAGCAGTTCAGGCGGCGTTTTGCATCGACGTGCGTTCGGAGGTTTTTCGCCGTGCGCTTGAGGCGGAGTCGCCGCGGGTCCGTACGCTCGGTTTCGCCGGATTCTTCGGCTTGCCGCTCGAATACGCGCCGCTTGGCACATCGATGCGTCGCCCGCAACTGCCCGGTCTGCTCGGCGCCAAGCTGCAGGTACGCGATATTAGCGTGGAACCGGGACGTGAACGTGAGCTCGCCGCGCAGCGCCGGCAGTCACTCGACCTGCAACAGGCGTGGAAGCAGTTCAAGACGGCGTCGGTTTCTGCCTTCTCGTTCGTCGAGTCCATCGGCATCGTCTATGCGCCCAAGTTGTTGACCGACGATCTCGGCCGCACACGCCCCGTGCCGCAGCCCCGGCTCGGTGGCCTGGGTGCCGACGCAAGCGAGCTCAAACCGCGGCTTGCCGGCCGAGCCGGCGACGGCGCTGCTATCGATCTGGACGAGCGTGTCAGTCTCGCCGCCGGCATCCTCGGCGCGATGTCGCTCACTACCGGATTTGCCCGCATTGTCCTGCTCGCCGGGCACGGCAGCGCAACCGTCAACAATCCGCACGCTGCGGGTCTCGACTGCGGCGCCTGCTGCGGCCAGACCGGCGAAATCAACGCGCGCGCC
>JAWXCG010000325.1:0-2775 GCA_034440555.1 Pseudomonadota bacterium
GAGTGCGGCACGAATACATTCGAGCGGTAGCGGCGTGTGCCTGATTGCCAGCAGCAGCGGCGATTCGCCGGATTCAAGTGGCAGACCGAACTGCAGCAGCAATGCAATGCCGACGCGCTGGTCGCGCTCCAGGCAGGCTGGAACCAGAGTGACGAGCACCGCGGGCGCGATGCGCGGCTGCAAGTCGAGCAGTTCGCGCGCGATTGGCAAGCGCCCGCAGCGCAACGCCTCGGCCAACAGCCGCAGTCGCTCGGATTCGCCGATGGCTTCCGCCATTTCAGCCGCCTCCGGTGTTTCTTCCTCCGAGACGGCGGCGGTCGGTACCGGCCAATGTGGATCGAGCATCTGCACCATCTGCCATCGACCGAGCGCAGCGGCAAGATCCACCGGGCGCTTGCCATCCTGGTTGTGTGCCTGCACATCTGCGCCTAAACCCAAAAGCGCACCAACGGTGTCCGCGTTCGCCTGCTTGGACTGGCACGCCAGGTGCAGTGCGGTGCGACCGTTGCTGTCGCGAAAACTCGGATCGGGCTTGCGAAACACCAGTCGCTGCAGCGCACGGTTGGCGCCAGCGCGAGCCGCCTCCATCAGCGGCGTGACACCGTGGGTATCGCGCGCATTGACGTCAGCACCGGCATTGATCAACACCTCGACTACTTCGCCATGACCATACAACGCGGCCACGTGCAGCGCGCTGCGCCCGAGCTTGTCACTGGCGTGGACATTCGCACGTGCCTTGAGCAGACGTTTGCACAAGGCTGGGTGATCTTCCGCCGCTGCTGCGGCGGCAATCAATACCGGCAGCCCGCGCACCGTCTCGCAGGCGGCGTCACGATCGAGAAGCAGCTTCACCACTGCCTCGTTGCCAGAGCGGGCGGCAACACCCAAAGGCGTCAGTCCCTCGCCGTTGACCGCATCGACCGCAGCACCGGCATCGAGCAACATCGCGGCAATTCCCGGATCAAGCGTAATCGCAGCGTGATGCAACGGCGTGCCGCCGTCAGGTCCAGTGCGGCTCAGATCAGCGCCATTGGCCAACAGCATCATCACTGCTTCGGCGCGCCCAACCAGGGTATCGCGGCAGGCAAGGAGCAGCGGCGTGACGCCGTTCACGGCGAGGTCTGGATTGGCACCGCGCTCGATCAGCGCACGCAGCAAGCGCAGGTCAGATTGGCCGACGGCGCTCATCAGCGGGCTGCGTTGATCACGGTCGTTACGGCCCGGCAAGACATTTGGATCAGCACCCCGGTTCAGCAGTTCCAGTGCCTGGGTGATGTTGCCGCTGGCGGCCGCATTGAGCAGCGTGGTGTCGCGTTCGCCAAGTTCTGGCGCATTTGCGCGCGCTGCCGCGGCGCTGTTGCCGTTGTCGGGATTGGTCGGTAGCACGGCGCCATCGGACGTGGGCGCAGTACTGGTGGCGTCGGTCTTGGGGACTACTTCGATCTCGTCGTCGCCAAGCAGTAGCCGCTCGGTGCGCCAGAACACCAGCAGATGGGCCAGCGGACACAACACCAGCGCGTAAATCCAGATGGCGGCATCGCGTAGTTCGCTGGGTAAAGTGCCGCACAATCCGGCAATCGAGAGCGCCGGGAAGATGAGCAGGAGCAATGCGAACGCGACGGTGATGCCACTGCCAAAACTGTGTTCATGTACCTCGCCGGTCAGGTGCCAGGCGAAGCTGGCGATACGTCGAAACGCTGCCACAATCCAGGAGCCTGATCCCGACTCGGGATAGGCATCATCCCAGAGCAGGCAAAGTCCAAATACTGGCCAAAGCCGGACCAGTGCCAGCAACGCCAGCAGGAAACCGAGTGACAACAGCACTGCATTAAGTGCATTTCCTTCATTGATCAGGCGCAGCGCAGGCGTACCAATAACGATGGCGACCCAACTCGCGTACAGCGCCACCCACACCAGCAACAACGATCCGCGCCTGAGCATCAGACCGAGAAATCCTTGATCGAGCTGATAGCCCAGCGACAGCGTCGCCCCCGCCGCCAATGGCGCCTGCGCTATCAACAGCAGCACCAGCACCGCAGGGTGGTCGATGAAGATTGCCGCCAATACCGTTGCGATACCGGGCAGCAACGGAATCACGGCGGACTTGACCGCCGCTATGCGTGGGTTCGAAACACTCATGGGGATCAGTGTAGTGCCATAGCGGTTGTTCCCGATTCCAACAGTTCAATCCGCGCGCCGCCTCAGGCGAGTGCGCGGGTTACGATTTCAGTGGTATCCGGCGAAAGCGCTGGCATCGCTGCGAGCCGCTCCAGCTCGTTGCGCATCTGCGCCTGGCGCAAAGGTTCGAGCCGGCGCCAGCCATTGAACACGGCCACGGTGCGCGCCGCAATCTGCGGATTGATGGCATCGAGCGTGGCAACCGCCGATCCGAGCAGTCGATAACCAGCGCCGCCGTCCTGGTGAAAACGCGCGCGATTGCCACGCGCGAATGTGCCGATCAACGCGCGCACCTTATTGGGATTGCGCCAACTGAATGCCGGGTGCTCAGTAAGCGCCTGCACGCGTTCCAGCGTGCCCGCCTGAGGATTGCTGGCCTGCAGTCCGAGCCACTTGTCGACCAGCAACGGGTTATCAGCGTGGCGCTGATAGAACTGTTCGGCCAGCTGCTGCGCGCCGGGGCAGGCATTATGCATCAGCAGCACCAGCGCCACCATGCGCTCAGTCATGGTGGTGGCGAGCGCATACTGCCGCTCTGCCTGCGCGGAAAACGCAGCAGCGTCCGCCGCCATCAACAGATGCAGCGCGCGGCCGCGC
>JAWXCG010000326.1:0-28723 GCA_034440555.1 Pseudomonadota bacterium
TCAAGCTCACGCGGACGCGCGAAACCGTGGTCGTTCGCGAAGTGCCCGTGCTGGTGGAGGTGCAGGTCGGCGCGCTGGAGTCGGGACCGTTCGCGCCGAATCTGACGCGGCTGCAGCAACTGGGCATCACGCCGCGCGAGCTCGAGATCCTCGAAGCGATGGCAGCGGGGTTGAGCAATCGCGAGATCGCAGCACGGCTGTTCGTCAGCGAGAACACCGTGAAGACGCACGCTGCCCGTTTGTTTGACAAGCTCTCGGCGCGGCGGCGGACACAGGCGGTGCAGCGCGCGAAAGAAGCGGGACTGATCGCCTGAAAGGGTGATTTTTGTGGTTCTGCCGCAAAATCATCCGTTTGGGTGATGTGCGATGGAGCGTGCAATGGACAGACTGACAGCCGTTTCCCTGCGGCATAGCACCGATCTTCATGCAGCGGCAGACGCCACACAGTTGCAGGAGAGCCATCAAAACGCACTCTGTTCCGTAACCCGCTCAAGCGCTCCCGAACATTGGCCGGGGCGCAAAAGCATCTCGCACTATTGCTGACTCCCATCTTCAAGAGGATTCGACCATGAAAAAAATCGTACTCACCTTTGGCCTGATCTCCGGCGCCATTCTGTCGGCGATGCTGCTCATTACTTTGCCGTTCCAGGACGCGATCGGGTTCGAACGTGGCGC
Organism: Pseudomonadota bacterium; assembly: GCA_034440555.1. Classification (GTDB taxonomy): domain Bacteria; phylum Pseudomonadota; class Gammaproteobacteria; order Xanthomonadales; family Ahniellaceae; genus 0-14-3-00-62-12. The sequence goes on from JAWXCG010000326.1 coordinate 676, forward strand.
GATCATTGGCTACACCTCCATGGTGATCGCATTCCTGTTGATTTTCTTCGGCGTGCGCTCGTATCGCGACAACGTCGCCGGCGGCACGGTGCGTTTCGGTCGCGCATTCGCGGTTGGCACGCTGATCGCAGTGGTGTCGTCGGTCTGCTACGTCGCGACGTGGGAAGTGGTCTACTTCAAGATTGCGCCCGATTTCATGACCAAGTACACCACGCATGTGCTCGATAAAGCGCGCGCGCAGGGCGACAGCGCGCAGACGCTTGCCCGGAAGCAGGCCGAGATGGAAAAGTTCGCGGAGCTTTACAGCAATCCGGCGATCAATGCAGCGATCACGTTCCTCGAGCCGCTACCGGTGGCGCTGATCGTTGCATTGATGTCGGCCGGGGTGTTGAGTCGGCGCAAGAAGGACGGCGTTGGCGAGGATGGCGTGATCTCCGGCGCGCGCGATTCAACGTAATGCGGTTTGGTGATGTCGGAGGCTCGTGTAAGTACGGTCAATGGTTGGACCGCGGCGAGTGATGCATGCGCGCAGTGCAAGCCGCTCGCCGAATCACTGCCTCGGGGAGCGAAACGCTTTTCCGTGACGTTCGCAGAAGCACACGTGTCCCTGCCCCACTTGAGTGTTTTGCAGCCTCACGCGCGCGTCGTCGCACGCTTGCTTTCTTCGACATCAAGCTGGCGACACCAGTCGGCCAGCGAGCCTGCAGACCAGCCCCGGCACATTTCGTTGACGGTGAAGGCGCCGAGTTCGCGATAGCTTTCGGTTTGTGATTCGTCGAACCACTGATCGCCGGTGCTCTGATGCGGAAAGGTCGGGTTGGACGCGGCATAGCTCAGCACGTCGGGCGACTCGTTGCCGAGCAGCATGGGTTTGACGTATATCAGTCGGCCGTCCTCGCCCGCGCCTTCGACTTGCGAATAGCGGATGCTGGCGGTGGCCCAGCGGCGCTTGCGCTGCCGCAGCAATTGCATGGATTCGGCGTCGAAGTCGATCGGGATGCGTTGGTCGATGCGAATCTTGCGCAGTGCATTGCCGAGGTCGTCGCAGCTGAACTCGGCGTCGCCTCCAGCGTCGAGAACTACGATCAGTCTGCAGTGCCGACGCACCATTTCGTACAGGCCCAGGTTTTCGAAATGGCCGCCGTCAGAGAGGTAAACGTATTCGCTGCTGTCACAGGTTTGGCCTAGCGCCTCACGGATCATCGAGCGAATCGCAAAGCTCGGTCCGGGTTGTGTCCAGGTGCGTGTTCCGGGTGCTCCCGGGTTGCCGAGCCAGCAGCCGAGTCGTGCGTTGAACAGGGTCATGATGAAGCCGACAACGGGCGAAGAGTGATAGCCCATATTCGGGCTCGCGGCGGCGCCCGAAATGGCCACGGCGCTGCCAAGGGAAATGCCTCCGGCGTACCGGGATGACGGTCGATACCCGACATCGGCGCTGCCGCAGTGTAGTGGCGTCATGGTGAACGACGCGGCCTTGCGTTGCTGCCAGGCGAGGCGTGTGCCAGCGACCAGATTGAGCGTGATATTCACCACATGGAACGGTCGCATACCCGGATCGAGCGCCGCTATCGGCAGATCGTCGCTGCGACAGAATCCGGTGAAAGGGCTGGCATTGCGCACCGGGTTCGAGGCGCCAAGGTAGGCGCGTACGATTCGGTCTCGGTACATGCCATGCAGCGAGAACGTATTGATATTTACCCAACGTGCCATCACCCAGCTGTTGATCAGCAGCAGCACGGCGAGCAGGGCCACCAGAATCGGCTGCGAACGCGTCAACATGCCGTTGTGATTCGTCCACATGACCGGCACTGCGTGTGGGCCAGCCAAGGTCTGGTTGGTGAGGCCATGCAACCCCTGCAACAGAACATTGCTGCCGATCGACAGTGCGCAAGCCAGCAGCAGCAGGAACAGCGGCGGTGCAACGCTTGCTGCAACAGCCAATAGACGTGCGCCGCCACTCTGGGAACGCACCGCACCTGGATTGGCATTGGCCGTGGCCGAAGCGCTCAGTGTGCTGAGCCAGGCGGTAAGCGCAGCGCCGGCCGCCATCGCGCCATGTGCCCAGGCACGCCAGCCCAGCGCCCATTGCGGCAGCACCAATACCATTGCACAAATGCCAGTCCACGCAACGCAGAACAACAGTACCCCGCCGACCGAGCGCGACATCCACTCGCGATCTTCGTCGGTGAGAAAGCTGCTGGACAGGCCAACGAACAGCACGGTGCCCAGACAGTAGCCGAGCAGAACAATGGATGGACCGATCGTCACATATGCGGCCCACGAGGGTGTGCTGTGCAGATCAGAATGCCACAGGATGAAATTTGTTGCGGTCCATGTAGCAAGGCCGATGCCCGCAGCCATCACTGCAACTGCCAGCGAGAGAGGACCGAACAACAGGCGCAGTTTGGCCAAAAGTGGGCGGCGATGAAACAACAGATAGGACAACCAGGCCGCGACGCAGGGCGCAGTCGTCCAGATCAGCACGGAGCGCAGATTGATGTGACTGACGTAGTCGTCGCCAAGGTAATAGAGTGAATCGAACAGCAGAAAGGTGAGCACGGCGCCGACCAGCGGCGCGAGTATCTTGAACGTGTAGTCTTGCGCGGTGTGTTCGCGCCCACCTACGCCGGGCAGATAACGCAGGGTGTTGTAAAGGGCGAAGGCGAACAGGACGAAGCTCACCAGCGGCAGCAGCAGCTCGACAAAAGCCGATTCGCCGATGCCATTGAGTTGTGCAGCGCCGTAATCGGGAACATCCGTTGCAAAAATCACGCCGCCATACAGCAGTTCCGGAAACGACAGCGCTGAAAGGTAGAGGCGTGGCAGCATCAGCACCGCCATCAGCATTGGAATCAACACGATCCAGTTGAGCAGGATATTGCGCAGTACGGTGGCGATGACCGTCCATAGATCCGAGGACAACGCACCCGAGCGTGGCGTCAGGTAGCTGTTGTAGTCACGCAGGTGCTGGATCGGATCGGGCTGGTTCGGCGCCGGCGATGCATCGCGACGCAGGCGCGGTATCACATTGACCATGCCCTTCGCGCGATTCACCCAGGCGCTCATCCAGCTGCCGATGTAGCCGCCGCCGGAAACCGTTGACAGGTAATCAAACTTGTCGAGCAGGCCGTGATCGGCAAGTCCCTGCAGGGCGCCGAGCCCAAAGGTGGCGCTGCGAATGCCGCCGCCGGAGAGGCACAACGCGCTCAGCGCGGGCTCCTGGTTCAGATCAATTCCCAGCGCCTCTCGTTCCGCGCGCAGTACATCTGTCAAGTCCAACGACGGCTCCACGGACATAATCGCTCCTGCTCGGACGGATGGGAATGACAATTCAGCGCGGTTGCACGAACGAGGATTCGCAATCGGGGAAATTAGTGGGAAACAAACTGCGTTTCCAGTATCGCCGGAGAATGTTGGCATAGCGGGTGGCGATATTGATAGCCAACAATCGACGGGCGCTGCGTTGCACCAGGCAAGGGTCGCCGGCACTGAGCATGGGCGAAAAAAAGTCCGCCCGCAGTTCGGACCCACCATGCAGTCGCACGGGTGGCTAAGCGCTGTGCGAGCAGTGGCGTCGCAACCTGCGTCGCTCAGGCGACCCGCTTGCCTCAACAGGGCATTTCCGCCGATAAAATAGTGCCATTCGTGTGTGGCCAGGTGTTGCGTGCGAAGATTGGAATTGCGCTAGATTGAATTCACTGCGGGTTCTGCACAAGAGCCCGGCCGACACACGACCAAGGAATGCACGACCCCATGATCGAAGACCAAACACCGACTGACGCCACACCGCTGCGGGACACTGAGTTCAAGCAGAAGCGCAACGGCAATCAGACCCGATTCCACTTCGGCGAAGACGAGCTGGCCTATACCGTGACCGATAAGAGTGGCAGCACCTCTTTTCAGGTGAAGTATCAGGAGATAAGCCGAATCCGTGACTTTCTTGTCGAGCGCAATAGCTGGCTGCAGAACGTGGGCGTGCTATGGATCGCACTCGGCGTCGTGCTCACTGTGGTGAATTTCGCCACAGACCGGCAGGTGATGTCGATCTGGCTCCCTGTCGGCATCGCTTGCGTTCTGTTCGCCCGTTTTCGCACCACACGCTACACCAAGATACCGACCGACCACGGCACGATCTTCATCATCGACGACGATGAGAAAGACCGTATCCTCGACACACTCGAGTCCCGACGTCTCAACCAATTGCGTCGCTGGTACGATTTCTTATCCCCTGATGAAGATCCGGCGCGTCAGCGCAAGCGCTACCAATGGCTGCAAAAAGAAGGCGCACTCACCGATGCCGATCTCACCCAACGCCTGGCCGCCCTCGATATCCAGTTCGGCGACGAACTCATTACCCAAATTTCGGGTGAAACTCTTGCAGACGAATCAGGGGGCACGCGTAGATTGCTCAACTAGGGAAGGTCTGAACAAGTCACCACTTCGTCTTCGCCACACCGCTTATCGCTTGCCAAACCCCCGCTCTCAACAGCGGAGCTGGTCAACCTGCGGTTTTTCGCCGCCTGACTCAGGGGGCAATCGCGGCTCCGGACTTGTGCAGAGGTTCCCAAGGCAAATTGATCAACCAGTTCCATTGAGAGCCTTGAAAAATGGTCGCGGAAGTAACACGGGCTCAGAACAGGATGTTGCGGTCTGGACATTGAAAATATGACTGCAACCCCAGTTCTGCTTTGCCGCAGGCCCCGCCTCGAATGCTGAGGCGGGGCGTACGCATTAACTAACCCTGTGCGTGCCGCGCTGTGTGCTTCGACCAATGCTCGACTGCTTCCCGGCCATACCAGCGGCCGTCCAACAGAACCAGATCATGCTCGGCAGCGATCGGTGCGTCGAACACAGTCACGGTGGTGCGCACGCGCGCGGTCGAGCCGTTGATCGCGAGTACTTCCACCTGTATGGAATCGGCGATGGCGTTCAAGTCCAGACCATAAATCAACAAAGCCTGCTTGCTTGCGGCAACCATGTACTCGGCCTTCGCCAACACTTGCTCAAACGACATCAATTTCAACTCATCCACGCTACGAATACCGGTGTTGCGCACTGCATCGGCAATCAGGGTCAACGCTTGACGCATCGATAGCGAGCTCAGAAAATCGGTGGTGCTCGCCCATTGCTGAACGCCCGGCAGCGCCTGCTGTAAAGACGCCCGTTGCGCAGTAGTCAGATGATTGTCGTCCGAAAGCACCGCTATCTGCAGCGCGCCCAGGCCCATCATCACCGCAGCCGGGACTTTGGGTCGCGCTTCAACCAGCTTCGGCTCAATCTCGATCATCAACCGGTCGACCGCGTCTGGTGCGCTGAGCTTGCCCAGACCTTCGGCAAATTCGGCCCGTTCTTTTTCTGTGATCGGCTGCATGCGATGCAGCTCGTAGGCCTGGCGGATCTGCGCATAGTGGCTCGGCGGAACCGTGGCCTGTATCAGGCCGGCCAGATCGTTGGAGCGCAGCAGGCGTGCCAGATCGCGAATCTGTTCGGCCGGATCGGGCGCCGCTACGACCGTAATTCGTTGATTTTCCGCACGATTGTTAGCCAATAACGGGTTGGCGGTACTGATCAGGCCCACAATCAACAGCGATAACGCGATACTTTTCATGGTGTTGCTCCTTCGGTTGGAGCTTTAGTGTGCTGGTGCAGTAGTTCACCAGTAAGTGACGGAAGTCACCGGGTGTCATTAGTACTGGTACGGCAGCGGCCAAGATTTCACTGACCAAAACCATCCGTCACCAAAACCATTAGGGAACCTATGAACAAGTCTGGAGCCGCGCTAGCCCCCTGAGTCAGGGGGCGAAAAACCGCAGGTTAACCAGCTCCGCTGTTGAGAGCGGGGGTTTGGCAAGCAGTAAGCAGTGTGGCGAAGGCGAAGTGGTGACTTATTCAGACCTTCCCCAGGTGATCATCTTCAACTTTGTACATCGGCCGCGGACTCCGAACGAAATCGCTGCGCGAAGGCGAATCATGCGCGGATGTCAGATTCAACGTTCGATCCACGAATGAGGTTGCCGAGCATCGAGCTCAACAACCCCAAGCACGGAGAACGATCATGAAAACCAGCAATGTTGTACTGAAGACCTTTATCGCCGGCGCAATTTTCGCGAGTATGCAAGCGACAGTGCTCGCAGTTCCGGCCACTTGTCAGGGGCTGCCGGTGACGATTTCTGGAAGCGATTTCGACGATGCCAATATCCAGGGCACCTCTGGCGACGATGTCATTCATGGCGGCGCCGGCAATGACATCATTCGCGGCAATCGTGGCAACGATGTCATCTGCGGTGGCATCGGTGTCGATGATATCGAAGGCGAGTCCGGCGACGATCAAATCAAGGGTGGGAGCGGAGACGATGTGCTGTCCGGCAATGAAGGCCACGACACGCTGAGCGGCGATGATGGCAATGACGATTTGAATGGGGGCGACGGTCAAGACGTCCTGGATGGTGGCCCAGGGTTTGATGACTGTAATGGCGGTCTAGGCGCCAATCCGCCGCAGAGTGGTTGCGAGCAATAGATCCGCGCTGACTGCGCAAATGGCGTCGCAGAAAGCGACGCCATTTGCGTGCGGGAAAAAAAGCGGAAACGCGTCCGACCACAGGTCGAACCCACAGAGCACCATGCGCGGTGGCTCCGCGCGGTGCGCGGAACCTCAACAATGATTCGGGCCGACAGCTCCGCCTGAAGCCTGCCGCACTCGCACTGCTTGACTGTCTGCGTAAATGAGCCTGCTTGACCAGACGTCGCTGCATTCGAGCTGGACGGGCGGCCGCAGTGGCCGCTACCAGAGGCTGAGTGAGACAAATATCGCGTGGGCCGCTCTTTCCCGTTAACTGGCTTCGCCGCCATTACGGAGGGAACCCCGTGAACGTTGCCGTTTCGATGCCATTGCGTTGCAGCTTGTTGTCGGCTGCGCAATCCGAGCGTCCTTTCATGCGTCACCGGCACCTGACCTCACCTCCTCTCGATTGAGTTTCAACCCAGTCGCTTGCTGCGCGGCTGTTGAATGCTGCGCGTTCCCAGCTGGATGCAGTTGTCCTGCAATGGCGTCCGTCGTTCATTCGCAAATTGGAGAAGATCATGTTCAAGAACATTCTGCTCATCGCGCTATGCGCTGCCATGCTCGGCTGCGCGTTCACACCCAACTCCGGATCAAATGAAGGTTCCGCCCGTCAGAAGCAAAAAAGAGAACGAGCTGATACGACGAAATTCACTGCAAACGAATTGTTCGAACAGCCCATTGAGACCATCGATATCATCCGCATTGTTTCGGCAGGCAAATATTCCGGGAAAGGACTGTCTGGGGAAGATTTTGCCGACAAGTTCGATCAAGCATTGCGCGTGTTCGACGCGACCGCGCTCCAACGAAATCGTCTTCAGGATAGATTGATCCTGGCCTCGAACGAATTGTGCGAAAACTACAAGGTGACTCTGAAAAAGAAGCAATCCCGCTTCAATTTCTGGGCCGGCACTGCGACCACCGTTTTCGGTGCCGCAGGAGCGATCGCGCCTGCGGCATCCACCGCTTCAATCTTTGCAGCACTTTCAGGCGTCTCGTCGGGCACCCGAGCCGAATACAACCAGAACTACTTTGCCGATCTTGCGGCGCACGTCATCACTCAAGGAATCAACTCGAGACGCAGCGACATCCTTGAAAAAATTCATGCCACGCGCAAAACCGATCTGGCTGAATACACCGTAGAAGCTGCGATCGGCGATGTTGTGACGTATCACGGTGCTTGCACGTTGACCAGTGGTTTGGAGCAGGCCAATGTCGCTGTGGCGAAGCTCGATGTCAATGCGGGTATTGACGCCTTGAATGCCAATGCGTTCTTTGCGAGAAGCTTCGCTGCTGCAACTCAAGCAGCGGCGGAGGCTCAGAAGTCGGCCGCCGTTGCCGCTGCCGCTGCTGCCCATGCCATCTCCGACCTAACAGATGCGGCCAAGGTGCAAGCTGAGGCCGAAGCCGAGGCAGCCAGAAAAGCAAAGGAAGACAGCGCGCGCGCAGAGGCTGAAGCGAAAGCAGCGGCGGAAGAAGCAGCCAGAAAAGCGGAAGCAGACCGACTGCAGTCTGAAGCCGCCGCGACCGCTGTGGAACCACCGGCAGCGCAAGGGGTATAGCAAGACCGCGGCTGTTCGCGCCCGTGGACCAGCCCGGATGGCACTGCCTTGAAGCAGACACTGGGCGCCGGCGTGCTCTGCTTGAAAGTGACCGCCCGACCGCAGGTCGGGCCCACGAACGACCATGCGCGGTGGCGCCGCCCTGTGCGCGGAACCTCAGCCATGAAGCCCGGATCTTTGCGTCGGCGCGACCGTAGTGACCCACTTGCAGATGCTTCGGTCTGATTGCTTCGGCTGCGATGACAGGTTTCGCTGCCGTATTGCGCGTCTACCTCCGCTGCGCCTGACGATCCGGCGGAATGGCCGCCGTGGTCGAACCCAGAAGAGATTCGCGATGCTTCATCGTCGCGATGATTCGGACTCTGATGCGGCTGTGAGTGGGCGGCGAGCCTTGGCCGGAAGTCGTTTTGAAAGCAATATTTCGACGCTTTGTGGTTGAGCGTAATACTCAGACCGCAACGGCGCTTCAGTCGCGCGGGGTAAAGAAACGTGCAATCGGCCGGTCGATGGTGTGGCCGTCAATGGTGTAGCGGAAGCGAGCGTTGCTGTACGCGCCCGCATCGGCACAGTTACGGTCTGCCAGCGACTGGAAGTGAAGTTGTACCGGGCCGACATCGGTAACGCTCTTGTCGCGCGCATCATAGGGCCCGAGTGCGGGCGAACCGGTGCTGCGATAGAGTCGCGCAACATAAGTGGCGCAGTCGATCCAGCGGCCGCCTTGCACGGTGTAGAACGCGGCGCCATGATCAGCATCGTAGGTATAAAACGCAGCAAACAAAGTCGCATCGGGGCGTTGGTAGATGCTCAGTCCCCAGCCCGATTCGTTGCGGTCCCACCATAGATCAGTGAAGTCGAATCGATTTGAAGGCATCTGTACGCCCGGCGTAGTCGGGCGTTCAAGCACCGACACCGGCTTGCGTGCGAGCAGCCGCGGCGCACTGGTGGCCTGCCCAGCGGTGGTGAGAAAGACTTCCAGCGTGTATTCGCCGACAGGAAACTGACCCAGCACGAAGTCGCGCGGCGGCATCTCCGGCGGCAGCAGGCTGATACAGGCGTCGACGCACTGCAGATCCAGCACAATGCGATTGCCGCCTGGCATGCTCACGCGCTGCAATGTGGCCGCGGTCTGGTCGAACACCGATCCGGGAATGCGTACGCGCAGCGTTTCCAGCTCCAGCGGCTGCGCCGGCAACATGATCAGTTCGATGTCGTCCAGGCCCGGAGTCAATGCAGCCGCAGTGCCGCTCGCCAACCAAAGAACGCACAACAAAAGTCGTCGCATTGGGCGCCTCCCGGAGTGCTCGCGCTGTATTGAATCATGCACGATGCGGCTGAGTCGACTCTCAAATCCAATCGAGACCGCCGCCACGTCTCAACTTCCGACGCGAGTTCTCAGAAAAAACTAACCCGTTTCCTGTTTGCGCTGCGCCGGGTTTTCCGGTGCCCGTCTGCCCAAACGCTGTGGACCCGGGCCGCGCTCACCCAGAGTGTCCTTAGGATTGTAAAGACGGCAGGCGCGCAGCGAGAGACAGCCACAGCCAATGCACCCTTGCAGGTCATCACGCAGCGCCTGCAGATCGGCGATACGTTGATCGAGCGACTCGCGCCAGCGCGAAGACAGGCGTGACCAGTCCGCCTTGGTGGGGGTGCGCTGTTCGGGAAGCTGTTGCAGCGCCTCGGCGATCTCGGCGAGGCTGATGCCAACGGCCTGAGCGGCGCGGACAAAGGCGATACGGCGCAGCGCGTCACGACGATAACGTCGTTGGTTGCCGGCGCTGCGCTCGCACGACAGCAAGCCCTGTGCCTCGGAAAAATGCAAGGTAGACACAGCGATTCCACTGCGGCGCGCTGCCTCGCCCACGCCCAACCAGGTATTGCTCGACATCGCTTGACCTCAAGTGAACTTGAGGTTGCATGCTAGTGACCCGTGATCAACGAGACAAGCTATGCACCTCGCTGTCGATTCAGAATCAAACGCGTCGCTGTTTGCCCCCGCTTGGCGAAATATCAGTGTTGGCGCAATCGGCCTTTGTTCGATGATGGCGTTCGAGGCCATGGGTGTTGCAGCCGGCATGCCCGCGGTCGCTAGCGCGCTGGATGGAATGACCTTTTACGCGCTCGCCTTTGCCAGCACCTTGGCTGGCTCGGTGGTGGCCATGGTGTGGTCGGGCGTCGACTGTGATCGTCACGGCCCATTCCGCTCGATGGCTGGTGGTATGTTGCTATTCGCAATTGGACTGCTGCTCGCCGGGTTGGCCGGATCGATGCACGTCCTGGTCCTGGGTCGCATCGTTCAAGGGCTCGGCGTAGGCGCACTCAGTGTGGCGCTCTACGTGGCCACGGCGCGTGCGCTTCCACTCGCGTTGCATCCCCGATTGTTTGCCATGTTCTCGTCGGCCTGGGTGGTGCCCGCAGTGATCGGCCCGGCGATCTCGGGATACATCGTCGAGCAATTGGGCTGGCGTTGGTTGTTTCTTGGCATCTTTGTGCTGCTGTTGCCTACCGCGGCCTTGGTTCTGCCGCCGGTGTATTGCAGCAACCAACCCGCCACCAAGTCCATGCCCCGGCGTCGTGTTTTATCGTGGGCATTGCTGGCCGCATTCAGCAGCGTTTGCTTGTCATTGAGTTCGAATGCGGGCCGTTGGGCGAGCATCGTGGTCGTCATCACGCTGGGCGCGCTCGCGCTGGCGGCCAGTCGCTTGTTGCCCAGTGGGACTTTGCGCCTGGCGCGGGGATTGCCCACAGTGATTGCGCTGCGTGGCCTGAGTGCGTCGGCCTTTTTTCTTTGCGAAGCTTTTGTCCCACTCTGGTTGAATCAGCAACGCGGCTGGTCGATCACTGCCGCCGGACTCGCCCTCACCAGTGGTGCGCTGAGCTGGAGCATCGGCAGTCACCTTCAATCCCGCGTGACAGATGCCGCTAAGCGCCAAGCATGGCTCAGCCGCGGTTGCCTGTTGCTGTGCATCGGTATCGCCGTGTCGGGCTTGACCGTGCTGCAACTCTTGCCCGAAGCAATGCTGTTGATCGGATGGGCGATCGCCGGGCTCGGCACCGGTTTGTCGCTGCCGATGCTCGGCGTTCTGACGTTGAAACTGGCACCGCGAGAGCAACAGGGAACCTATGCTTCGGCGTTGCAACTGAGTGCGGCTGTATGCACCAGCGCCGCACTGGCCGCAGGCGGCCTGATGTTTTCGCTGCTGCACGGGGCGCTGCCGCTGCTGGCCTATGCCAGCGTGTTCACCTTTGCGGCGCTGTTGGCCACGGTGGCGTGGTTGTGCGCGCCACGCATAATCATCCTCGAATCCGCTGAAGCATGGATCATCGGGGAACGCGGTCGGGTGCGCCGACCGGAAGCGGGCCCGAATGTATGAACGCGCCCGTCGCTACTCAAATCCATTGGCGAACAACAACACCGGGATGAGCTGTGTATTCTCGGTCTCGGAACTATTCGCGTCGACCGGATCGGCTATCGCACTGTTGGTGTTGAAGGCTGTCGAAACGGTGCCACCCAATGGACCGGTCAACGCGGCGTCGCTACGCACCGTGACGATGAATTCGGCGCTGGCACCCGACGCGAGCGATGCGATCTGGCAGGTCATCGTTGGCGCCGCGCCGATCGCGGGCGGCGTGCACGAAAATCCGGCCGGTGCTTCCAGCTGCTCAAAACGAAGCGTGCCCGAATTGAACGTGTTCATCCTTGCGTTCGGGGCGGCATCCGGTCCGTTGTTCGTGATCGTGACCAAATACTCGATCGACGTGCCGAGCACCGCCGGGTCCGGAAAATCGGCGACGGTGATCGCGACGTCGGCATCCGGTGTCACGTACGCGGTGGACTCGGTCTCGCTGTCGTTGCTCGTATTCACGTCGTTGCCGGTGCCGTTGACGCTGAAGCCGGTGAATACGGTGCCATCGTTGAGGCCGAGCACGGCGTCGTCCGCGAACAGGACCAGTGTGAAATTGTAGATGCCGGGCGCAAGCGTCGGCTTGGAGCAAGTCAGGGTTGGCACTGCACCGACCGCGAGCGGCGTGCAGGTGAAGCCGGCCGGTGCGCTGACTGACTGGAAGCGCAGCGACCCGTTGTTGAACATATTGACGTTGATGTTGGTCGCCGTGTCCGGACCGGAGTGTGACAACTGGGCGCTGAAGGTGATGTTCTGATTCGGGCCGACCGGATCGGGCGTATCACTCACCGCGATCGTCAGGTCGAACTGCGGGCTGTCCCAAGCCGTCGTCGCGCTCTTCATGTTGTTGCCATTGTTCGGGTCGATTGTGGTTCCAGATGGAAAAAAAATTGCTGGTAATTGATCCGTCCGGGAAGTTGAGCAGGCTGTCATCGACGCGCACGACGATTGTGATCATGACCGTGGCACCGGACGCGAACGAAGGCGTGTTGCAGGTCATGTTCGCGCCGGCCACGAAGCAGGTGAACCCGGCTGGTGGAGTATTCGACACATGCGTCAGGCTGCCGCCGAGATTGACGTTGAGCCCGCCATTCACCGCCGCATCTGGGCCATTGTTGCGCACGGTCACGGTGTAGGTGATGTTCTGGCCCGGAACGACAGGATCCGGTGAGCCGATAACGCTGACCACTTCCTGATCGGCGGACTGCGCGAACGCGTTGCCGGCGAAAAGCAGCATGAGAAACAGTGTACGTAGCGACATCGCGTATCTCCGGAATCCGTTTCCAGAATGGGGCGCGTCGCACGGTCGCGACACCCCGTGAATATGGGGGTGCGCGCTACGACACGGGACTGGCACGTCACAACGCGTGTGCGGCGGTCAGCGCGCGTTTGCCGGGAAGGTGCGAATGGCGTCAGCGAGATTTTCGAACTGGATTCTACGGTTCTGAACCCTTTGCCTCTTTGCCATGAACCATTTTTTTGCGCTACCCGAGTAACCGTATTGCGGCAGTGTTGGGAGCTCGCGCCCGGGTGCGCTCCTTCGGGCGAAAGCGAAAGTGTTTTGTAAGTGGTAACTTCCAGCGCCTACCTGGGCGGAGACTACTCAATGCGAAGATGCTGGCAGCTCACCAGTGCAGCGCTGTGCCTGTGCCTGGCGCTGGCTGCACAGGCGCAAACGCCTCGGGTATTGATTGTCGGCGACAGCTGGGCCGCAGAAATGTGGCAGGACGGCACACACGAGGTGGTTTTCGTCAGCAACAATGTCGGACAGTTCGCCGCGCTGGGTGCAACGACCACCGAGAGCGGTACCACTGCGGCGCAATGGAAAGAGCCCGCGCGACTGCAGCTGATCGCAGATGCGTTGCAGGCCAACCCGAGCATCGATACCGTGCAGTTGACGGCGGGCGGCAATGATTTTCTCGATGCCTGGTCGACCACGATGCCGCCGCTGCAGGTGGATGCGCTCAAGCAGCGCATTCTCGACGACCTGGAGATCATCACCGCCTTTGTTCTCAACCAGCGGCCGGACATCGAAGTGCTGCTGAGCTTTTATGACTACCCGAATTTTCGCGATACGCGTACCGGGTTGATCGGTCTGCTTTTCTGTACGCCACTGTGGAATGACCTGGGGCAGCCGAGCCCAACCCAACTCAATGCAGCAGCCATCGATTTCATCGATACCTACGCGCAGATCGCCGAAGCGCACCCGCGCATCTTTCATATCCGGCATTTCGGATTGATGCAAAACAAGTACGGCATCGACCTGACTCCCCCAGGACAACTTCCCCTGCCCGGTGAACCGACGCTGCCCAGCCCGCTGACGGCGATGCGCGACCGTGTGGGTCTGGGTCGCGACTGCTTCCATCTGAGCCCGCAGGGTTACGATCATCTGGTGCAAAATCTTTACGACGGGTACTACCGGGCCCGATTCGAACGCATCTTCAGCAACTCGTTCGAATAGCTTGATCGACCTGCTGCGGCCGCTCGAAGCGTGCGGCGGCGACGATACAAATGGGCAACGCCCACTCAATGGCGTCAGAGACACGAGGCGGATTGTACGGCACTGACACCTTCGCGGACTTTGCCGTTTCCGAAATCCCTATGGCTCAAAATTATCGAAGAACAATGGCAACTCATGCACGAACACCGCACCGGCTTGGTAGACACTCGGCAAGTATCCTTGGGTTCCCGGCGCGCCGACATACAACGCGTTGCCAACTGCTGCGAAGCTCGTCGCATACTGGCTGTACTGTGGTTGGCCGCCGGGCGCAAAAGACTGCTGCAGTCGCCATTGTCCATCGCGAACGTGGAAGCGATGCAGGCTGCCGCTCTGGTAATCGCCACGTAGATCGGTTTCGGCACCCACCCACAGTTGGCCGTTCGTCACGCTGAGTTTCGAACCGAAACCATTCGTTGCGCCTGGCGGAGCGGACAGCATCTCCACCCAGGACCAGGCGTCGCCTTGGCGTTGGAATATGTGGACCTGCTGCATGCGCGGCGCGCCGACAAACAGCGTGTCGCCCAATACCGCGACTGCGGCGCCGAACTGGCCGATGGCCACAGCGCTGGGCGGTCTGAGTAGCTTGGCCTGCTCGGTCCAACCTTGCGCGGTCCTGACGAAAACATAGGCAGCGCCTTCGCCCAGTCCAGGTGCCCCGAATGGGTCTTCAATAATGAAGGGCACGGCGCCGAGCACGATGGTGTCTTGATCGATCGCGACGGCTTTGCCGATACCCGACTCAGTTGCTGCGTCGCTCACCTGCAGGCGCACTGGGGCTTGCCAGCTGGTAGCGCTGCGTTCGTACACATACGCGACGCCCGATCCGGTGCCGCCAGGAATGTTTTCGTTCTCTGCGCCTACCACCACTCGATTGGCATCGGCAGCAATCACCCTGCCGAAGGACGAGCGCTGCGCTGAGGGCGGTGCTGGCCACTTGGCGGTTTGCGTCCAGTTAAAACCCACCAGCACAAAGTGATAGACCGCACCGGCATTGCCTGGTGCGCCGATCACAAAGATGCCGTTACTCCAAGCAAGCGCCGAACCAAAGTAATCTCCTGGTGCAGCGTCGTTGGCTGACAGCGCAAGCGGCGGCCCTTGATCCAACGTCGCACGCGGGTACGCGAATACCGTGCCGGCCGCGGCCGATTGGCGCCGCTCATAGGGCGTACCCACCAGCAACCATTCACTGTTGACCGCGATTGCCGCACCGAAATTTTCGCCGGTCGCGGTACTGCCGTTGTTCAACGTCAACTGTGCGTCAGCGCCCTGTGCTACCTCATTGTAAATGCGCACTTCGCCCGCCGAGACGTGCGGAAACGCAAAGCTGCTCGGCAGGCCAAGCAGCACCTGATCCACGCTGGATGTCAGACTACGCAAGCCGTAACCGTCGTTGTCCGCAACGGGAAAACTGATCTGTCGCGTGCCGGTTAGCGTGCCCGCGACGTCTTTGTACTCGAACAGTTCAACGCCCACTATGGAAGGCGCAGGTATCATCAGCGTCGATCCAATCAGCCATCGACCATCACGGTAATCGAGGCAGAGTCCAAAGTTTTTCAGGTCCGGCACGATGGTCCCCATCAGCGTCTGTCCCTGGATCCATTGGCCTGCCACGCGTTGCCATTCGATTACCTTGCCGGGTTCGCTGCCACCACCCAGGTGCGCGGGGCTGGAGATCAGCACGCGATTGGCGTTACCCGCGATTTGCGTACCGAACAGGTCCAAGGTGCCGGAGACCAGCGGCACCAGGCGTTGCCGCGGCATCCACACTTTGTTCACGCGCGCAAAAACATAGGCCGCGCCGGCCTGAAATCCCTCGCCGTTGGCGCCTACGAACAAATCGTTGTCCAACAACAATAGCGAGGAGCCGAACTGGCCGTTCTGAACGGGAACCGGCGCGGTGATTTCCTGCTGGACCTGCCACTGATTGCCGCTGCGCCCGAACAGGTAAACCGCGCCGGCATCGGGCACACTGCCGAGCTCGCGAAAATTCGAAGAGATCGCCAAGGTGTTCTGCTTCAGCGCGATGGCCGCGCCGAAATGTCCGTCCCGCTGCGGCGTACTTTCCAGCAAAGTTTGTTGGTAGTGCCAGCCGCTCGCATCACGCACGAACACATACGCCGCGCCTTGGTAAAAGAGTGGCGCACGCGAATAGTCCGGTGCGCCCACAACCAGCGTGTCGCCTTCAAGTGCGAGCTGGGCACCAAACAGGTCATAGCTGCGTGCGTCCGGAGCCAACAGCTTGGTCTGACGTACCCATTCGTTACCGACTCGACTATAGATGTAGACCGCACCGGTCGGCTCGCCCAGTTCGTTCCAGCCGCCGAGTGCCCCTACGGCGAGGGTGTCGCCATCCAACGCGATGGCGGAACCGAACCACTGACCTGAGGCGCCTTCACCGAGTTGCGGATCGTTGTTGGGGTTGTCGAGCCTGAAGTTCGGAAGCGACCAGTACGGCGCGCGTATATCGAAAGGTGCTGCCAGCGCAGTGGCGTCGTCGGGGGTAGTCCTTGGGCTTTGGGCTGCGCACGCCAGACTCAGGCCCAGCCACAGGCCGACTGCGGCAACGAGCCGCACGCCAGTAGTGCGACGAGTGTTGAATAAGCGCTGGCGGGAGCAAGGCTTAGTTTTGCGCATCGGTGTTTTCATCACTGCTCCTGGGTTAATCTTATTGATCCAATTTCTAACGACGTTTTTTGGTGGCGAATACCGACATGGAGCGCGCGCCACGCACACCTGCCTGCAGCAGCGGACCCAGCCGCGACCGGCGACGAAGCGATCGAAACAAATCGCGCCCCAGGCTGCCGTTTCAGACGCGGTCCCAGGAAACTGCTCCTGCGTTTCCCAACCGTCGGCCATCCATGGTTTCGTACTTCCTCCATCCATGGAATCCTGGTGCGCTCCAATGGCGTGCCGCGACCCTCTGGCGCGCTAAACGTCTCCGACAGGTCTGCCAGTGACTCCGCGACTATTTGGCCGCCATGATTTGGGGAATGGCTCACTAAACCCCGTTTTCGTCCGGGCTATGGTCGCGCAGTCCCTGGTCATGGAGTGGTCTGCGATGCGCGCCATCAACGCACTTGTGTTGTGCACCGCCTTGGGCGGCAGTCTGCCGGTTGCCGCTGCGCTCAGCGATCCGAACTGGACCGAGTCGGTGTTCTCGGTGAACCGCAACACGCCGAACGACACCTCCGGAAAACTGCACACTGGGCTAGCTTGGGCGCCTGATGGTAGCGATCGGTTGTTCGTGCTGGAGAAGAATGGTCGGGCACGCATTCTCAGCGGCGCGCTCACCACGGCCTCGCCAGTGTGGTCGACCTTCGCCACCATGACGCCGATCCACAGCGGCGGCGAGTGCGGTCTCATCGGCATGGCCTTCGATCCGGACTTCGCGCGTAATCACTACGTGTATTTCTTCGTCTCGGTCAGCACCAGTGAGCAGCAGATCATTCGCTACGACGCTTCGACCAATATCGGTAGTGCCCGCACAGTAGTCCGCAACGGACTGCCGACCGGCGGCGGCAACCACAACGGCGGCGGTATCGGTTTTGCCGGCGACGGCAAACTGTACTGGGCGATCGGCGATCTGGGCAGCGGCACCGGTGTCGATGACGATCTGACCTCGCTCGCCGCCAAAGTAGGCCGCGCCAACCGCGACGGAACGCTGCCAGCGGCGAACCCATTCGACGACGGCGTCGGCGCGAACAACGACTTCATCTTCGCGCGCGGATTCCGCAATCCCTTCACTATGCAGATCCAGCCGTCGACCGGACAGATCTGGCTGAACGTCGTGGGCGATGGCTACGAGCAGGTATTCGTCGTCGGCTCGGGCGACCACGCAGGCTACAACAACTTCGAGAACAACCAGCCGGCCGGCTACATCACTCCCAAGATCGTCTACCGCACCAATGACAGCGATCCACGTTCGGTGACTGTGGCCACACGTAGCGGCAACGTCGCGACCTTCACCACCAGCACCGCGCACAGATTCCGCGTTGGTGGCAACCTGACCATCGCGGGCGTCAGTGATGTGTCGTTCAATCAGAGCAACCTTTACGTCGCGTCGGTCCCGACCGTAACCACGTTCACCGCGCAGCAGCTCGGACCCAATGCCAGCAGCGCTGGCGGCCAAGCCGCCACGCTCGACCAAGGCGGGTGCCTGACCGGCGGCGGGTTCTACGATGGCACGGCCGCCGCGGCCGACTACCGCGGCAATTTCTTTTATGGTGACTGCAACTCCGGGCGCATCATGCGGGCGCGCATCGACCCGGGCAGCAACGCAGTGCTCAGCGTCGACTACTGGGCCACCGGCATCGCCACACAAGTGGATGTCGCCGGCGGTCCCGACGGCGCGCTGTATTACACCGGCACCTCCACCAACGACATCTATCGTGCGGTGTTCAATTCCAGCGGCCAGGCCCTGGTGGTGGCCAATCAGAACCTGCGTGTGGATGAGCAAGGTGAGGCAGTAACAACCGTCAGCCTCGCAACGGCACCGCTCGTCGACGTCACGGTTACCATTGCACGCAGCGCCGGCGATACCGACGTCAACGTGCTTGCAGGCGCTACGCTGAACTTCACGCCGACCAACTGGATGCGACCGCAGGCTGTGCGCTTCGGGGCGGCAGGCGATCTCGACTCCATCGACGATAGCGCCACCGTTTCCGTGAGTGCGACCGGCCTGACCACGGTGCCGGTCGCCGTCACGGTGCTCGATATCGGGGCGATAACCGTTCCGCTATTCGCAAACGGATTTGAGAACTGAAGTTTCGGGCGGAGTGCAAGTTGCCGCGTCAATGCACTGACGCGAGTCGGTGTTCACTGGATTGGGCGAAATAATGCAGCGGTTGCCGAACGCCAGGCCGTGTTGGGGCAAAGCGCGGCGTGTCGAGGCACCATTAACGACACAAAGCCAAGTGTGCGCCGAATGCTGCGCATCTGTGGGAGCGCAGCAAGGCGCGACCGATGCACCCGCTACGCCGATCTTCGCGTTGATCCCGATCGCGACGGTCGGCCTGACCAGGCCTCCTACATTCGTCCGAGAACCGTCTCGATGCATTGCCTGTGGTCAGTGAACCATTTCGCAGTGCGCGCTGGCCCATGCGTTCTGAGTCGGGCGCGAAAGGCGAGCACGGAAGGGCGCTCGACTCGCTTTGAACTATGGCGCTTCTGGCCTGGACCAGAATTCCTTTCCGGGTATCGTACGCACATCGCAGCGGGATTGAGCGCGATGAATCCGGTGGGCTAGTTGGAGTGAGCAACATGATGAGACCAGGGTCCGTGCTGTGCGCGTTGCTGGTGGCGGGTCTCGTCCGGGCGAATGACGGTGCTCGGATAAGCGTTGAAACTGATGGGTCGAGCGCTTTTGCGGACACCGCCGCGGTGCTGTTGCACAATCAGCTCGTCAGCAATGATGAGATAGACGAATACTTCGAGTTCATGCTGAGGCCTGATGCGAATGCGCTGACCGAATGGCGCAATCTGCTACCGGCGGTTCGCGACGAGCGCATCGCGCAATATCGAAGCGCTCACGACGAGGCCCAAATGCGCATTCCCGTTCTGCGCGACATGTCGCCAAAAGAGCGGTCGGAGCTAGAGCATTGGGCACCGTATCTGGCAGAGCGCGCCGCAAGTGCGAGTTCGGCGCGTGACCGGCTGCTCACCGACAGCGACGATGACTATCGCACAATCATCGCGGCCGGCATCAAGTTGATCGCAGCCCGTCACATCGCTGGCCACGCCGTCCTACGCCATGGAATTTGGACGCCAGGCGTCAAGGATTTCCCGCAGGAGATCGCGTTTCTCCGTCCAGAATTTATTCGCGTGACGGACGACAGGTGCGCAATATTCCTGCACAAGGGCATCGGCCGCGGAATCGGCTATGAGGTCCGCTTGCACGAAGACGAACGCTGGATCATCTCGTCGTTCGACGAGTACGAGAGTTGGCAGCGGACCGAAATCAAGCTTCGCGATGAATAGATGGCGTTGCGGCGCACGTATACAGGGGTGTATCAAAGTAGCATTCGCCGAGGCCGGCTGGTGCTACTAAGGTGGGCCAGACTCCTGCTCTGCGGCTCCTGCCCGTAAGTTTACTGTAGAATTTGTCCACGAGACTTTATTGCTATGGCTAATAAGACAACATCATCTAACGATAGCGCTAATGTGAGAGCTATTATGCTGCGGAGCATGCTAAGCATGGTCGCGCTAACAACCATATTCCTAACAGGCTTCGGGACCGCAAGCTCAAGTTCTGTCGCAGTCCCAGCGTCCAAGAACGGTTCGCTACAATACTTCGGCTATGCGTTGGTTGATTGCGGGATTGATGATCCGGCCGATGCCGTTGACCGAAGAAACTACGTCACCGAGGTCGCGTCATTCTCCAACGTCGCCCAGATGTGCGTGTTCGATCCGAGCGAAAATATCGTAGATCGACTTCAGCTGATGTCAAAAAATGACTTGAAGGCGCTCCTGTCGGTACAAGCAATTTTCTTCGTTGGAAACCCCGATGCCACTCAAGGCAGCGGAATGAATTTTGATCTCCATCCACAGTATCAGGCGCGCTGGCAGCGCTTCGTAGGCAACAACAACCTGTCGCAAAATATTTCGGCGATCGCGGCATTCTATGTGGCGGATGAACCCGTATGGAACGGCATCACGTTTACAGAGCTAAAAACAGCAGCAGATGCCATTAAGGCGTCTTTTGCTTCTGTCCCAACCGCAATCATTGAAGCTCCGGATGGCATTCGCCGCCTTCAAGTTCCGTTGTCCATTGATTGGATCGGCTTCGATCGCTATGCCGTAGCAACGCCGGATACCGATCCTGAATACAATAGCGAGCTAGCGCTGCTGAAATCGAAACGCTCTCGTCCGGGACAAAAACTTTTGCTGGTTATGGACGCCCAATGGCTCCCATTTTATGGTGAAGCCGGATATTTGCCGCGACGTATGAAGGCGGTCGCTTCAAGATATTATAATGTGGCGAAGTCAGATCCGGACATTGTTGGGATTATTGGCTATTTGTGGCCCGGTGGTTTTGACGATGCTGATCAAATGGGTGCTCGCAATTTACCTATGAAAGTTATTGACGAACATGTTCGTATCGGCAAGTTGATCACTGGAAAATAGTTTCGCTGGAAATATTCACTGACCTGTGTTTTATACCCTCGGTACGAACAATTTCCAGCGAGCCATCGAATCAAAGTGGGGCCGCCGCGCTGGCATAGGTGTTCCCGGTCGGCCGCGTAGACACGGCGTATAAACGGGGTCAGTAAACGGGGTCAGCGTTTAAATGGCGACCCCTTTTCTTGGGCGTTTTCGGTAGGCGTCGAAGAGGTGTTTCAGTGGCCGCCGTGATGCCTTGACCAGGATGCTTGAAGGCGCGAAGGTGTTTTGCGCCAGTTCGAGGAGCGCTTGCATCTCCAAAACGATCGCGACCGATCAAGAATCCAGCATCGGTACTGCATCCGCAGCAGCAAGTTTGCGCTTGATAATTGTACCCTGTCATACAAGATTTGCTAAATACGAAGTCACTCATGTGCCGATGCTGCTGTTGCCGCTGCGGCCGAGGATCAGCGCAAATCACCGCATTGCTTGCCAGTGCTAGAACGAATGCCATTCACCTCCGAGCTCAATCACTTCACAGGATCGGCGTCTGCAATCTTCCGCGCGCAATGGTAGTCAACGGCATCAGGGTGTCCGGATCGAGCAGCACTACATCGGCGTCGGCGCCAGCGCTCAGAACACCCTTGCGCTTCAATCCCCAGATGCCCGCGGGACTCGCCGTTATGGCGCGCAATGCGCTTTCAAACGGCACTCCATGATGACGAACCGCGTCGAACATCGCCTCACTCAGACTGGACAGCGACGCCACGCCCATACTGAGCAGCGTGCCATGCGCATCGAAATGGGGCAGGCTGGCCTGACCATCCGAGCTCATACTGATGCGCTCGATCGCCACGCCCGCGGCGAGCAATTCGGCCAACGCCTGGGCTGCTGGCACCTCTCCCGAAGCAATGCATTCCGGAGTGGTGCTCGTGGTCAGATCTACACTGCCGCCACGCCGCGCCCAATCGATGCCCTGCAGCAAGAGCGCACGCTGTCTGTTGATATGGGTGGGGTGCCATTGCCGCATCGGTACGGGATATCGCTGGCTTGCCAGATCGATGGAATCCAGACCGTCCGCGGCATCGCCAACGTGTACCAGGACCACGCCGCCCTTGCCCGCCAACAATCCTCCCACCCGCGCATCGGAGGCGATTCGTGCAAGTTCCTCCACGCTTGGCTGCGAACCGCGGTGATCGGCAATGGCCAGTTCACCGACGCCAATGAAATCCGGGATCAGCACCAGGTCGTCGCGCACGCTGCCGGTGAGCGTACGCACCGGCACCCGATAGGAACCGGTCAACGCATAGACACTGAGCCCATGCGCGTTGAGAGCGCGTGCGCTCGCCAACAGATCGGCGTGGCTGCGCGTCACATCATCGGTGCCGAGCGCGCCCATCATCGTGGTCACCCCCGCAGCGAATGCCTGGGATGGCAACAGCGCGATCGTTCGAGAAGCGAATCCGCCTTCGCCGCCGCCACCGGAGATATGAGCCAACGAGTCAACGAAGCCCGGTACGGCCAACTGCCCCTCGGCGGCGATGACGCGACAAGGCACACCGTGCCCAGGCTCAATGCCGGATTGCAACGATAAAATTCGCCCGCCACCGATCAGAATGTCGCCGACGCCGATGTACTCGGGTGCGTATCTGCGTGCATTGCGTATCAGCAACAATGAGCTTCGGTCCTGCATTTTCTCAGACATAGCCAATGGCCACTGCCAACGCAACGAAGGCCGACGCCATGGCAATCAGCAGCAACTCGAATCGCCATATCCAACGCACCCATTCGCTCCAACTCAAACCGGCCACACCGATCGCGCCCATCATCACCGCGGAAGTGGGTATTACCAAGTGCGTCAGCCCATCGCCCAGTTGAAACGCCAGCACCGCGACTTGCCGACTTACCAGAACCAGGTCTGCAAGCCCCGACATCAAGGGCATCGTCACCGCGGCCTGCGCCGAACCCGATGTGATGAAAATATTGAAGATCAGCTGTGTCGCCAGCATGCCCTGAGCCGCGGCGTGTTCGGGCCAACCATTCAAGCCGTTACCCATGGCGTACAGCAAAGTGTTGAGCACCGAAGGCTGATGCACATCGGCACCACCGAGTAGCCACACCAAACCCTTCGCGGCAGCGATCACCATGGCGACGGGCACCATCTGACGCGCGCCCTCAATGAAACTGTCGGCTACGCCGTTGGCCGTGAGACGTCGGTCAATGCAAGCGATGACGCCCACCGCCAGACCCAGAGTAAAGAACTGCGTGGCAATCTCGGGCAGATAGTAACTTTTCACCATCACGCCCCAGACGATCCAGACCACGGTCGCCAGCACCAGCAGGAAGATCGTGTTGTCCGCCCAATTCATCGGTGTGTCGACGACCAGGTCATCGGTGTCTGAGGATTGGGGTTCAAGGCGATGCTTGCGTGCGTAATAGACCGTAAACAGGACACCGACCGTGGTAAATGTCGCCCACATCGAGATGCGGAACGGCGCGCCCGATAGCGGCGGCAATTCGGCGATACCTTGCGCAATCACCACGCTGAAGGGGTTCATCCACGAGGTGGCGAAGCCAATCTGGCTGGCCAGATAGGTCGCCATCACGGCACACGGCCTTGGTACACCAAGCCGATCGATCAATGGCAATAGCAGCGCAAGAAAGGCGATGGTTTCCTCGCCCATGCCGAACACCGCGCCGCCCAGCGAAAATGCCACGAACAAGCACGCCAGCAGCAATGAGGGACGGTGCCCGGTTTTCGCCACGAGCCGCTTCAGGCCACGGTCGATGGCGCCGGTGGCATTGATGATCGCGAAGGCACCGCCGATGAGCAGCACCAAGGCAATCACACCGACCGCCGCGCCGTTACGGCCGCCAGAGGTGAAGCCTTCGAACAAGAAATTCAAAAAGCCGCGATGCTCGCCATAGGAAAACAGCGTCAACGCCGAGGGTGACGGGTCATAGCGAAAGCTCTCCAACGAGATCGGCACATCGTTAAGAAACGAACCCGACGGCACGAAGGGAATAATCAAAGCAAATAGAACTGCCACCCCGAACAGAATCAGCAAAGTATTGGGATCGCGACGACGCATGGGCTGGTTCATGGGGAATCCGGACAAGGGAGCAACAGGCACGCCAACACGGCAGGCAATCGAAGAAGACGCGCAATCCTGCTGCGCGTATCCGACCCGTGCAGGATCGGATACGGCAACATCAAGTGGCAACGATCAATAGCGGTATTCGTAGCTCATCGTGTAGAACCTTCCCATCGAACTATGATGGAACAGATCCACGCCTGCGCCCGAACCCAGCGCCGATGGCGGATCGCGGTCGAACAGATTGCGCACACCCAGCGCGACGTAATGCGCGTCGCTGGGCGACCAACCGACGTTCAAGTCGAGCACGGTCCACGAGGCCACTTTGCGGCCAGCCGGCACACCAGCACGCTGATCATCGTCGTAGTACGAATCGGTGTAGTCAGCTGCCAAACGCGTGCTGAAGTCGCCGTAACGCCAGCGTACACCTGCGGTCGCCAGCCACTCGGGATAGCGAAACTCACCGGTACGATCGACCAGGCGCTGACCATTGATGCATGCGCCAGCTCCGCGTCGCGTACTGGGCGCCTGCGCATCGCAGCTTTCCGAGCGCTCGAAGGATCGCGTCCAGGTGGCGTCGGTATAGAAGCGGAACTCGCCTGCTGTGCCCGCATCCCAATCGTGCGTGAGCGAGATGTCCAGACCGTCGGTGTTCTGCTCGCCCACATTGGTCAACTGCAATTGCACAAAGCTCAAGCGGCTGTTGATGGTGCCATTACGGGTTTCAATGCCGACCTGACCGCGCGGCAATGCGTCGCGAGCGTAGACCAGGGAGGGATCGAGCAGGGCGCGGCGGAACAGATCCAGAGGATCGATATCGACGAGGTCGTTCTGTTTGAAGTTCCAGTAGTCCACCGACAAAGTGGTGTCTTCGCCCAGGTTGAACACCGAACCCAGGTACCAGGCCTTCGCTGATTCGGCGGCGAGATCTGGATTGCCGTAGACCTCGGAGTTGTAGCCCTGGTCGGTGGTGCGTCCACCACACAAGGTCGTCGCGAATTCGCTGCCCGGAGCACAGGGCAGACGCCCCGAGCTCAGGGTCGTGCCCGCTCCCACCTGCGCCAGTGACGGCGCTCGGAACGACGAGTTCCAACCGCTGCGTACCAGATACACATCGTTCGGCTGCCAGCGCAGACTGACCGCCGGATTGAAGTCGCCACCAAAGTCGGAGTAGTGGTCGTAGCGGCCGGCGAGCCGCAGATCCAGGGTGTCGGCCAAGGGCAGTAAGGATTCGACGAACAATGCCTCGGAATTGCGATCGGCAGACGCCGCAGTTGAGCCAAATCCATAAACGGGCACGTTGCCGTCTTCGTCTGCGGTAGCCAGTGGCGACGGGCTGTCCTGGATTTCTTCGCGCCGAGCTTCGACACCAAACGCCCATTGCACATCCCGGTCGCCGATCTGCCCCAGCGCACCATCAAACTTGGCATCCCAGCTATACAGCTTGCTCTCGCCGGCGCGCGGTACGCGCTCAGCGAGCAAGGCCAGCAACTCGGGAGAGTTATTCACCGCGCCGCCGAACGGATTGTAGTAAAGCCCTCCGCTGCCTGGGCTGCAGCTTGTGCTGCCATCGGCGCAGAGTTCGCCGAACAGCGCCGCGCGAAAACGTTCGACGTTGTAGATACCTGCCGACGCTACCTGCTCGGATTCAGACCGCGCGGCACTGAACGCTGACTCCCAATTCCAATCGCCGATCTTGCCACGCAATCCGGAAAGCACGCGTGCGGCATCGGTATCGACATCCACAGTGCGCGGCGCCACGAAACGCCCGAACGCCAACAAACCCTCTTCGGCAGGGTCGAACTCGAAGCGTGCGCGCAGTTCGGCAGGCAAGTTCGGATGATTCGGATCGAGCAGTTCATCCCAGGGCGCCGGCTCACTGTTCGCGCTCGATTCACTGCGCCCCAATGAGACGTCGGCAAACCATTCCAAGGAATCCGAAAAGCTGTATCCAAACGAGCCCAGTACGCCAATGCGACGCGACGCCGGATCGGTAGCGGTGAACTGATTGCGATTGAACTCGCAGTACTCACCGAAGTCACCGGCAGGTAACGGACTGTCATCGTGGCGCTGCGCATCCGGGCAGCTGCGTTCCACCAACTCGAAGTAGTCATCGAATTCGTTGCTGAAACTGGGATAGATGCCCTGCTGTGAACGGTTGGGCTGCTGGATCGACGTACTGGCGCGATCGCGATCGTAGAGTGCGGCGCGCTGATACACGTCCGCCACGATCAAAGCGTGGCCTGTGTCGCTGCTCTTGCCCCAAACGAAATTGGCGGTGCTGCGTGCATCGTTGCTGGACGCTTCCGACTCACCGTGGCTGAGGCTGCCCTGGATGCCATCGAAATCTTCGCGCAGAACAAAATTGACGACACCAGCCACCGCATCCGCGCCATAAATCGCCGATGCACCCGTCGTCAAAATTTCGACGCGGTCGATCGCCGACAGCGGAATCATGTTCACGTCGACGAAGTTTTGCGAACTGTTGGCAAACGAGGCCGAGGCGATGCGGCGACCGTTGATCAGCGTCAGCGTTGACGCAGTGCCCAAGCCACGCAGAGAGATACCCGCCGATCCGGCGGGTGAATCGGCCTGCTTGGCGCCGCTCGTCGCGGTGCTGAAATTTCCGGTTCCGCCGCCCGTTTCCGACAACTGGGAGATCAGATCGGTGACCGATTGCGCACCCGATTCTTTGATGTCTTCAGCGCTGAAGACCACCACCGGTTGCGACTCGGCGAGATCTACACCTTTAAGGTTGGATCCGGTTACCACCAAGGTTTCGAGCGCCTCAGGCGTTTCGTTCTGGTCGGATGAGGTAGCGTCCGCATTGGCTGGCGACTGAGCGAATGCGGCAGTACTGAGCGCCATCGCCACAGCGACGGCAAGCGGTTTAGAGAGCAACATGAGTATCCCCTGGACAGGTCATGGACGTGAACGCCCGAAGACGTCACGATATGAATAGAGTCGATTGGCGCCGAAAACACACGACGCAACACGGGCCGCGGCGCGGCCCTAGGTCAGCTCAGAGGAACTATTCGTCCCACCACTCGCTCAGGTAAAAAACCCGGCCAAGGTGACGGATGTAGTTGCGCGGTTTGGTCATGGCAGCCGACATTCCAAGTAAGCGATTGATACAACTGAACTCGCGTACGTGTCAAGTGGCTGCTTGCAACTTCGACCTGCTAGCCGTTACGGTCGCTGCCCGAAACACGGCGTAGAGTCGCAGTAGGTTTACTCCGCCACTCATTTCCGCACTCTGAGGCCGTATCGTGATCCGAATTCTTGCGTTCGTCGTCTTGCTGCTGTGCCTTTCCGTTACGCGCGCGCATCCACGCGAGATGTTTCTGGCGGGTGGTGCAATGCATATCTGCTCCAGTCTGACGTTGAGTGACTGCGACAGCACGCCGTCGTCTTTCCGTGGCGCGCGTGGTACGCCACGCTATCGGATCGACGATGCCGCCATGGCGCACGCACTGTCTCCAAAACTGTGGCTGAAAGGCGAACGTGCGCCCAGGCTCGAGAGCGTGCGCGCGCTGCTGACCGAAGCTTTGCGCAAGAACGGCAATCGTGAAATCGATGCCGATGCGATGTTCGATGTGTTCGACAGCCTCTGCACGCGCGCAGAGCCCGGTCGCCTGGGTACCTGCCGCAACGACAAGACGCCGCGACCGTGGCGCAACCTGTTGGATAGCGAGCGCAGCGCTATTCTCGCCGCGCTTGAACTGCCAGCGCCCAGCGCCGATCGGCGCTTACGCGAAATTGCCAGCCTCGATCACAGCAAACGCAGCGAGGGCGTTGCCATTTTGCGCGCATTTGTCGCCGCCGCGGCGCAA
>JAWXCG010000327.1:0-5725 GCA_034440555.1 Pseudomonadota bacterium
AAACACTCGGGTTCTGCCTGATTGCAGCGTTAGCTGGAACGAACTACGCAAGGCATAGTGACGACAAAACTACTGTATTAATTGTTTCGCTGGCCCTTAGTGGCGAAATCCCTGGTCTGCCGGTGAAAGTGGACGATGGAGGTAACCAGCGAGTCAAAGTCGCCCGACGAAACATGCGTTGCGGGCTTTTTCTTAGATGCCATAGCCTAAGCCCTCCAGGTTGCGTTTGATTTGGGCTTCGAGTTTCGCGGATTCGGCGAATTGGGCATGCAGTTCTTTGACGAGGCGCGACATCTTTTCCTCGAAGGGTTCGCCGTCGTCTTCGACTTCCTCGGCGCCGACGTAGCGGCCGGGGGTGAGCACAAAGCCGTGCGCGGCGATTTCTTGCGATGTTGCTGACTTACAGAAGCCAGCAACATCTTCATAGGCGAGGATTTGGCCGGCAATCGCTCCTGCTTTGCCGGCACTTCCGCCATCCGTGGCAGTCGCAGAAGCCGGCGCTGAATCGCCGCGCCAGGCGTGGTACGTGGTGACGATTTTCTGGAGGTCGGGCTCAAGCAGATCGCGGTGGACGCGATCGATGAGGGTGCCGAGTTTGCGGGCGTCGATGAAGAGTGTTTGTTTGCGGCGGTCGCGACGTTTGCCGTCGTGTTTGCTTTTCGCAAGAAACCACAGGCAGACGGGAATCTGCGTGCTGTAGAAAAGTTGGCCGGGCATGGCGACCATGCAGTCGACGAGGTCGGCTTCGATGATGGCCTTGCGGATGTCGCCTTCGCCGGATTGGTTGGAGGACATGCTGCCGTTGGCAAGCACAAAACCCGCGTAGCCGTTGGGCGCGAGGTGATGAATGAAGTGCTGCACCCAGGCGAAGTTGGCGTTGCCCTTGGGCGGGACGCCGAACTGCCAGCGCACGTCGTCGTCTTTGCGGTGCCAGTCGGAATCGTTGAAGGGTGGATTGGCCAGCACGTAGTCGGCGCGCAAATCCGGATGCAGGTCGCGGCGAAAGGTGTCGGCCTGTTCGCGACCGAAGTCGGCTTCGATCCCGCGCAGCGCGAGGTTCATCACCGCGAGGCGGCGTGTGGTGGGGTTGCTTTCCTGGCCGTAGATGCTGATGTCGCCGAGCTTGCCGCCGTGTGATTCGACGAATTTTTCCGACTGCACGAACATGCCGCCGGAGCCGCAGGCGGGATCGTAGATGCGGCCTTTGTAGGGGGCGAGCATCTCGACGAGGAGGCGCACCACGCAGGACGGCGTGTAGAACTGGCCGCCGTTCTTTCCTTCCGCGGAAGCAAATTGGGTGAGGAAATATTCGAACACGCGGCCGAGCAAATCTTTGGAGCGGCTGGCCACGTCGGCGAGCTGGATAGAGCCGATCAAATCGATCAACTCGCCCAGACGATGTTTGTCGAGATCGGCGCGGCCGTAGTTCTTGTTGAGTGCGCCCTTGAGCCGCACGTTGTCGCGTTCGAGTGCGACCATCGCATCATCGACATCCTTGCCGATGCTCGGCAGCTTGGCATTGGCCTGCAGATGCGCCCAGCGCGCCTCCTTCGGCACCCAGAACACATTCGCCGCAAGGTATTCATCTTTGTCTTCGGGATTAGCGCCCTCGTAGTCGCCCTTCCCTTCCATCAGCTTGGTGTGATGTTCATCAAAACTGTCGGAGATGTATTTGAGGAAGATCAGCCCAAGCACCACATGCTTGTACTCGGCCGCATCCATATTGTTGCGCAACTTGTCTGCCGCCAGCCAGAGTTTGGCCTCGAAGCCGATATTGGCGGCGCTGTCGCTCGGTTTGGCTTTGGTCCGTGCCATGAAGTTGGGGTTCCCTGTTGCGTATTGCGCGCGCTGCCATGGGCGATTGGCGAGCGATGCGTGTTCAAGGTCTGAGCATACCAAGGACGACGGCGGCAGCTCCTGGCCCAGCTTTCGCAATCGAGGTGGCCTGGCGGCGGGCACAAGTTGTGGCGGGACTGGAGTGAAGGCCAATGGATGGTGACTGCGCGGGCGCCTGAGGTGAGCGGATGCAACTGCGGCTTTCGCGCGCGTTTATCCCGCCCGGCGTGCGCTCCCAAATCCGCAGATGTGGCACACCGAGTCGTTGACAAGCACTGTTTTTCCGGCGTAGCCTGACTGCGTCTGTCCCGGGGGGCAGACGGGCGTCCGCGATTGGGCGCGACCAGGGGATGCGCGAGACATTTCTCGCGTGGGCCCTTCCTATCTTATGACGTGACTTCTTTGTCACCGTGGAGCGTGCCCCGTGAGCGTTGCCATCCTGATGTCATTGCGTTGTAGCTGGCTGTTGGCTCCGCAGTGCACCCGTGTGCCGATCAGAATTCTCATTGGCGCATCGCCTCCTTCGTCTTGAGCTGCGACATGTTCGCCAGCGTGGCGTTTACTTTCGCTTGTGCCGCAAGTCGCCACTGATTTCATCCAAACCACCAGACTGGAGGTCGCGATGACCAGGAAGAAAGCTTCGCCCAAACCGCCGATTGCACCGTTGCCGGTCGAACCACCGCCGCCAGCGAAAGCTGCTGGGGATAAGAAAGCCGCCGCAAAGGAGAAGACCCCCAGCAGTTGGCATTGGATGCCGAAAGCCATCAGCCTCCTGTCCTTCGTCGCCGCTGGTGGTGCCTATGCCGGCGGCGTTCCGATCATCGGGGCGATTTTGATTTTGATAGTCGGCGTCGCGGCCGCCGGCATGACCGGGGCGGCCGAGAAATTCATCACCAATCCGCTCGCGCTGCAGGTGCTGCAATGGAGCGTAGTCCTGGTCGTTGTCGCAATCTGCGTGGCGCTGATTGTCGAAATTGGCCGTCCGTGCACCTTCCCCACCATCGGTAAAGCGATGGGCTATGAATGCGGATCCGATCCGACCAGGAAGAGAGTCGTGGAATTGCGCGGCGATGCCGATCGCGCCGATGCTGCCTACCGATCGCGTGGCGAAGGCGTGGATAACACTGCGCGTGCGAAGAATCTGGTGCTCGACTCGTGCACCGAGTTCTGGAATGTCGACCGCGACAAGCTGCCGCATGCCGACTTGTTGGCCGAAGTACATCTGAATATTGCGCGCATGTGTTCCAAGGCCGCAGTGATGCTGATGGAGCAAGGCGGCAATGCGATGGAAGTCAACGCTTTGTCGAAACGCGCCGCGCTCCACGCCCAGGACCTGAATGACCTCTATGTCGCGATAAAGAAACGTGGCAGCGCGGACGATACCGACTTGCTTGCACGTAGTCGACGCAATTGGTCGAGTGCGTTTTACTACTCAGCGCTGGCCAACCGGCTCATGCAATGCAACACCGACGCTGCGCAAAAGGAGATGCGCGAAAGCTACCAACGCAATGCGCTCCTGGCCTGGGCGGAGTTTGTCGAGCGCGCACCCGGCATTCCGCCCGACGACAAGCCCCTGATTGCACTCACCCGACCGAAGGAGCCCGACCCATGCGCACCCTGACGCTTTTGCTCAGCGCGATGGTCGCACTATGCCCGAGCGCAATCAGCTGGGCCCAGCAACAGGAACTCATCGTTGCGTCGCAGGACGGCGACTCCGCCAAGGACGTCGATGGCGATGTCGACCAGCACACGTTGATTCTCAATGCCACAGCCGACGATCCGATGTCGGATTTGTCGCCAAGCGAAGGGGCTGGGCGCGACCTCAACGATAGCGCGTCCTTTGGCATGGGGTTGCGCGGACATGAATCCACCAACTTTCTCATCACTGCCCCCGACGCGATGGCCGACGGCAAGGTGACGCCTTCCTATGAACCTACACACTCGTCGAAGACGGACACACTCACCTGGGCGATGCTCGACGACCCGCCTCAGGCCAATTGCCCGTTGTGTCCGAATACTGTGTCGGACGCCTGGGTTCCACAGTGGCGTCAAGGTAACAACCATATGGACATTGACGACCCACCGCAGATTGAGTGCCGCCCCACGTGTACCCCGCCTCCATCAATACCGACCACGCCGCCGAAGAAGTGAGGATGCGCCGGACGATTGCTCCGACCTTGGACAGCGTTGCGGCAGTCGCGGCTCGCGCCGATCAATGTGTGGGCGACAGAATATGGACAGCCACACGCTTATGCGCTGCGTGCTCGAGCTACCGGCACGGTCGCCAAATTTTGGTTTGATTTGACCGCGACCAGCTGGAGGAGAATGTGCAGGCTTGGGCGTCAAGTGCCTCCACAGCTCTTCCCGATTCCGAGGGACCGATTGCGTCTTGCGGTGGTTGTCCATCCAGTCGAAGCATCATTCGCATAGCTGGATGTCCAGCTCCCCTTGGCGCACTGGCGCCTTACACGGCAGCCGGGCGCACCCGGCTGCCTTTGCCCCTGAGCCTTGGGCTCAGTAAGGATTTGCCGGTGATAGCGGCGGCGCTGTGCGCGCATCCACACTCAGATTGATACGGGTACCGGTGTGGGTTCGGTCGGCGAAGGTAAAGCGCTGCCCGCTGATCAGTTTGGTGCGCTTTACGTTGCGATAGACCAGCGCTTGACCGGCACTGACTTGCGTTCGCACGGTGTCGCTCTCTTCGTGCAAGACATACACCGCACCGGTGCCATCGACGTAGCCCAGAGCGCTGCGATCGATGAACATCGAGGTCGCCTCATCGATGCCGAGGCCAACGATGCTGGGCGCCGTGCCGTCTTGCCGCAGCCGCGCCATGAAGGCCAGCAGCCGGCCCATGCGATCACGCGGCGCAAAGTGGGTGTCGGTGATCATGCCCTGCATCAGCGGCAAGTCGAGAAACCCGGTGGAGAACAACATGCTACTGCGATATGGATTGGCGAGTGCCTCGGCGCTGGTGGCTGCGGTCACCCCATCGGGATCGTAAATGTATTGGCCGCTCACGGCGAGGCCCGCGGACAGGCCGCCGATTACGCCGCCGCGTTGATAGGCAATGCGCGTTGCCGATTCAACGAGTGTGTCCTTCCAGGCGTTGAGATAAGCCGACTGATCGCCACCGGCCATGAAAATCAATTCGGCGTTGCACAGCGTCCATTCGACGAAGCTGGAGTTTGCTTTGGCCGCCGTATCGACCAGCAAGGTTTCGACCGAATTGGGCTTTAGCGTGCCGCTCACCAGGTTGTACAGATAGGCGTTGTAGCCATCGCTGCCAGTGGTGCGCAGGATCACCACATCACCACCGTTGGCAATTGGAAAGGCGCGTTGCGAGAACGCACTGTCGACTTCACTGCCGCCACCCATCAGCAACATCGCCGGCCCGCCGATCGGCGCGCGCGTTGCATTGAGTACATCGCCGACGATCCAGGTCTGCAGATTGCTCGGCTTGCCTGGGCGCGTGCCGGAGCCACAGCCGGTGGTGCCACCGCCACTGGTCGCGTAGCTGACATCGAGTGTATAGCTGCCGCTGCCGCGATAAGCGTTGAGCTTCAGGTAATACCGGCCGGTTGCGCTGGCGTTGTAACTACCAGTTTGCGGGATGGCGCTGCTGGCACCGGTGGCGAGCGCTGGACCGGTTGCTGCGTACAACGCCCAGTCGAAATCATTGCTGCTGCCGTGATTGAGGCTGATGTCGATCGCGCCGACGGTGGGGAGGTCAAAGTAGAACCAGTCGATATCGGTTCGGCTGGACATCGTTCCGCTGATGGCCGAAGCCGGGCCGGCCGGCCCATCGGCGTTGCCTTCGGAATTATTGCTCTCCGACTCGGCGGTAATGTAGGCATAACCCGGCGTGGCCAGCGCGCACAGCAGCAGC
>JAWXCG010000328.1:0-3251 GCA_034440555.1 Pseudomonadota bacterium
CACACTGCTTATTGCTTGCCAAACCCCGCTCTCAACAGCGGAGCTGGTCAAAAACCTGCGGTTTTTCGCCCCCTGACTCAGGGGGCTATCGCGGCTCCGAACTTGTTCAGGGGTTCCCTAGCTCGCGGCAACGCTCGCATTCTCGGCCTGCGACTCGTGCAGAAAATCCCCGGCTGCGACCAAACACAGGTGTGCTGCATCTCTTGGTAAGCGCGCATACGCCGCGCCTTCAACCGGGAGACCAAGAG
Organism: Pseudomonadota bacterium; assembly: GCA_034440555.1. GTDB lineage: Bacteria > Pseudomonadota > Gammaproteobacteria > Xanthomonadales > Ahniellaceae > 0-14-3-00-62-12. The sequence goes on from JAWXCG010000328.1 coordinate 249, forward strand.
TGAAGCTCAATTCGAAACTTGCACGTGGCGCAGCTACGCTCGCATTGACCAGCCTGGTAGGCGCCAGTCAAGCTGGCGAAGCCGGCAGCAACACCACCTTAATCAAGCTGATGGGCAAAGACAAACAGATGCAAGCGCTGACGTTCGAGGGCGAACTTGCGGCAGGGGAATCACGCGGGTTTTACACCGATGCCGGTACACCGGTCACCGTGCGCCGCACCGAAAACGGACTGAGTATCGAAACCGCCGAAAACACGGTGAAAGTTCCGTATCCGAACCCCAACGGACTCGCAACCGGTGGCGGATCTGATGTACGTGTCCATGGCGACGGTGCACACCAAAAACGGGTGATTGTTCATGGCGGCAACGGTGGCACACACCCTGAAGGCGCGCAAAGTCATCAGAAGCGCGTCATTGTCGTCAAGCGCGGCGATGCCGGCGCTACCGACGTAAGCGTTGACGTGCGCGCGGGGGTCTTGCGGATTTAGCCGACCTTGAATCGCTGGCGGACCTGCATGCAGAAGATGCCGACAGTCAGCACAGAGTTGTGGTTATCCACAAGGTCGAAAAGCATAGCGGCGACGAAGCAACCAATCAGTAGTCGCGGGGCCAATTGCGGTCGGCCTTGCTTGCGCCGGTCGCACCCTGGCGTACACCGGCGTCCACGGACGGACAGCGGACTCGTCCGGGGCCGGACACCGCCCTACTCGATTCCAGAAAAACGCTCGGTAAAACAAAGATATAAATAATTCAAACCGCTGGCACGAAGACTGCATCTATAACCCGTGCACCAGGAGAACGCCATGCCATTGAACACCCAGATCCGCCGTTTCGCCATGTCCGGCGCCCTGTTTGCGCTGTTGGGTTGCGCCATTGCGTTGCAGCCCACGCTCGAGGGACAAATCGGCAACGACGTGGTCGCTGACGAGGTATTGGCGGAGTTTCCGGTGATCATCATCATCGACAAGGCCCCCGCGGCCCCTCAATCCGGGTCGTGGCGGCAGATGCTGCCGGCCTCGCTGGGTCCGCGCCGCGGCTGATGCGCGCAGTCGGCTTGAGGGCATTGCTGACGGCTAAGATGTGCGCTCGCAATTCCTGGGCGCATCGATGTTCCATGTCGTGCTGTATCAACCTGAAATCCCGCCCAACACCGGCAACGTCATCAGGCTGTGCGCCAATACGGGTTGCCAGCTGCATCTGATTCGTCCGCTGGGCTTTGCGATAGATCACGCCAAGATGCGTCGCGCTGGGCTGGATTACCACGAGTTCGCCAAGCTCAATGTGCATGAGGACATGGCCGGATTCATCGAAGCGGCCACGCCCGCGCGGTTATTTGCACTGTCCACGCGCGGCCGCCAGCGCTACGACTCGATACGCTACGCGCCCGGTGATGCCTTCGTGTTTGGGCCCGAGACGCGCGGTCTGCCGCAATCCTTGCTGGATGAATTGCCCGCGACGCAGTGTTTGCGCCTGCCGATGCAACCGCACAACAGGAGTTTGAATTTGTCCAACACGGTCGCCATTGTCGTGTTCGAGGCGTGGCGGCAAAACGATTTTGCTGGCGCCGCTGCCACAATTTGAATTGTTGTGCGAACTCTATTCAAGCACGCAGAATGTGGTGAACGCGGTGAACCGCAGCACTGGCCGTCGAACAATCATGGCGACAGCCGCGATCAATGCGGCTCACTGCGTCTACCGCATCCCACATTCTTCGAACTCTAGGCCGGCGCGCGGGGCGATCGCTGCAGCGACAACACGACAATCGCGGCCGCGGCAAACAACGCTCCGCCGATGAAGCTGCTGGTGGGCCCGAACCATTGCCACAAGGCGCCGGCGAGCACACTGGCGCACAACGCAGTGACGCCGCCAACCGCGTGAAAAACCCCGAAGGCGGTGCCACGCAGTGTCGCCGGTGCCGACGTTGCGATCATCGCGGACAGCAATCCCTGGCTGAATCCCAGATGCAGGCCCCAGACGCCCACCCCCAAAATAAAACCCCAGGGCCCCAGATCAAAAGCCAGCAATACATCGGCAGTGACCAGCATCAGCAGTGACACCAACAACAGACCGCGACGGTCCATGCGATCGGCAAGTCGCCCGACCGGCCAGGCCGATAGCGCGTACACCGCACTCATCACCGCCAATGCCAATGGCGCCCAGCGCAGGCCAAGGCCGCGGTCGCTGCCGAGAATAATCAGGAAACCTTCGCCAAAGCGCGCCAGCCCGATCAGCGCGGCAACACTGATCACTTGCCAAAAGGAATGTGGCAACTCGCGCCACGCGCTCGTACTGAGCAGCGGCTTGTCGCTCGCGGCGCGTTGCTCCGGCTCGCGCAGGTAAAGCACCAGAATCAGCACACCGATCGCCGCCGGGATGGCGGCAAACCACAGGGCATGCTGCGCATTGCCCAGCCACAGCATCAGGCCAATCGCGAGAAGCGGCCCGAGCACTGCGCCGACGGTGTCCATCGACTGGCGCAGGCCATAGGCTTCGCCACGCAATGCCGGTGGCGTGACATCGGCCAGCAACGCATCCCGAGGTGCGCCGCGTATGCCTTTGCCGATGCGGTCGAGCACGCGCGCGAGCAGCACCTGAAAAGGCACGCTGGCCAGCGGAAACAGCGGCTTGGTCAACGCGGACAATCCGTAGCCAAGCACGATCAACGGTTTGCGCCGACCGAGTAGATCGCTCAGCCGACCGGCGAACAGTTTGCAGAACGCCGCGGTGCCTTCGGCCAGTCCCTCGATCAGCCCGAGCATCAGGACGCTGGCCCCCATGCCCCCAATGAGCATGAGCGGGAGCAACGCATGCGCCAGCTCGCTGGACACATCGGTGAACAGACTCACCCAACCGAGAATCCAAACCGTGCGCGGCATGCGCGGACGCGATGATGCGTTGCGCGCGGGCCGATCGGCCGAATCGCTAGTCACATTGTGCCTGCGTCGTAGGCCGGGCGGGTGCGTCTGCGGACGAGACGCACCGCCGCCAATTCAGCTCAGCGCC
>JAWXCG010000329.1:0-14107 GCA_034440555.1 Pseudomonadota bacterium
CACAAACTCACACTCGGTGTTGCACTTCAGACTTGAAACCGCCATGGACGTAGGCGGACTGTTGTGGGACGAAACGCTTTACGGAGAGGAAGTCGGCGACTGGCCTAACGGATGCCCAAAGGTGTCGAACCCCGGCCCAAATACCACGTTTGAGTGCGGATCAAATTCGGGCAATGAGCAAAGCTTTGTGGCGCCTGCACGCCGGATCGTGTCCAGCGTGCCCTCTGGAACGCCCTATTTCCCCAATGTCTGCGGCGATGACCTGTTCTCCACGAGTTCGGACGGCTACGGCTACTGCACTGGAACGTCCATGTCCGCGCCACACGTTTCTGGAGTTCTGGGCTTGGCACGATCCATCTACCCAACACTTCCAAAGATTCAGCTGGTGCCGTTGATGCAAAACACCGCCAGCGGCGGCGGCGTTCACAACAGTGTAACGGGCTATGGTTTGCCGAATGCCGGTCTGTTAGCAGAGCGGTTACTTGGGACGAGCGGTGGTGTTCAGCTTCGTAATCGTTTGACACCGATGTTCGTTTTGCGAAACCTTGTCGACAAAGATCGCTTGTACACGACCAATCCCACGTTGGCAGCTGCCGCAGTCTACGGCGAGTATATGGTGACGCCATTTTGTCAGGAACTCTCGACGGGGGTACCCGAGTGTCACTTCGACTTCCCAGAGGCATTCGCTCGCCCCTATTCTCTCGACGGCATCAGTATAGACGAGGCGGCGCCAGTACCTTCCGTAACCTACGGGCCTCTGGACGGTTACGCGTTCCCCAGTCTGCCACGTTGGCCGGTTATTCCCAGTGCTTCGTTCTACGTATTCACTACACCGCAAAACCCGTTCTCAAGCACAAACCTCATCCCGCTCAAGAAACTTCTTTTTGCATCTAGCTGCGACTGGCGCGATCATGTATATGCCACGAACACGTTTACCGTCAACTACTACACGACCACGGATTTCTGCAGCGGCGAGGGAACCTACTTGTTGGACGGGATCGAAGGTTACGTGATGGCCGCATGCCCAAGCACGGTCAATGGGGTGCCGACAAATGGCTGCACCAACTACGCGGACCGCTCGCTGCCTCAGCCGCTGTACCTGCGTTACAGCAACCTCGACGAGAGCTATGCGTTGTTGCTTGGGTCACAACTGAGCCTGCCGGAGTTTCAGGGCTATCAGCAGTTGGCGGGCGGCATGCAGAATCTACTCGGCTATGTGTTCCCCAACGAAGACTCCGATGGCGATTTGCTGATCGATGGGCAGGAGAGGTTGCTGGGTACCAGTCATTTGCACGGAGATACCGATTGCGACGGGACACCGGATGGTGACGAGTACCCGCCGCTAACGGGGTACCAAGCGCTTACAGGGAACCCGTTGACCACCGGCCTCTGCAGCGATATTCGCCTGACGCTAACAGCGCAAATTTTGAATCAGTCTTCCACTCATCGTCAGGTTCGCCACACGGTTATGGTTAAGAATTTGTCCGGGCCTGCAGCTTCGGGTGTGCAAGTGGGCTTTACTTGGGCGCAGCGCGTCCTTTCTGCTAGTCATACCGTTCCGGGAAGTCCCGCGCTCTGCTTTGCCGCGATAGAGACTCCAAGCGTGACACCTGGCACGCCAACACCTGTTCCATCTCCCATTCGCTGGATTGCTGGATGCAGTCTAAGTGGTCAACTTGCGCCGAGTGGTACCTGGTCCTTTCAGTTTGATGTGACTTATCAGGTTGCTGTCGGGCAACCGCTTCCCGCCAATACGGGTCGCGTCACCATGACGCTTAAGCACGACGCCAATGATTCGGTTCCCGCTAACAACGTTGTTACCTGGAACCCTTAGCAGACGAGCGCAGCGCAGTATGCCAAGCGTTGTGTCGCCCTCTCACCATCGCAGTAGCACGGATGAACCAAAACTGAGGAACTTCTGATGGAGATCGCCAAATCGTCATGCACCTTGACCCGTTTTCTCTGGGTGAGCCTGGTGTTGTGGCTTGTGCCTGGTGCATCAGTGAATGCACAGGTAGTCGAATGTGTGCCAGCCGACTGGCCCACAGATGTCATCTACACACCCGGTCCTGGGCCTGACAGTGGTGTGCTTTCCTTTGGTCCTCCGATCAACGCTGGTTTCGGGAGTATGTTGAGTCAGGTTGTCACGGGCGACCAGATTCAACTCGTCATCACGCACTTTGCAATTTGCGGCATTGGCCTACCCCCTCCGGCAGAGCGAATGAGCGTGCCAATTTCAGCACCCGCGCCAGGGCAATACCGGGTGTCTATTGAGATTCGTCAGGGTGCCGCGTCGATGATCTCGTCAAACCTGCCGGTGACGATTTTCGGCTCGGGCGCCACCGTCATTCCGACACTGTCTGCCACCTGGCTGTTTGCGCTCGGCGGCGTGCTGCTGGCGGTTGGATGGGTTTCGGCGCGAAAGCGCGTGCGGCACTGAGCATTCATGGCGCGATAGCTAACCGCGAACATGACAATCCGCACGAGATGAAAAGTCCACGTTGTTTTTCTCGCGCTTGCGCTGGTTTCTAATGGCTGACCTCAGCCAAGCAGGTTACGTCACACCGCCTCGACCCGTGCCAAATAGCAGCCGCGGCGTGCCGTGTGCACGTGCAGATAGCTGACCTGCGGATGGTCGAGCAATCGACGAAACAGTTCGGCTGCGTCATTCCCTTCGCAAACATCGGCATCTCGCATGTGGTGAGTGGCGTCGAACGCACGCACCGATAACAGTCGCGGACTCAGATAGGCGTCGACCATGTTGACTACGGGTTCGGCCGGAGCGGCGCCGTCTTCAATGAAAATCGCGTGGCTCGATCGGTACGGCGTGGCGCCGGGTTGATGTTCGAAATTCAGCAGAATCATACGCGCGCCAACCTCCGGATCGCGCAGGCCGATACGGCAGGGGAAGCCCGGTGATTGATCAACGACCATTGCTTCGGCGCCGAATGCGGCGAGTGCTTGGTCGCTGAGGCCGAACAAGTGCTGGAGCGGGGCAACGTCGAGGGGAAGAACGCGGAAGTCCATGAGACACCTGGGCGATTGTGGAAGTGACCGCAGTGTCGTCGCTGTGCGAGGTAATTGCTGGCCGCTTTCGGACGCGGCTGCACGGGTCGGTCGACTGCGTAGGTTCGTGTACCAGGCCGTCCCGTGCAGCCGTGCAGGGCGCTGCGGTTTTCATTCGCGCAAGGAACATGGTGATGACGCCCCGCGTCGTCTTCGCCTTGGCGACTGAACTGGCATGTCGTACCCCGTGACCAAAACTCGTCCTCGTTATGGTCCGTCACAACCCCTGAGGCGGATTTCACCTTTACATGGAGAATGATATGCAATCGTTCAAATCGTTTGTAACGCCCCTGGTGGTAGCGGTGGTATTGGGTCTCGGCGTTGGCTTTGGCGTTGCGCCCGATGCGCAGGCCACGACTTGCAGGCAGCAGTGCACGATCGAGTTCGAAGAATGTCGCGCCGAGGGCGCTTATCCCGGCTTCTACCGTTGCCGGACTGACTGGAGTGCGTGTCTGCGCGCCTGCAGCTAAGTAGTTTGACCGCGCGCGGTTCGGCATGGACCACCGCGCGGCGCGACAGTCATTGTTGCTGGCGGTTTTGGCGGTGCGTGGGAAGTTGCCAGCATCGCTGGCACCCGCCTGCGCCCCGCCAGTTTATGGCGATGTCGCATTGGGTCCCCAACGTACGCCTCATTAGTAAGGTCTGAATAAGTCACTACTTGGTCTTCGCCGCACTGCTAAATGCTTGCCAAACCCCCAAAAAACCTGCGGTTTTTCGCCCCCTGACTCAGGGGGCTATCGCGGCTCCGGACTTGTTCAGAAGTTCCTTAATGGTCCGCAGCACCCCTGAGGCGGACTTTTCCAACTGGAGAATCCCATGCAATCGTTAAAGACGTTGGTAACCCCTACGGTATTGGCTGCTGTTATGGGTCTGGGCTTTGGCTTCGGCGTGGCGCAGCCCGCGCATGCCTCGCTGGCTTCCTGTCGCGCCGCCTGCAATGCGGAGTTCCGTGATTGCCGCGCCTCAGGAGACGATTTCTTCCTGTGTCGCGGGATCTGGAGCGCCTGTCTGCGCGCCTGCTGAGATTGAACTGGGCGGGCGGCATGGGCATCGCGTCCAACCGCCCGCGTTAACGATTAGAGGATTGGGTGATGGCTCGAAAAACCTTGCTGGTGTGTGTGGTTGTGTTGATCTTCGGGTTGGGAGTATTTGGCGGTCGTGGTGCGAGTGCTGTGGTGCGCTGGATCAACACACCAACGCCGGTGGCGTTCGGCGATCGCAGCGCGCTGCTGCAACGCGCCGATGCACCGCTGTTGTTGTTCAGTCTCTCGACTTGTCCTTACTGTCTACAGGCGCGCGCGTGGCTGCAAGAACACCAAGTGCCATTCAAGGAATTGGTCGTGGACAAGTCGCCACAGGCCCAGAGCCTGTTCGACGAACTCAAGGAATCCGGCCTGCCGGTATTGGTCACGGGCGACCGGCTGATTCGTGGCTTCCAGCCCAGTGCTTATGCGGATGCGATTCTGGACCGGAGCAAATCCCGGAGTGAGTCAGAAGTTGCAGCACATGCACCGCAGCCCTAGCGCGGCGAATCATTGCATTGGGCGCGGTCGTGCGCGCGCGTTTTGCACAAAAAAATAGATGATCAGAGCCGTGCCGATGACGGATGGAGCGATCTGCGGCACGGTCCCCTTGTCGTGCACGAGGATCGGCAATCCGATCAGGGTGCCGATACCACCAGCGCCGATATGTGCGGCGAGATTCACCGTATGTGCGAAGTCCATGCGGCGACGCACCGGGGTGTGATGGGGTGCACAGACTGGCGCAGCGCCCGGTCGATATCAAGAAAAGGTACGGGTGCTTGAAGACCTTGGCGCCGCACTCGCGTTGCAGCGAGAACCGGCGTATCGTTGGCGCATCTGGCTCCGGGGGCTGGATGAAGCTGCAGTGTGTTTCCACCGAATGGAGACTGTGCGATGTCTGTGCCCCCGAACGCGCCGCAAGGCGCTGTGCAAAACGTTGAGCCGATCCGCCCCTCGCGCGTCGAAGATCGCGACGCGCTCTGGTATCCCGAAAGCCTGCGCGCCGCTGAACGCGCCGCGTTGCAGAGCACCCCCCAGCGCGCCCAGAGCGGTCTGGCATTCTCTGGTGGCGGAGTGCGCAGCGCCACGTTTTGCCTCGGCGTCATGCAGGGACTGAGCAAGATCTCGCGCCAACGTAAGGACCCGCAGGCCGTGGCCAGCGATCCGCTGCTGTCGCGTTTCGGTTTTCTGTCCACGGTATCGGGTGGCGGCTATTTCGGCGGGTTTCTCACTCAGCTGTTTCAGCGCAAACTGATTCGTGACGCGGCGGATGTTGAAGCGGTGCTGGTCGATGATGTTGCGCAGCCGTCCGCGGGCGCGTCCAGCAGCGACGCGATCACTCCAGGCTATGGCCGGCATGTGATGCACTGGCTGCGCGAGAACGGGCGTTATCTGGCGCCGACCGGTTCGGGTGACTACCTTTTGGCACTGGCCACCGTGGTGCGCAACTGGCTTTCGCTGCAGATGGTTTATGCCACGCTGGCCATGTTGGTGTTGCTGGCCATGCAGCTGCTGCGCTGGGGGTTGTACATCGCGTTGCCGCAAAACGAAGCCACCGAGGTATGGCAGCCGCGTCTGCAATGGCCGGCACAGGGTGCCGATCTGCTTTCCTTCTCGCCCTATTACTTTCTGGTGTTCGCGATGATTGCGTTCGCGTTCACACCGATCGCAGCGGCCTATTGGACAATCCCGAATCTGCGCCCGGCCAGCGCGCCATGGAAGCGGATCCTGTTCGTCGGCCCGGGCCCGGCACTGATCACTGCTTTGATCATCTATCTGGTGTTTCAGCGCAACGTCGATGGCGGCAGCGGTGGCAGCGCAAACGTCTGGCATGCCGCTTCGCTGTTTCGCACCGCGGTGCTCAGTCTCTGGGTTGCAATGCTCGGGCTGCACCTGACCGGCGCCATCGCAACCTTGAGTCGTTGGTGGCTGGGCGCGGCGTGGGGGTTGATCATCGTGCTCACGGCGATGTCGGGCATGCTTAACATCGGCCATCGTTTTGGCGGGCCGGTGTTGGGCGCATTCATTAGTCTTGAACGTGCCATCGATCAGGATTTCGTCGAGCTGTTTCTGGTGTCGTGGGCGGTATTTTCATTTTCGGCCATTCTGATCGTGCTCAACGAACAGTCGCGTATCACCCGGCTCGATGGAAGCGACCAGAGCGCCTGGCCACGCGTGCCACGACATCATCTGACCAAGGCCCTGTCCGGCTTGCTGGTGCCAATCGCTGCCGCGTTTGTGCTGTACTTGATTGATGCCCTGGGTGCGTACATCTATGCGCACTTCTCGGCGGGAGAAAACCTGGGATCGATTCTGACGGCTCTGGGCAGCGGACTTGGCGCTGCCGCGTTTGCTCCACGCGTTCTGGAGTGGTACCAACGCCTGAATGCCGGCACCACGCGTGCGCGCGCGCTGCCGTTGAACGCGCTGCTCGCCCTGTTCGCATTTGCCCTGTTCATGGTTTGGGCCGTGGCGTTGGCCACCATCGCGCACGGTTTGGTGTGGAATTTCGGACCGATCACCACGCCGGTGCCGCAGACGCTGCTGGCACCGGCATACGCGGCGATCTTCCTGATTGTGTTGGCCAGCAGTCAGGGGTTTTTTCGCGGCTTCGTCAACGCCAGCAGCCTGGGCAGTATCTATACGCAACGGTTGGCCCGCGCCTATCTGGGTGCGTCAAATATCGACCGCTTCCGCGACAACATTGGTGTTACCGAAGTGCAGGCCAATGATGATCAGGTGACCGGCACCGATGCGCGCGATGCGATTGTGCGCAAGGGCGCGCCGATTCATCTGGTCAATGTTTGCCTAAACGAAACGCTGCATGCCGAGATGGGCGTGCAGCAGCTGGACCGCAAGGGTTTGCAGCTGTCGGTTGGGCCTTTCGGTTTCTGCGTCGGTGCGCGTCACGTGCTGACTACCGACAGAGCACTGCCGTGGCGCGACGAGGCTGGCGCTTATCGAGTGGCCGAGGCGAAAACCAGCAGTGCCCGCGATGAGTTTAGGCGGCGCCTGCGCGATCGATTGTTCTTTCCGTCCAAAGCGGACGAGTCCGGTCCGCGGCTTGGCTTCCGCCCGTTCTCGAATGCCGAACCCTGGGAGCTTTACGATCTGTTTGGATTGCGCGTTCGCCCGCCCAATCAGACGCATCCCCAATTCTCGTTCTGGCATCACATTGTCGATCGCTATGACGGGCTGAAGGACACGCATCGACGCCCCGCGTTGGATCGCACCGAGGTGCTTCCATTCTCTTCCTGGATCGGCATTTCCGGCGCCGCGTTCAGTACCGGTGCTGGCTTCCGCACCAGCCTGCCGTTGGCCATGCTGTGCGGTTTCTTCAACGTGCGCCTGGGCTACTGGTGGGATGCGGGGGTACAGGGCAGCGGCGGCATCGCAGCGCCGTCCCCCCAGTCGCATTGGCTGTTCCATCTGTTTCCGGTTTACGGATTGCTCAAGACTGAACTCACCGCGGCCTACACCGGGACCAACGCCCGCCGCTGGTACCTTAGTGATGGGGGTCATTTCGAGAATCTCGGCCTGTACGAGCTGATTCGCCGCCGCCTCAAGCTGATCGTCAGCATCGACGCCGGTTGCGATGCCGACAGCGCGTTCGAAGACCTCGGCAATCTGGTGCGCAAAGCGCGCATCGATTTTGCAACGCAGATCGAATTTCTCGATGCGGTTGAACTCAGTCGCTGCCTCGACAAAGTCGAAGCGCTGGGCACGCTCGACGACCTGCGTCGCCTCAATCGTCGCGAGTCCAGCAACGGCATCCTCGGCAACAATCAGACCAGCATGAAACACGCTGCGCTCGCCCGCATCGATTACGGTCACGATGTCGCCGACGCTGATCGCTACGGCTGGCTGCTTTACATCAAACCCACCGTGGTCGCCGAAAACCTGCCGGCCGATCTGGCGCAATACCAGATCGCACATCCTGACTTCCCGCACCAGAGCACCGCTGATCAGTTTTTCGACGAGGCGCAGTGGGAGAGCTATCGCAAGCTTGGGGAATTCACCGCCTGTCGTCTGTTCGGCAGCGTCGGCGATGAGCCTGGCTTGCTCGATCGACTGGCAACACTTTCGGCAAATCCGGCGTCGCTCGGCACGCACAAGCCGGGTTAGTCACTGGGCGAAACAAACACTGGTCAACGGCCAACGCGCACGCCATGCCCTATGGCTGCGCGCGCGCGCGAAACAGATATGAAGGGTCGCCAAAATCCGACTGCAGGATGGTTGCGAAGATGCGCGCGAACCCTGGCTTGAGCTGGGTCCAGGCATCTCGATGCAGATCCTGCGGGCGACGCATCGTCACCCGACACAGTGCGGCGCTCAACGCCGCACCGCCTGCGAACAGAATGCAATTTCCGCGAACACCTTCGCGTACCTCCAGCGTTGCACCAAAACTACGCCGCACGCGCGCCGCCTGCACAGCGAAATCGGCATGTGCCTCATGCAGGTTGGTCACCAGTACGCCATTTTCGCCGAGCACGCGATGACAGTCATCCAGAAAGGTCTGAGTGCTCAGCGCCACTGGCACACCACCCGCGTTGTAGCCATCCAGCATCAACACATCGAAGGCCGCATCGGGCGTGCGCGCCAGAAATGCTGCACCATCGCCCTCAATCACCTGCCAGCGTGCATCATCGCGGGGCACGCAAAAAAGATCGCGCAATGCGATGACCTCGGGGTCGATTTCAACGGCCACCAAGCGCGTATCGGCCAGATAGTGATGGCAGAATTTCGCCAGCGATCCGCCACCCAATCCGATCATCGCAATCGCGCTGGGCTTGGGCTCGAACATCAGGAAGCCCATCATCAGCCGCGTGTATTCCAGATACAGGGCATGCGGCCGCGCTACCCACATCGCGCTCTGGATTTCCTCTCGATCGAAATGCAGCGAGCGCACCTTGCCAGTGTCGACGACATAGGGCTTTCCGGGCGCAGATACCGCATTGGCCTGGGTTGAGTCGGAAGCTTGGGGGTGGGTAGGTGACATGGAAATTTGGCTCTGCGACAGGGGCATCTTCAACTTGTGTGGTGCAGACCAGTGGCGCGGCGCGCGCCGCCTACCCAATCAACGGAACACCACGGTGCGATGCCCATTGAGCAGGATGCGATGCTCGACATGACGGCGAACCGCGCGTGCCAACACCAGTGATTCGGTGTCACTTCCCAGACGGATCAACTCGCGCGGTGTCATCGCATGGTCGACGCGGGACACATCCTGTTCGATGATCGGGCCTTCGTCGAGATCGGAGGTGACGTAGTGCGCAGTCGCGCCAATGATCTTCACTCCGCGCGCGTGTGCCTGATGATAGGGCTTGGCGCCTTTGAAACTGGGTAAAAAACTGTGATGGATATTGATCGCGCGCCCGTTCAACGCAGCGCATAGGCGCGGCGACAGAATCTGCATGTAACGCGCCAATACCACCAGGTCGATGCGCTCGCGTTCGATCAAGTCGAGAACCCGCTGCTCCTGCGCATCGCGCGTGTCCGCATCGACTGGTAGATGGTGGAATGGCACCTGAAACGAATGCGCCAAGGCCGCAAAATCGGCATGGTTGCTGGCGATCGCGGCAATATCCACCGGAAGTTGCCGGCTGTGCGAGCGGAACAGCAAATCGTTGAGGCAATGACCTTGGCGGCTGACCAGCACCAACAATCGCGCGCGACGCCTGGCGTCATGCAACTGCCAATCCATGGCAAATTCCTCGCCCAGCGAGGCAATCTCATCATGGATGCGATCTGCGGTGAGCAATGCGGGCGCAGCAAAATGCACGCGCAGAAAAAAACGCCCGGTTTCTTCGTCACCAAACTGCTGCGCATCCAGGATATTGCAGCCCAACTCGAACAGCAGACCGCTGACTCGATAGACGATTCCGGTGCGATCCGGACAGGCCAGGGTAAGAACGTGGTCGTGATGCTGCATCGTGCGCCGGGGCCGAGGCCCGTATCGAATGGAAGGGCGAGTGTAGGCGATCACTGGCGCAGCGTTGGCACTAGTCGTTGCCGGGGTGAATTTGTACTTTGGCAGCGTAGGGAATTCCCAGCGGCATAGGTCGGTCATCCGGGCTCTGTGTTTACTGGTCCAGCAGCAGGTTGCGGAAGTCGCGCGTGCGCACAGTGGTAATGTCGCGACGGCGTCGGAAAACGCACCTACTAGCTAACCACCTGAACAAGACTGTTTGAACCGGCATAAGCCAGAGAACAGGCACTGCGCAGCATCTGCGAATTGTTCAACGAAACTTGGATCTGATCAGGAGCGGTGACCGGTCGATGCAGATTCTTCGCGAGCTATACGAGCAAGCGCTTGATCTTCCAGCAGACGAACGCGGACGCTGGCTGGATGAACACTGCGACGACAGCATCCAGCGCGCCCGTATTCTGGCCCTGCTGCAAGCCGCGCAGGCAAATTCAACCGGCTTGCTCGATCGCTCGGCAGCGGATCGAATAGCCGCGTTCGATGTAGACGGCAGCGATAGCAATGCGCAATGGATTGGCCGAAGAGTCGGCGCATTTCGCCTGCATGAGCTGATCGGCCAGGGTGAAATGGCGCTGGTGTTTCTGGCCACAAGGGAGGAAGCCGATTTCCAGCAGCAGGTTGCCATCAAGCTACTGCATCGCGGCTTGATTTCCGAAATCGAACAGAAGTTGTTTCGGCGCCATCGCCATGAGCAGGCAGGCCAGTGAGAGCGCTCGGCGTTGCGCTCGGCCTTGGGAGAAGACGCCGGGTCGCGGGCCCGAGCTGACATTGGCGCGCTCGCAGCAAGTGGACGCCAGGATGAAGCCGATGCGATCTACCGGCGATTGCTCGCCCAGGACCCGGCACTCAAGTCCGGCAGCCCCTTCACCCGCTTGCCCGCGATTGCCGACACCATGCGTTTGGCGCTGGCCCTTGGCACGCGTGACGCGGCTGTCCTGCACGCCAATCAACTCTTGGCGCTGCTCGACAGCAGTGAGGTGTTGCGCGATGCGCCACTGCGACTCGAAGCAGAAATCGTCCTGTACCGATTGTCCGCAGCGCGCGCCAACACAGAAACTCGGACGCGGCCGAAGTCAGCACTCATCGAAGCACTTGGCAAAATGCCGCGTTGGCCGGTGGCGGCGCGACTGCAGCAAGAGTTGTCGGCGCCGATTGAAGCGCCGAGCGCGCAGAAAACCTTGAACGTGGATTGAGCCAACGCCGCGCCACACCGCAAATCGGCGCAAGGTATCGACCAAAAAAAACCCCGGCGAACCGGGGTATCGTTGAGTCCGTGGTGTCACCACCAAGGGTGTTGCTTGATCACCACTTGTAGCCGACGTTGCCGTAAATGAAGGCACCGTTGAAGCCGAACGGCGCGTTGCGCGGATACGGCAACTGGCCGCCGTTGGAGGTGAGGAAGATGAACTCTTCCGGGTAGGAATCCAACACGTTGTCGCCGCCGAGCGTGAAGTCCCAGCTGTCGTAGGTGTAATTGATCGAAAGGTCCAGCGTCCATTCCGCATCAAACGTTTGATCCAGCAGCGGGTTGGTATTGAGTGCGCTGAATTCGCCAAAGCGCGTGGCTGTTGTGCTGAAGCGCCAGTTACCCGCGCTCCACACGCCGCCAAGCAGGAACTTGTCTTCAGGCGAGCCGACGGTAACGCGGCCCCGTTCGACACGGCCAATACGCTGAAGATTGAGACCGCCAGCGGTAAGTTCCGGCGGATTGGGTGCGATCCGCGTGATATCGGTATCACTGCGGTTGTAACCCACGGTCAGGTCGAAGTTGCTGTTCTCGAGCGCCCAGCCGTAGGTGCCGATGACGTCGATGCCTCTTGTTCTGGTGTCGACTGCATTGGTGAAGTAACGACCGCCGGTGACGCCGAAGATACCCTGGGTTTGCAGGAATGCCGTGACCGGCGCTCCGATCAGGTTTTCGGAAAGGATAATGCGGTCATTGATGTCGATACGGTAGGCATCGATGGTGATGTACAGCGCCTCCGCCGGTTGCAGCACCAGACCGAGTCCGATGTTGGTCGACTCCTCTGCCCGCAGCGGTTCCGAACCCAGTGCAATCGCGGTCGGGTTGCTTACCGAGAATGTACGCACATCAAAGGGAACGCCGCCGATGAAATTGGTGGCGGTGGACTGGAAAAATTGCTGCTGCAGCGATGGAGCGCGGAAGCCAGTGGAAACGGTGCCGCGCAATGCAACTGCATCGGTAAACACATAGCGCGCCGACAACTTGCCGGATGTGGTTGTGCCAAAGTCGCTGTAGTCCTCGTAACGCGCGGCGATACTGCCGGAGAACTGGTCAGTGAATTCTGCTTCCAGGTCACCATAGACCGAATAACTGTGACGATCATGGTGGCCGGCGTCACCGGGCTGGAAGCCGGGAAACACCTGAGCGCCCGGCGGCGTGTTGATCAACGGTCCGTCGCCATCGACATACGACGCCAGTTCACCCGGGCTCTGGTTGAACTTGTCGCCGCGCCATTCCGCGCCAAAGGCAAACAACAGTGGGTAGTCCATGCCGCCGACGTCGAAGGCCTTTTCAACATCCAGGTTCAGTACGTTCTGCGTTACTTCCAAGGCGCCAGCATAAAACTCGGTTGGCGATGTCGGGCCCAGGCTGCGGTTGAGGCTGTTCTCAATGTCGAAGCTGAGGTGGTTGTAGCCGTGGTTGAAGCTCAGATCGACGGTCCAGTCATTGCCCAGCGTGCCGCGCAGGCCGAGCACTCCGGCGCGGTCCTTGGCGACGTTGTGGATCTTCGGCAGAAAACCATTGGGATAGATCGCCGGAATATTGCGCGCATCGCCTGCAGCACGGAAAAACCCGTTGGACAGCACATCGCGCTCGCTGATCGATCCGAACGAGTACAAGGTGTAGGTTTCGCCCAGGCCGAACTCGGTGTTGTAAGACACCGCGCCCTGATCGATATCCGGATCGCCGTAGCGCTGCACCACCCGGCCCAGCGGCGGCGTGCTTGCGGTAGGCGTACCGGTGAACGGACGCGCACGGTCGGTCTGGTCCTGGTTGCCTGCCTGCCCAGCGAGGTGCAGGAATCCGCTGTCGCCGAGTGCGAAGCCGCCGTTGCCGGATATCTGTCCCTGCTCGCCGTCACCCGCGCTGTATTGGCCGGCGCGTCCGCTGATGCTGCCGCCGTGGTCGCTACCTTTGAGCACGATGTTGATCACGCCGGCGATTGCATCAGAACCGTATTGCGCGGAGGCGCCGTCGCGCAGCACTTCAACGCGATCGATCGCTGCGATCGGAATGGCATTCAGATCCACCGGTGACGAGCCGCGACCCTGGCTATCGTTAAGGTTGATCAATGCGGTGGAATGGCGACGCTTGCCATTGACCAGAACCAACACCTGATCTGGCGACAGACCACGCAACTGCGCCGGACGAACTGCGTCGGTGCCGTCAGAAATTGCTGGGCGCGGAAAGTTAAGTGATGGCAATACCCGTGATAGCGCGGTCGCCAGTTCAACCGTGCCCGAAGACTCCAACATTTCCGGCGTGATGATGTCGATGGGCGCGGCCGATTCGGCCACGGTGCGATCGTTGGCACGGGTGCCGGTGACGATCATCGTGTCCATCGTCTTGGTTTCTTCAGTGGTTTCCTGAGCCAGCAAGTGAGGCGCACACAGCGCAAGCGCAATCGCGACGGAAAGAGGGCGGAATTTGCGGTTCATGGGTTACTCCAGGACTGAGGATTTACTTCACCGTCGGAGCGGTCATGCGGACCCGGCACCAGGGGGTTTCTACATATCGGGAAAGCAATTAACTTGTTACTCGCTTGCGTTCGACGTGTCAACGATTTTTTAACAATCGCAGTTTCTGTTCGAGGCAGCGCCGAGCGGGTGCCCGTTTAGGGGTTGGACGCGGGTCATCACGCCGTTGAAGCTAGGCGATGGGCACAGGATCGCAGGACGTAGCCCGCGTCCTGCAAGCTCCGAAGCGAATCACTCAAAGCCGCTGACGAATAGCTTGGCCGCACGAAACGCCGCCACGATGCTGGCGGTTTGGTCGCCCGCGCGGGCG
>JAWXCG010000330.1:0-4835 GCA_034440555.1 Pseudomonadota bacterium
GCTATCCCAATCAAAGGGGCATGATCATGAGCACGCATCGCAATCCAAATACGACCTCCGCCGCGCCACGCTTTCGCCGCACCCTGCTTGCCGCGGCGGTGCTCGCAGGCCTGCTGGCCCAATCACAGATCGGGGCACAAGATGCCGCTGTGGCGGAAGAAAACGACGAGGCAACCGAGCTCGACAAGATTACCGTGACGGCGCAGGGACGCGAGCAGGATATTCTTGCGGTGCCCTACAACATCAGTGCGGTTTCAGGCGACGCCATCGAACAGAACAATGTGCTGGATGCGGCCGAGCTGATGCGCAGCATTCCCGGTGTCGGCGGAGTGGATCGCGGCGCGCGCAATTCCAGCGTGGTCAGCGGCATTCGTATCCGCGGTCTGAATGTCGACAGCTCTGCACTCGGTGACTACGCAGTAGCGGCTGCATCGACGGTAGCGACCTACGTGGATAAGACGCCGCTGTTCGCCAATTTTCTGCTCTCCGATATCGATCGCGTGGAAGTGCTGCGTGGACCGCAGGGCACACTTTACGGTTCTGGCGCGCTGGGTGGTGCGGTCCGTTTCATACTGCGTCAGCCTGATCTGGAAGCGCGCAGCGGCCGCATCAGCCTGAGCGGATCCAGTGTCAGCGAATCGGGCAGCATTGGCTCTTCGGGTTCATTGAGTTACAACCTGCCGGTATCCAGCACGCTGGCGCTGCGCTTCAACGCTACGGTCAACGACTATCCGGGCGCCACCGACTACCGCAATGTGTATGTACTCGATGCCCAAGGCGTTCCCGTTGCACCCGATGGTGTGCTGGCGTCGACCGCCAGCTATGAGAACAAGAGGGACGCCGACTTCGTCGAACAGTCCTACGGTCGCGGCTCGCTGCTGTGGCAGCCAAGTGAAACCTTCGACCTGACGCTGAGTTATATGGCGCAGGCGGATCGCTTCGGCGGTCGTCGTGGCACCAGCCTCGGAAACGATGGTTTCGGCAATCCCTATGGCGATCTTGAAGTCGGATCAGTACAACTGGAGCCGGCCGCGCGCCACGTGAACTTGACCAGCCTGGAAGCGAGTATCGATCTTGGCTTCGCAACGCTCACGTCGAGCAGCTCTGACTACAATCACCAAGGCGATATCACCAGCGAGAACACCGGCTTCTATGCGCAGAACGGCTGGTTGGCCGCGTTCTATTACAACTATCCTCGACCGATGGCTGCGGCCGTGCGCAGCTATGGCGATCGCGCCTTTTCCCAGGAACTGCGCCTGATTTCAAACCGCGGAGAAGGCTTTGACTATGTGGTCGGCGCCTACTATCAGGACCAGAAACGCTATGCCACGCAGGACAGCTATCTGCGTGGATTCAAGCAATGGTGGGATGCAGCCTATCCGGCGTATGCGTCGGCCGTGGTCAGCGATCGCGACTACCTTTATCGTCAGGACGAACAGTTCACAGAGACCGCGGCCTACGGCGAGTTGACCTGGTATGCGACCGAAACACTGCAGCTCACTGGTGGCGTGCGTCTGTTCCGCGATGAGGCGGTGACCGACGTCGCACAGACTACGGGCCTGTACTCTTCGATCATTGCCAGCTCCAATTCGCATGGCGATGTGCGCGAAACCGATTCGCTGTTCAAGGGCAATCTTTCCTGGTTTTTCTCGCCCAACCATCAGCTCTATGCCACGATCTCCGAGGGCTATCGTCGAGGTGGCACCAATGGCACGCCGACCACTGGCCCGTTTGCCGAAGACTCGGCGTGGACCACTTACGATTCCGATTCGGTGTTGAATCACGAGATCGGCATCAAGGGCAGTTCCGGCTCGCTCACCTATAACGTCGACCTGTTCTACGTCGATTGGAAGAACCCGCAGGTCAATAGCGCTACCACCAACTGGGGTTTCTTTGCAGTGCAGAACGCAGACAAGGCGAGCACGCGCGGCATCGAGCTTGAACTGGCCGGAAGTATGGGTGCCGGCCTCAGCTACGGATTGGGATACACCTACACGGATGCCAAACTCGACGCCGATGCGGTGGCGGCCGATGGCACGTACGTCTATGGCCGCGAAGGCACGCAATTGCCGGGAGCGCCAGAGCATCGATTCAACGCGTCCGGCAGTTACGGCTTTGCGCTCGGCAACGCCCTGCTGACCTTTCGCGGCGATGTCTACTACCAGTCCGAGACCGAAAATGCGCTGAGCCTGAGTCCGAGGTTCAAATACACACTGGACAGCTTCAGTCTGCTCAATCTCTCAGCGAGCTACGGTGTCGACGCCTGGGAAATGTCGCTGTGGCTGAAGAACGTAACAAATGAAGAGGGCATTACCGGTGTCTACACGCCACAGTACATGGGCACTTCTCCAGCGCAGAATTATTTCGGCAACGGATCCAAAGCATTGGTGACACTGCCACGCACACTGGGGCTGACGCTGAGCTATCGTTTCTGATATCGAGCTGAACCGAACACGAGCAACCCCAGAGTGAGCGTGCAGTTGCAAAGCGAAGACAGTCAACTGCGCCGCATCGAAGGTCTGCTGCGGGACAGCGATCTGGATGCGGCAGAGCACGCCGCACACACACTGTTGCGCGCCCTGCCGAACAGCGTGCATGGCTGGGTGCTGCTCGGCCATGCGCTGCGCCAGCGCGGTGATACGGACGCAGCGATGGATGCAGCGCAGCGCGCCACTTTGCTATCGCCAGGACAGGCTGCACCGCGCATGCTGCAGATTGACCTGCTGCAGCAGCAGGGAAACATCGCTGCCAGTATCGCCAAGCTAAGCAGTCTTGCTGCCGACAGCGATGCCGGTCCGGCGGCGTTGCTGCAGGATATCGCCCAACACTTCACCAGTCTGGGTCTGCATTCCGAGGCCGAACGAAACTATGCGCGCGCGATGTTGTTGCAACCCGGCAATGCGGCCTACATCTACAACCATGCCACGGCACTGATTGCATTGGGACGCTTGGGCGAAGCCGAGGCGGCACTGGACCAGGTCATCGCGCTCAAACCCGACGACAGCGACGCCTGGTACAACCGCGCCACTTTGCGCAAGCAAACGCAGCAACAAAATCACATTGTGCAAATCGAACAGCAGATCGCGCAGGTTACGCCGGGCGCACGCGGCGAAGTGGCGCTGTGTTACGCGCTGGCCAAGGAACTAGAGGACGTGGGCGAAGATGCGCGCTCATTTTTCGCACTCAAACGCGGCGCCGATGCACGTCGACGCGTATTGCGCTACCGCGTTGCAGACGATCTGGACACAATGCAGCAAATCACCGAAGCATTCAGCGCCGACTTCATGGCGCGCCCGTGCCACGGACATGATGACGTCCGCCCGCTGTTTGTGGTGGGTCTGCCGCGCAGCGGCACCACCCTGGTTGATCGAATTCTCAGTTCGCACAGCGCCATCCGCAGCCGCGGCGAAACCAGCGATCTGGCGAGCGCGCTGATGCACAGCGCGGGCCACACCGCGAGCAAGCACGAACTGGTCCGGCGCTCCACCACGGTCGACTTCGCCGCAATGGGCAAACGCTACTGCACGCATCTGGTAGCCACGCCGGCGTTACGTCAGATCGACAAGACCCCAATCAATTTTCTTTATCTTGGTCTGATCGCCAAGGCCCTGCCAAACGCGCGCATCGTGCATCTGCGACGGCAGCCGATGGATGTCTGCTACGCCATGTACAAAACTCTGTTCCGCATGGCCTATCCGTTTTCCTACGATCTGGGTGACCTCGCGCGCTACTGGCTGGGCTACCACAGGCTGATGCAACACTGGCGCGCGCTGCTGCCCGCCGAGCGTTTTCTTGAAGTCGATTACGAAGATCTGGTCCAGAACCAGGAGGCCGTCAGTCGCCGATTGATCGTCCATGCAGGCCTGTCCTGGGAAGACGCCTGCATGAGTTTTGAACATAATCCACAGCCCTCATTGACCGCCAGTGCGGCGCAGGTGCGCCAACCGATCTATCGATCGTCCGTGGCGCTGTGGCGGCGCCATGCCGACGCGCTGAAACTTTTGCGCGACCATCTGCTTGCCGCGGGCGTTGACGTGGATACCAATGCGAAAGAGGTGCCCGCATGAGTCTGATTCAAGCAACGCCGGCCGCGCCTACCGAAGCGACGCCGCTGAGTCCCGGCGACAGTCTCTGGCTTTACGCGCTGTTTGCATTGCTGGCGACCGCTGGTTTCTTCTACGTCAACATCATGTCCGCCATCGTCGATGGCTTGGTTACCGGACTTGGCTTCAGCAACGCCGAAGCCGGCGTCGTTGGATCGGCAAATATTTATGGGGCTAGTTTCGGCAGCCTGATCGCGGTTTTCATCGTGCGTCACCTGCCGTGGCGGCGCACCCTGTTCACCTTGCTCTGCCTGTTGCTCTGCATTGATCTGGCATCCATCGCCATCGATCAGGTAACGCTGCTGACGGCGGTGCGCGCCGTGCACGGTCTGATTGGCGGTATGGCGGTGGGCGTCACCTACTCGGCGATGGCACGCACTCGTTCGCCCGACCGGGCGTTTGGCATGTTGTTGATGGTGCAGTTTGGACTGGGTGGTCTGGGCGTGATGTTTCTACCTGGACTGGTGCCCGAGTACGGCGCGCGCGTTCTGTTTCTGGTGCTGGCGGGCGTCACCACAGCAGCACTGCTGGCAACATTCGCGATCCCGCCCATCAATGCCCGTGAACGAACGCAGGACAATGCGACGTATCCGCCGCTGGAAAGACGCCGCCGGTTGACGGCGGGTTTCACGCTGCTCGCCATGTTTCTGTTTCAGGCCGGCAATATGGCCCTGGCAGCTTTTATCATTGGACTTGGCGAGCACTTCGGGCTAAAGCGCGATTTCATCAGCC
>JAWXCG010000331.1:0-12658 GCA_034440555.1 Pseudomonadota bacterium
ATCCCTGGTGCACCTCATCCGGCCCGCGCATCCCTGCGCGTGCGTTCCGAGTGGCTCGACATGCGCTTCAACGCATGTCGAGAGCGCCACTCGTCACCCAATCTCCACCCGGTTCCTGCCCTTGCCCTTGGCCTTGTAAAGGGCCTTGTCGGCGGTCGCGAGCACGTCCTTGGGGCGTTTCTGCTCGGGCCTGCGTGCCGACAGTCCGAAGCTGGCGGTGACCGAGACATCCTGCGGTTTCGAGAGTTTCCGACTGCCGCTCACGGCAGGGCGCACGCGAATTCGGGCTTGTTCCAGTGCCGCGCGGGCGCGTTCGCAACCCTGGGCGGCGGCCACAATATCGGTGTCTTCGAACACAACACAGAACTCTTCACCGCCGTAGCGAAAAGCGCGGCCATTGCTGTGACGTCGCAGCAAGACGCCTACTTCGCGCAGCACAATGTCGCCGGCGGCATGTCCGTGGGTGTCATTGAACTGTTTGAAATGGTCGACATCAACCATTGCCAGCGTATAGCGGCTGCCGAGCCGATCGAGAGACTCGTCAAGAGAGCGTCGATTGGGCAGGCGTGTCAGCGCATCGACAAAGGCCATGCGGTACGAGGCATACAGCACACCCAACACGACGCTGATGCCCGCGGCCGCAAGCAGAAGGTCGGATTGCGCACCGTGCCACCATCGCAAACAGGAAGCAGCGAGTAGAAGCAGTGCGATCGCCGCCACCATTTCGCTGATGGCCGCACGCAGAACAAAACGGAATAAGCAGATCGACAGCGCCAGGGCAATAATCCAGGCGGCTCCAGCAAGCGGATCCTGCCCCGGCAACGCGATGCGGAACACGCGTGAGACGTCAATCAGGATGTGCGCCGGGGCACGCATCACCAACGCCACCAGCGAGACCACCAGCAGAATCAGAACCAGTTGGGAACGCGCCAGCCAACGCGATTCGGGCAAGGTACATACGCCCACGCAGAGCCAGGGAATGAAGGCGAGCGCTGCGGCACCGGCTTGTCCGGCATCGCCCTCCAGTCGCGCCGCAGCCAGCAGCAGCAGCAGCAGTGAAATTTGCGCCAGGCGCTGGCGATGAAAAAAGAACGCCAGCGCCAGAGCGGCGAACGCGAGGGTCAGCGATATCCATGGCGTTGCGGGCATGCGGCGCTGTTAGTACTGCAACCCGGAAGTAGCGAAACATGAAAATGCGTGTTTGCCTCCACCTCGTCGGGGCGCATCTTGCCAAGACCGCCAGCCTTGCCCACGGTCCGCGCCTAGCCACGAAGGCAAATCCATCACTTTCATTTGTACCGATACTTCCAGGTTGCAGCACTGCGGCAAAGCCCAACGCTAGCATGACTGCACCGCGGCGCATCGGCACAGTGGCCGCCCAAATTCGAAAAGCCTGACAAATGGCCGACCCATGCTCCGGTCAACAAGGCCGCAGTGCCGGGACTGACCCCGGCGCTGCCGTCGTTGCTTTACTCAGTGGTGCTGTTCTGCTGGTCGGAGGACTCCAGTTCACCCACCTCCACTTGCCCCCGCGGTAGATCGACCCAGGTTTTCTCCTGCCAAGTGAAGTACTCCTCGGGTTTCCAGTATTTGGACGCGTAGTACTGCGAACCATCCACCTCCATCATGCCTCCCGCGCCGTCGCTGATCTGGATGCGCAGTGCGCCGACCGCACCGAGGCGACTGCCGGTGGTTTTGGAGCGAGCGCGGCGCAGAACCGCTTCGATGCGTGGTTTGGCAACATCGTCACCATACTCCGCATAGATTGACGCTCCCTGTTGCAGAGCGCGTTCGCGCTCAACTTCGCTCAATGCGTTCCAGTAACCTTCACGCCTGGCCAATAAATCCTTATAGGCGCGCTCGGATGCCAGGTCCATCCAGGCGTATGCCAAAGCCCGGTCCACCGCTACTCCAAGTCCTCGCCAATACATTTCCGCCACCACCGCCTGCGAGGGTTAGTCGGCATAGTGCGACGCGCGCTTGAAGCGCGTCATGGCTTCTTCGTAACGGCCTTCGTCGTAACTCTGCACACCCTCAGTGCGCCAGCGTAGATCCGGGTGTGCAGAAAGAAATCCATTCGACTGCGTGACCGCGTTGGCCTGCTCGCGCTTTTCGCGTGCCTGCACACTGCCGTTTGCCAGCCCGAATAGCAATCCGATGCCCACGACGGTCAACCAGCGCTTGCCTATTTCCGTTCTTATTTTGTCACTCCTGGACTATTTCACCCGTCAAACTCAATTTCGCAGGCAAATGTTGCACCCGAAACCGTGTCTGCGCCAATGACAGAAGTCAGCCGTGCCGGATGGCACTGAACAGAGCCGACTTGGATCGAAGCCGCAGCTTTCGACCGGCGCGTGGCGGCAAAAGCGGGGCAGACTGACCGCTCAGATGGCAAACACGAAGTGAATTACCTTGCTACGCCGCGTACACTCGGTGCCGACATTCACTCTGACAAACTCCACCCATGACCTTGCCCGCTGCCAAACCCGCATTCCAGCCGACACCGCCAAGCGCATTGCGCAGGGCCAAAACTTCGCTGCTGCGCTGGTTCGACAACACCACGGCTGACGCAGTTCAAAGCGGCGAATTGGGGGTTTCTGACTCCCTGCGCGTGGATTGGCTGCGTGTCTTACCGTTTATTGGCCTGCATGTGGCAGCGGCATGTGTCCTCATGGTTGGCTTTTCGTGGTTTGCGTTTTGGACGGCAGCGGTGCTGTACGCGCTGCGCATGTTCGCCATCACCGGGTTCTACCACCGCTATTTTTCGCACAAGAGCTTCAAGACTTCGCGTCCGGTACAATTTCTGTTCGCGCTGATCGGAACCGCGAGCGTGCAGCGCGGGCCACTATGGTGGGCGTCGCATCACCGCGGTCATCATCGCCACGCCGATACCGAGCACGACGTGCATTCGCCGGTGACGCGCAGCTTTTTTTGGAGCCATATGGGCTGGTTTCTCACGCGCGCCGGATTTCGCACGGACAGCTCACGCATTCCGGACCTGGTGAAGTTTCCGGAACTACGCTGGCTGGATCGGTTCGATGTCCTGGTTGCGATTGCCCTCGCAACTGGCCTGTTCGTGCTGGGTGGCTTTCTCGAGCGCAACTATCCGCAGTTCGGTACCAACGCGACGCAGTTGTTGATCTGGGGATTTTTTGTATCGACCGTGGTGCTGTTCCACGCTACGGTATCGATCAACTCGCTGGCACACCGGTTCGGTTCTCGCCGCTACGCCACCGATGACAATAGTCGCAACAACGGTTTGCTCGCCCTGGTTACCTTTGGCGAGGGTTGGCACAACAATCACCACCATTTTCCGGCTTCGGCACGACAGGGTTTTTTCTGGTGGGAGATTGATCTCACCTGGTATGTACTCAAACTGATGAGCTGGCTGCGCCTGATCTGGGATCTGAAAACCGTGCCCGCCGAACTCAAGCACGGCAGCGCGAGCGCCTGACGTGCGCATCGCCATCGTCGGCTCCGGAATCAGCGGGATCGGCGCTGCCTGGCTGCTGGCGCGCCGGCACGAAGTCACCGTGTTTGAAGCCAACGATTATGCAGGCGGGCACACGCACACGCACGACATTCAACTCGGCGACAAGAACTTCCGCGTCGACTCCGGTTTCATCGTCTGCAACCCGCAGCATTATCCGAACTTCATGCGCCTGCTCGGCGAGTTGGGCGTCGGCACCCGCGACACCACGATGAGCTTCGCCCTGCGCAATGAACGCAGTGGCCTGGAGTACAACGCCACGCGCCTGGGCACGTTGTTCTGCCAGCGTCGCAATCTGGTTTCACCACGGTTCTGGGGAATGGTGCGGGATATTCTGCGTTTCTATCGCGAGGCCCCGGCGCTGTTGTGTGGTGACGCTGTCGGTCCGACGCTGGGCGACTATCTGGAACAGCAGCGCTACACGGCGGCGTTTCGTGATGATCACCTGCTGCCGATGGCGTCGGCGCTGTGGTCGTCGCCGTCGCGACAGATTCTGCAGTTTCCAGCGCGGTACTTGGTGCAATTCATGGCCAACCACTGCATGCTGCAGACCAGTAACCGTCCGTCCTGGCAAGTCGTGGAGGGCGGATCGAAATCCTACGTGGAAGCCTGGCAGCAGCGTTGCCAGGCGCAGTTGCGGCTGTCGACAGCGGTGCGCGAAGTCACCCGTCACACCGATGGCGTGCAAGTCCTGACGGATACCGGCGTCGAGACATTCGATCAGATCGTTCTCGCCTGCCATAGCGATCAGGCGCTGCGGCTACTAAACGACGCCAGCGAGCGCGAGCGCGATATCCTGGGTGCCATCCGTTTTCAGGAGAACGATACGGTGCTGCATACTGACGTCAACCTGCTGCCGCGCAACCGCAAAGCCTGGGCCGCGTGGAATGCACTGGTGCTGGATGACGAAGACAATCTCTGCACGGTCACCTATGACATGAATCAATTGCAGGGTATCCAGGCAGCCGAAAACTTCTGCGTGACGTTGAACTGCAGCGAGCGCATCGACCCGGCGCGGATCCTCAAGCGCATGCGCTATCAACATCCGATCTATTCCCCCGCCAGCGTCGCCGCGCAGGTGCGCCGCCCCGAAATCAACGGCCATAACCGGACCTGGTATGCAGGCGCCTACTGGGGCTGGGGCTTCCATGAGGATGGCATGCGCAGCGCGGTGGAAGTCGCCGCCGGCCTGGGCGAATCGTGGCAATGAGCACATTCGCGGATGACCCGTCGCTGGCGCCAACGCGATCGCACCCAGCTAACGCAACCGGGACGCTCGCGAGCGCTATTTATGTGGGCCAGATCCGTCACCGCCGCTTTACGCCGCATCCGCATCGGTTCCGCTATCCGCTGTTCATGATGTACCTGGACTTATCGGAACTCGAGCGAGTATTCGCCGGCCGCTGGTTCTGGTCGACTCGTCGACGCAACCTCGGCGAGTTTCGCCGCAGCGATTACCTCGGCGATCCGGCAACACCGCTGGACCAGTCCGTGCGCGACTGCGTACAGTCGCACACCGGCAAACGTCCGCGCGGACCTATCCGTATGCTGGCGCACCTGCGCTATTTCGGGCATTGCTTCAACCCGGTCACTTTCTACTACTGCTTCAGCACCGATGGCTGCACCCTTGAAACCATCATCGCCGAGATCACCAATACCCCCTGGCGCGAACGCCATGCCTACGTGTTGCCTGTGAACGACGCCGAACGCCACGGCAGCGCGCTCGCCTGGCGATTCGACAAGCGCTTCCATGTGTCCCCTTTCCTGCCCATGGCGCTGCGTTACCACTGGCGTTTCCAGGCGCCAGCAGAGCACCTGCGCGTGCACATGGATGTGGACAGTGGCGATGCCGCGATCTTTGATGCCACGCTGGTTTTGCAACGCCGGGCGCTGAGTCCCTGGTCACTGGCGCGCACCTTGCTGCGCTTCCCACTGATGACCCTGCAGATCGTGCTGGCAATCCATTGGCAGGCTTTCTTCATCTGGCGCAAACACAACCCGGTTTACGATCATCCTGACGTCAGGAAACCACAATGACCACGCCACTCGTCCAAACCGATCTACCAGGCAACGCAACGTCGCCCAATGAAAGCGCGGGTAGCAGCGCCGGCCGAGCTGACTTCGGAGCGGGCGAACACACCGTATTCACCCGTTTCTTGCGCCGCCGTCTGTTTGCGCAGCTCGCTACGCTACGCGATTGCGAAATCCGCGTGCTGGAAGATGGAGCATCCACGCTGCTTGGCACAGCAGCAACCGACGCGGCGGCCACGCTGCATGCGGAACTCACCATTTTGTCGCCCGAGTTTTACCGTCGAGCTGCAAGCAATGGCAGCGTCGGCGTCGCCGAGGCCTTTATGGACGGCCTCTGGCACTGCGACAACCCCACGACCCTGGTACGTGTGTTTGTACGCAATCGCGACCTGCTCGACTCGATGGAAACTGGCAGCGCGCGTCTGGGCGGTTGGATGATGAAGGCGCTCGGCGCCTTGCGTCGCAATACCCGAACAGGCAGTCGACGCAACATCGCCGAGCACTACGATTTGGGCAACGACATGTTTCGTCTGTTTCTGGACGAGAACCTGATGTACTCATCGGCAATTTTCCGCAGCGCCGATGAACCCCTGGAAATTGCTGCAACGCGCAAACTCGATCGCATCTGTCAAAAGCTGTCACTCGGCCCGAACGATCATGTGATGGAAATCGGCACCGGTTGGGGCGGGTTCGCATTGCACGCCGCGCGTCACTATGGGTGTCGTGTCACCACTACCACGATTTCGCACGAGCAACACGCGCTTGCCAGCAAGCGCATCCAGGAGGCGGGACTGTCGGATCGGGTTACGTTGTTGACTTCGGACTATCGCGATCTGGGCGGAAAGTTCGACAAGCTGGTGTCCATCGAGATGATCGAAGCGATCGGACATCAGTACCTGGAGACGTTTTTTGCCAAGTGCAGCAGTCTGCTCAAGCCGGACGGCATCGCGCTGATCCAGGCCATCACCATCGAAGACCATCGCTACCAGCAGGCATTGACGGCAGTGGATTTTATCAAGCGTTACATTTTTCCAGGCAGCTTTATCCCTTCGGTGTCTGCGATGTTGAGCGCAGCGGCCAAGGTGTCGGATCTCAAGCTGTTCCATCTCGAGGATATTGGACCCAGTTACGCACAAACGCTGAAGCTCTGGCACCAACGATTTACCGAACAGATCGGACAGGTGCGTTCGCTCGGCTATTCCGATCGTTTTATCCGCATGTGGCGTTGGTATTTCGCCTATTGCGAAGGCGGTTTTCTCGAGCGTTCGATCGGTGATGTGCAAATGTTGATGGTCAAGCCCGGCGCGCGACCACGCCAGTATTTGCCCGATCTCGCGCCTGAGCTATGAATTTCTGGATCAACATCGTCGGCTTCCAACTGGTCTGGACCATCACCGTGGGTGGTGCGTCTCGCGGGCTTTGGTGGGCCGGTCTGCCAGTGCTCGCTCTCTTTGCGGTATGGCAATGGCGCGTGAGCCATGTACCCAGAGCCGACTTGAAGCTGGTGCTGATCGCTGCGCTGCTCGGCTTTGCCGTGGATAGCGCATTTGCCGCATCGCAGTGGCTGCATTACCAGGCACCACTGCCCTCGCCGTTACTGGCGCCGGTGTGGATACTTGTGCTGTGGATGAGCTTTGCATTGACGCTCAATCATTCTCTACAATTTCTGCGCGGCCGTCATGTCTGGGCGGTGTTGTTCGGTGCGGTCGGTGGCCCGATTGCCTATCTGATTGCAGCCCGTGGCTGGGGCGCAGTGAATTTCGGTCGTCCAGACTGGCACGTGCTGCTCGCACTCGCGCTGGCCTGGGCGCTGGTGACGCCACTTCTGGTCGCCTGGGCAGATCGTCTGGCACGCGATGAGGCGGTACCGGCATGACCGCGGCACTGCAACCACTGTGGCCATTCGCGGCATTTTCACTGCTGGTCATGCTTTTGGTTTGGGCACTGCAGTTGCGTACTCGCAACGCGGGTTATGTGGATGTCGCCTGGGCGCTGATGCTGGGCTGCGCAGCACTTTATTTTGGCTGGGCCGGGCATGGCGATAGCTACGCTCGAACGCTGATTGCCGTTATGGGCGGGCTGTGGGGTTTTCGCCTCGGGCTGCATCTGTGCGCGCGCGTGCTGCACGAACCTGAGGACGGCCGCTATGCGTTCCTGCGCGTCCACTGGGGCGGTGATCAGCGCAAGTTTCTGGCGTTCTTCATATTTCAAGCCGTGCTGACGGTGCTGTTCGCGTTGCCCTTCCTTGCCGTAGCGCAAAATCCTCGGCCGCCGGGTACGGCGGCAGTGGTGATTGCGGCTGTGTTCTGGCTCAGCAGTTGGCTGGGCGAGAGCATCGCCGACCGGCAACTCGCTCGTTTTCGCGCCGATGTTCGCAACCGCGGTAAAACCTGTCGCGATGGACTTTGGCGTTACAGCAGACATCCCAATTATTTCTTCGAGTGGCTGCACTGGTTTGCGTACGTGATCCTGGCCTTTGGGTCTCCGCTATTCTGGTTCAGTGTCGCCGGTCCGATTCTGATGTTCGTTTCACTGCGCTACGTGACTGGCGTTCCGTACGTCGAAGCGCAGTCACTGCGCTCGCGTGGCGATGACTATCGTGATTACCAGCGCAGCACAAATGCATTTTTTCCGTGGTGGCCGCGGAAACATTGAACTGGATGCAGCGGGACACCGCATCCAGCTGCATCCAGTTCAGCAACCGCAAAGTTTCTCCCAGCCCCTCCCCAGCCCTCCCCGTACATCGGGTAGGGAGTGAAGCTTCCGGCACCCTCGTGCCCTCACGCCAATGCCGAATGAGTCCGCCATGAGTACAACCCTCGAACGCCTGCAGCTGCTCAGCGGTCCGGAACCGCTGTTCTCCGGTATCGGACTGGCCGAGCGTGGCTGGTTGCCCGATCCATTGCTGCGTCTGGGCATGCGCCGCCTATGCGCCGAGCGCATGCGTCAGGAGTATGCCGACGACTGGTTTGAGCGCGTGCGTCAGCGAGTGCGCGAGCTACGCGCCAGTCCGATCGCCATTCATACAGACGCTGCAAATACCCAGCACTACGAAGTGCCTGCACGTTTTTTCCAGTTGGCACTGGGCAGCAAACTGAAGTATTCCAGTTGCTACTACCCCACGGGAAACGAAAGCCTCGATCAGGCCGAGATTGCCATGCTCGACCGGTATTTCGATTGCGGCCAACTCAGCGACGGGCAATCCATTCTGGAACTGGGCTGCGGCTGGGGCTCGTTGACCCTGACCATGGCCGAACGCTTGCCCAACGCACGGATCACCGCTGTGTCCAACTCACAGCCGCAGCGCGAGTTCATCCAGGCGCAATGCCGCCTGCGCGGCTTTGCCAACGTGCAGGTGATTACCGACGACGTGAATCGTCTGCAGCTGGAGCCGGCGCAGTTCGACCGCACCGTGTCGATCGAGATGTTCGAGCACATGCGCAACTACGAGACCCTGCTCGGACGCATAGCCACATGGTTGAAGCCGGGTGGCAAACTGTTCGTGCATATTTTTTGCCATCGCGAACTGTGTTATCCGTTCGACACCGACGGCAACGACGACTGGATGGCACGACACTTTTTTACCGGCGGGCTGATGCCCTCAGCCGACACGCTGCTGTGGTTCCAGCGTGATCTGACGCTTGAAGAACAGTGGCGCATTCCCGGCACCCACTATCAACGCACCGCCAATCACTGGCTGGCCAACCAGGACGCGCGCCGCGACGAAGTGATTGCCGTGCTCAGCGCCGCCTACGGCCCCGAGCGCGCACAACTGTGGCACCAGCGCTGGCGTATGTTCTGGATGGCCTGCGCGGAGCTTTTCGGCTATCGCGATGGCAGCGAATGGCTGATTGGCCACTACCGGTTCGTCAAACCCTGAATCAAAAAAAGCGAGGGCATGGCATGCTTGCACCATGCCCTACCTCATCCATTCCGCGCTGGCGCGCTTTCTTGTTGCGCACCGATCGCCGGCTGCGCAAACCGTTGACGCCCGGCGCGTCATCATCGCCTTCAGTGGCGGCCTCGACTCATCAGTGCTGCTGCACGCAATCGCGACCTTGCCAGGCATTGAGCACAGTGCGGTGCACGCGGTGCATATCGATCACGGCCTGCATGAGCGCAGTCGCGACTGGTCCGCGCAATGCGCCGAGTTTGCGGCCAAGCTGTCAATCCCGTTTCAGACAGTAAGCGTGCAGGTCACCGGTCTCGCCAAATTCGGTCCCGAGGGTGCCGCGCGGCGCGCGCGCTATGCCGCGCTGACCAGCATTTTGCAATCCGGTGATTTGCTGCTCACCGCGCACCATGCCGATGATCAGGCCGAGACGTTGCTGCTGCGAGCTCTGCGTGCGGCCGGTCTCGAAGGCATGGCGGCAATGCGCCCGATGCGCGCGCTCGGTGCTGCGCACCTGGGCCGGCCGCTCCTGGACACACCGCGCCACGAGATTCTTGGCTACGCGCAGCGTCATCAATTGCAGTGGATCGAAGACCCGAGCAATGCGGACCTGCAGCTCGACCGCAATTTTCTGCGTCACCAAGTGCTGCCGTTACTCGAATCGCGTTGGCCGCAGGCACGGCGCGCGTTGGCCGACACCGCGCGCAATCTTCGCGCTGCCGAATCGGCGGCGCGCACCGAGCTGGACCGGCGCGTCAGGACCGCGAGTGGCGATGCGTCCGACCGGATCCGCATCAGCGATGTGCAACGCTATCCAGACGAGGAAGCCGCGACGCTGATCCGTCACTGGCTGATCGGATGCAACCTGCCGCCACCGCCACCGCGTGTGCTCGACGATTTGCTGACCCAGCTGGCGCAAGCCCACGCTGAGCGCAACGTTCGCGTCTGCTGGCCTGGCGGCGAATTGCGTCGCTACCGCGGCGAACTGTGCGCAATGCGTCCACAGACGCATTGCATCGCAATAGCTGCGCGCGAGTGGATATTGCCCGAAGAGCTGGACATCGGTGACGGCCGCCAGCTCAGCATTGAAGGCAGCACGCCGCCGCGCAGATTGAGTGTGCGCTCGCGGCTTGGCGGCGAGTCGCTGTGCGTTGCCGCGAACCGGCCGCGGCGCGAACTTCGATTGCTGTTCCAGGAACACGGCATTCCGCCGTGGCAGCGCGAGCGCCTTCCCTACATTTTTGACGGCGATCGGCTCATTGCCGTCGGCAGTGAATTTCTCGATTACGAATTCGATCAATGGCTGCATCAGCACGGCGCAAACCTGGCTTACCGCGACAGTCTGACCGACGCGCATTTGTCAATCACTTAGGGAATCTCTGAACAAGTCCCGGAGCCGCGATAGCCCCCTGAGTCAGGGGGCGAAAAACCGCAGGTTTTTGCGGGTATGGCGAGCAATAAGCAGTGTGGGGAAGTCGAAGTGGTAACTTATTCAGACCTTCCCTAGCAGAATAGACTACGCGCTCTGGTGAATGGATTTGCAGCGGGTCGCGATCCGCGCAAAACTTGGCGGACAATTGGCGGCCCTGCGGAGAAAAAACAGTCATGGACTGGTTAATTCAGCACGATGTTGACGCAACCCAATTCTTTGTAGTGGTCGAAGGAACGCGCTGCGTGTTGGATTATCAGCTGCAGGGTAAGCGCATATCGATCACGCATACCGGGGTGCCCGCAGCTGTGGGTGGTCGAGGCATCGCCGCGATGTTGACTCGGGCTGCCCTCAATCACGCGCGCAGCGCCGGATGGAAGGTGCTGCCACAGTGTTCCTATGCTGCCGAATTCATTCAGCGCCACCCTGAATACGCTGATCTGGTTTACCGGGGGTAGGCAGACCCGCCTCACGATGTCCCAGGGCGCTCGCAGGGTGCCCTTGTCAAGCTTCCTTAGCGCAGCAGCGGCGCCAGAGTGCCCCACACATGCGCCAACAAGATGGGCTGTGCCGCCGCGCTCGGATGCAGATTGTCGTCAAGATAGTTGTTGCGATCGGCAGCAATCGGGGCCATGAGAAACTTCAGCAGGGGCAGTTGGTGGCGCGCGGCGAGCTCGGCATACATGGCCTGGAAGGCTTCGGTGTAGTCAGGCCCGTAATTCGGCGGAATGCGCATACCGACCAGCAGCACCCGAGCGCCGGCCGCCTTGGAGGCCAGAATCATCTGCTCCAGGTTGGCTTTGGCCACATCCAGTGGCAGTCCACGCAAACCATCATTGGCACCCAGTTCGATGATCACCAATTGCGGTCGATGCTGTTTGAGCTCGCCCTCAATGCGCGAAGCGCCGCCAGCGGTGGTTTCTCCGCTGATGCTGGCGTTGACCACTCGCCAGGTGCGTTTTTCCTGTTCAAGCTTTCGCGCCAACAAGCCGACCCAGCCCTGTTCTACCTTGAGTCCATAAGCCGCGGACAGTGAGTCACCCATTACCAAGAGGCTATGCGACTTGTCCCCGGCACCCACTGACCCCACATAAATCAGCATGAGGATCAACGCAGCCGAGAGGGTGCGCAGCGTTTTGACAAAACCTTGCGGATGGTTGCGAGACACTGTGTGCTTCCTGCGTTGATGACGCGGTGTGAATGGGTGCGAACCGCTCCACTTCAAGTATCCCCGACGCAGGCCGTGTGCAAGGTGAACGAGGCTCACGACCGATTTAACCCTCCAATACGCTCTGAACAGGTGAAATGCGCATGACCGACATGGCTGCAGAATCCGATCAAGACGTCGCGCCAATAACCCGCGTCGTGCTGCAAGCCGAGGCTCTGGGCAAGCGCGTGCCACTGACCGACCGGGAGCTGATCATCCTTGACGACGTCAGCCTGGCGATTGACGCGGGCGAAGCGGTCGCCATCGTTGGCGCATCGGGCTCGGGCAAGTCCACCCTGCTCGGACTACTCGCAGGCCTGGATGTCCCCAGCAGCGGTGGCGTTACTTTGGCCGGTGCTGCGCTCAACGCGCTTGATGAAGACGGACGTGCGCGTCTGCGTGGCCAAAAAGTTGGCTTTGTGTTCCAGAGTTTTCAACTGTTGCCGTCGTTGACGGCGCTGGAAAACGTGATGCTGCCGCTGGAGTTGAACGACAGCAGTGATGCCGAGCCGCGCGCGCGCGCCATCCTGCAAAAAGTCGGGCTGGGCGAGAGGCTGAGTCATTACCCGCGTACACTTTCCGGCGGTGAGCAACAGCGTGTGGCATTGG
>JAWXCG010000332.1:0-6859 GCA_034440555.1 Pseudomonadota bacterium
CGCGCGCGCGCGCGGTCGCTGAGCAAATGCCGGACGGCGCGGGCGGCGTAGGCGAGGAACTGCATCGGCTCGGCGAACTGCAATGACGGGTTGTCGCCGATGCGCACGTACAACTCGTGCACGAGCGCGGTGGTATCCAGGGTATGGCCCCCCCCGGCGCGGAGTCGGCGCCGGGCCATGATCTTGAGGCGCGAATAGACCTCGGTGAACATGGCGTCGACGTTGCCACCAGCGCCGACGGCGGCGGGCGGTAGAGGGGGCGTTGATCCGGCCATCAGCGACCATCCGTTCCGGGCACGGCGCTGAGCGTACACCAGCCGCGCCGCGCCGCGCCATCCGCGCCCGCGCTGCAGTGTTCGGTCGTGAATCCGTCCGGCTATCGTCGGCAACTTAGCCATAGTTTTCGCCATAGTTTCCGAGGCGACCCTCCATTTCCGCGACAGCAACCCACTGCACGGTCGCCTTCACGGGGCTAACTTTGGGGGTAACTGCATCGACACCGTCGTCCCGTCACCTGTTCCAACAGCTCTCATGAGCGCAATTCAGTGCCGCCGGCCACCATCTAACAAAAAAGCCAACCGTGGGAGCGGCTTCAGCCGCGAAGCTGTGCACTTTCGCTGTCGAATGCAGTAGGGCCAGTCAAAACGCTGTGCGGCTGTTGTCGCTCTCACGCGCTAGGTCTCAATACCATGCGCCGCCAGGATGGCCGCGTACTGCCTCGCCTCGGTGTCATCAGCGGCTTTTACCAAACTGACACGCCCGTCCTGCCAACGGTAGATGGCGCCAGTGGGTGTCGTCACCTGTTCGCTGAGATGCGGAGTCAGCAGCGCACATTCGATCAGCGACCACAGCGCTGCCAGCCCGACATTTTCGTACTGCATGGCGGTAATGACGCAGAGGTCCAGGCGGGTCAGATAGCGCGCGTGCTCGACTTTGATCGAGAATGCTTCGTTGAGCAGCAGCGAGGTGCGCGCCTCGGCCAATCCTTTTTCGGTAAATGACTCTTCCATTTCGGCGTTGATCCGTGCCGCATCCAGATCAGCTCCGATCAAGGTCCACGGAATCAACAGCAGTGGACTGCCGATCAAGCTGGCATCGGGCTCCAGTCCGGGGTCGGCCATGCGTCCTGCCGAAGCACCGAAGCAACTGACTGCAGGCGTCCAGCCGCCCTGCTGAGTACGTGCGTACAGCCGCGCCAGCTCTGCAAACAGCGGCCACCCCGGACGCATGAGCTGAGCCGGATCGTAAAGCGCGGCGGCCACCGCCAAACCCATCCTGTCTACACCCGGCAACAGGCGCATCAGATCGGCGGTGATGGCATCCCCCAGCAGATCGGCCGAGTCCACCGCCAGGGTAAGCCCGGCCGGGCGACCTTGTGGCACCAGTTCCAGCGCAAGCAGGCCGGTACAAAGCGAATGATCTTGCATGATTGGGGACACCACGGGCGATCTGACTGAAGCGGCCATATTAACCCGCGCCCATGCCTTGAATGGTGGCTCCAGTCCGGCCCGTGTAGCATCGGAAACCCATCACCGAGGTCGCCATGAGCCAGATCAAACGCGTCGCCATCCTGGGCGGATCCCGCATCCCGTTTTGCCGCAACAACACCGCGTATTTTGATGTCGGCAATAGCGGCATGTCGATCAAGGCAGTGGGCGGGCTGGTCGAGCGCTTCGGGCTCAGCGGCAAGGTTGTCGGCGAAGTCGCGCTGGGTGCCGTGCTCAAGCATTCTTCCGACTGGAATATCGGCCGCGAAGTCGCGTTGTCCAGCGGACTCTCTGCGCTCAGCCCCGGCATCACCGTGCAGCGCGCCTGCGGCACCAGTCTGGATACGTCGATCCTGATCGGCAACAAGATTGCCATTGGCCAGATTGAGGTGGGTATCGCCGGCGGCTCGGACACCACCAGTGATGTACCGATCGTCGTCGGCGAGCGCATGCGGCGACGGCTGCTCAATATCAATCGCGCCAAAACTTTCGGTCAGCGCGTGTCGGCTGCGTTGAAGGGATTCTCGCCCGCCGAATTCAAACCCGGTTTTCCCGGAGTGGGCGAACCGCGCACCAGCAAGTCCATGGGCGAGCACTGCGAGGCAATGGCCAAGGAATGGGGCATCCCGCGCGCGGCGCAGGATCAGCTCGCGTACGAGTCACACCGCAAGGCCGCGGCCGCATTTGAGCGTGGATTCTTCAAGGACTTGATCACGCCCTTCCGCGGATTGGATCGCGACAACATTCTTCGCGCCGATACTACGGTGGAGAAACTGGCAACGCTCAAGCCTGCCTTCGATCGCACCTCGGGCCAGGGCACATTGACCGCCGGCAACTCGACGCCGCTGACCGATGGCGCGTCCTCGGTACTGCTGTCATCGGAGCAATGGGCCAAGGACAACGGCCACACGCCGCTCGCCTATCTGGGTGACTCTCGCGTCGCCGCGGTCGATTTCGTCGGCGGTGAAGGCCTGTTGATGGCGCCAACGATCGCGGTTGCCGAGTTGCTCAAGGCCAACAACCTCACGCTGCAGGATTTCGATTTCTACGAAATCCACGAGGCCTTCGCCGCGCAAGTGCTGTGCACACTGCGCGCCTGGGAATCAGAAAAATACTGCAGCGAACGACTGGGCCTGAGCAAAGCGTTGGGCGCGATTGATCCAGCCAAGATGAATGTGGTCGGATCGAGCCTCGCCTTCGGTCACCCCTTCGCCGCCACCGGCGCGCGCATCGTCGCTACGCTCGCCAAGTTGCTGTCAGAAAAAGGCAGCGGCCGTGGCCTGATCTCGATCTGCACTGCGGGCGGCATGGGTGTCGCGGCCATCGTCGAACGTTAGCGGTCGCGACAGGGTCCCGCTCCCAGCCAAGGCGTGTCGGTTCGGGGCAATGCAGTTCATTTCGCGGTGCGATTGGGCGCCGCGTGATTCAGTCAACGCGCTATTGCCTGGTTCGTGTCCCACTTCCCGTGGCCGAGCGGACTCAGGCGCAGACCATGGCTGCACGCTGCGCATTGGACTGGCGCTCGCTCTCAATCCCTGGGGACTGTCCATCTCACATCGCGAACGCGCCGCTCGCCTTGCTCGTCCAGGCAACCGGTCTTGAGTCAAGCGGGCAACGCAACTATCCCCAGGCCGACTCACGCACCTTCTGATCCTGCTTACGAGTAAACCGGCTTGCAAGTGAACCGGGTTGTAAATGAACGTGCAGTACTGTTTGCAAGTAATCATGTCCGCTTCGATGTTGGTTTTGCGAACTCAATTGCAAACCCAATCCAGAAAGGAGATAGCCGGGATGTACACATTTCGTTCTGCTCTTGGCGCGATCGCGTTCTCTGCTGCAATCGCCAGCTCCAGCGTGGGCGCGGTCACGCGGTCGTGGCCTGGTGTCGCGCCTTGCAATGGCACGTTGCAGGCCTGCATCGACGTATCGGCGGCCACCGATACGGTACAGATCGCAACCAACACACCAATAACGCAAAGCCTGTTCTTGCCGCGCAGCATCACGCTCGAGGGTGCCACAGGATTCTCGGCACAGATGGCGAGCGGCTTGAGTATCGAAGGCAATTCCACCGACGACAACCCGTACATCGTCACGGTGCGTCGGATAGCGCTGACCAATGCCCGCATCATTCTGAGTCATAACCGGGCGGGCACCGCCAACATTGAGATTCGTCGCGTCAGCATCGTGTCGACCGGGGCCGCCAATGCGGCCGGCATACGCGTGCAGGCCGGCAGCGGCGGTCCAGCGACCGTGCGTGTTACCGACAATCGCTTGCGAGTCGCAGCGCCAAGTCTGTTCGACGCCGCACTGGAGGTCTCATTCGCCGGTAACAACGGTACCGCCCTGATCGATTTCAATCATGTTGAGGGCGTAGGCGATGGCAGCGGTTGGGGCATCCTGGCCCAAGTGAACGGTGCAGGCGCACCCACAATGACGGTCATCAACAACGAAGTACGCGGTCGCTTCGGCCGCGCGGCGGTCGGTATTTCCGAGGGGCTGTTGTCTTCAGTCGCAGGCACACTGACCGCGCGTGTGATTGGCAACGCTGCGATCGGCCGTGCCCGACAAGGCATGGGCATCGTGCACACGATCAACAACGGCAGCATCAATACCCGGACCTTCAACAACACTGCGGTCGGACTGAATTACGGTATGCGCTTTTCGCGCTGGAGCAGCAGCGCTGGTACGGGAAGTGTTAGCGGCCCAGTGGAGAACAATCTTCTCGCCTACAACAGCCAGGGCCTGTCGATCAGGACGGAGTTCCAGACGCCAGTTGTCGAAAACGTCAATTTGCTGTTTGCCAACGACTTCAATGCCTACACGCCGGGAGCGCTCGATGTCACGCTCGACCCCAAGCTGCGCTCGCTGACCGACGTGCGTCTTCGCGACACCTCGCCGGCCATCAATGCCGGCGACTCAGGGGTCAGCGCTGCCTATACCGCAGCCGGGGTGGGTTTGGTCGATACCGATGGTCTGCGTCGAGTGAAATTGAACCGGGTAGACATCGGCGCCTATGAGTACGGTGATTTCAGTGCGCTCGCGCGCGCCGATGCGCCGAGCGGAAACACTTTCGTCGTCAACGATTCGCAGATCAACATGCGGCCGCGACTTTTCTTGTTCGCCACGGCCAGAGCTACCAGCGAGACCAACGCTTGGCCCATCGGCGTCTATTACTCGACGCCCAACTGGCGCATCTTCAATCAGAATATTTTTGTGCCGATGCCGGTGGGCATGGAGTTCAGCCTCTTCGTGCCCGTAGAGACGGATGGCACCTTCCTGCACACCGTGACCGCCGCAAACCGGTCGGGGCACTTCACCACTATCGATCACATGCGCCTCAACAATTTGTCCAACAAGATCGTATTGGCCACATCGAACTGGAACCCTGATGGCGTGCCCGGCGTTTACAACAACCACAACACATCGGTAGGCTATTTGGCGCCGTCATGGTTCGTATTGAATAACGACTTCGGTGACATGAGCATCGGTGCTTCTTTCAATATCCATTCGCAAGACCCGAGCCCGAATGCCTACGTGCACACAGTCAACAATCTGAATTCATTCGCGGCAATTACCTTCCTGGATCACCCCTTGCTCAACGTGACGCCCTGCGCCCAGGTCAACCTGACACCGCGCACGGGATTGCATGGCGATACCGCTTTTGTTGTCGGCTACGCTGCGGGCGCGCAGCGCTGGGGCATCGCCAATGCCAACGATGTCGCGATGACCATCGGCGCCGAGTTCAACGTCGTGATCGACGCCGCGCAAGTGGCGGCCTGCGCCGGAGTACTGTTCGCTGATGGCTTCGAAGACTGAGTGCTCGACGCCTGGCTTGCTGAACCGGGCAAGGCCTGCGATCACTGGGTGCCCGGATATCAAGCTACTGCGGGTGCGCGAACCCCTCGAGTGCAGCGCGCTCTTCCACACTCGCCTGCAGATCAGGTCGCGCCAGTGCGCGCTGCGCCAAGCTGTTCGCCGCCGCGATGGCACCCGTATCGATATGCAAGCGACAGCGCAGCAAGATCAGGGATGAATAGCGCTCGACGATCTCTGGATTCCCGCTCCAACGCGCAATCAGGTCATCGCTGATCTGGGCAGCCTCGGCGCGACCATCGTCGACATGCGACAGTGAATCCGCGAGCGACAGGCTCCAATCGAAATACATGAAATGGTCACGGCCATAGGTTTTTTCGAACACGCGCAGCGCCTCGCGCCACTGTGTCACTGCGCCGCGCCAGTCGTGTTGCAAGTCGAGCGTCTGCGCCCAGCGCTGCGCGATCAGCGCATTCTGGTAGGCGTCTGGCCCGAGCAAGGTGCGTAGTTCGCGTGCTGCTTCCGATTGCAGCGTCTGGGCTTCGGAAATCTTGCCTTGCAAGGCCAATGCTTCGCCGAGCTGCGCCTGCGAGAACCAAGCCAATCCGGTGCGAAGACCGCCACTGTCGCGGCGCAGGCGCAGTGCCTCGCGCAGATCAGGTTCAGCGCGCAGCGCATCGCCGAGCACGATCCAGGTGCCGCCGCGTGTTGCCAGCAGTTGCGCGCGCCCGGCTATCTCGCCTTCGGGCAATGCCGCCTCGGCCTGATCGAGTATGCTGATTGCGGTTTGGGGGTCACCGGCGTCGCGTTCCAGCGTCGCCCAGCGCGTCAGGATGCTGGCGACTTGCACGTGCCGGGCTCCGAACTGCGCACGTGCGATTTCGACACCGCGTCCAAATGCAGCGCGCCCGCCGTCGAAATCACGCCGACGGCGAAGCACTTCGCCCAAGGACCGCAGAGCGTAGATCAAACGCGCATCGCGCTCTCCGAAGCTCGATTCAACCGCTGCGATGTAGTCGTGCAAGGTGACCATGGCCGCGGCGTCGTCACGCACTTGCTCCTCGATCGTGGCACGCGCCAGCAGTGCCGATAGTGTCTCCGGTGCGGTCGCTCCAAGCATTGCGCTCAATACCAGATGCGCTTCGGTCGCCGATGCGCGCGCGTCCTCGAAACGGCCAAGAGACACCAAGCTGATGGCGCGCCGAGCTTTGATGCGCGCGGTCTCCAAACTATGCGCACCACGAACGGTCACGGTGGTGGCCAGTGCCGAATCAAACAGCTTATCGGCGTCATCCTGACGCATTTCCCGCAAGGCGAGGTCAGCGCGCACCGCATCGATCTCAGCGGCCAGCAAGCGATCACCCGTGTTTGCGACGCGCGCCGCGGCGATGTCCAAGGTGGCGTGCGCTGCTCCGATTTCGCCTAGATTGAGTTGAGCTTCACCGAGGACGCGCAGCAGTTGCGACTGGCTGAGTGCATCGTCTCCAAGCTCACGCAGCACATTGGCCACGCCATCGGCCATCAACATCTGCGGTGAACGCGTGCTGGCGCCGCGGCGC
>JAWXCG010000333.1:0-12284 GCA_034440555.1 Pseudomonadota bacterium
CAAGGTGGCTAGATCAACGCCATCCTCGACCAGCTCTTCGGAGCTCACTTCGGTCACCACATCGCGACCGGTTTCCATGTAATCGGCGATGCCTTCCAGGAAATCGACGAAGCCGCGCGCACCGGCATCAACCACACCAGCCGCGCGTAGCACCGCCAGCTGCTCGGGTGTACGCCGCAGTGCCTCGCGCGCCACCTCCAATGCGTGCAGAAAGCTGCTACGAAAATCATGCACGCCCTGTTCGACCTGGTTGCGCCAGTCCTGGGCAAACGCCTGGATGACGCTGAGAATCGTGCCCTCACGCGGATCGGCCATGGCCTCGCGGGCCAGACGTGAGCCCATGCTGACCGCACGCGCCATCGTTTCGGGTGTTACCCATTTGCTCGGCCCCAACGCCTCGCTGATACCTTGCAGAAACTGCGCCATGATCGCGCCCGAATTGCCGCGCGCGCCATCAATGGCTTCGGCCGCCGCGCGACGTAATACTTCGCCAGCGCTACTCAGACGCGGCGCACGCATGCCGACCAATACCGCACTGAGCGTGAACGCAAGATTGGTCCCAGTGTCGCCATCAGGCACCGGGAAAACATTGATGCGATTGAGTTCATCGCGCCGCGAAACCAATCGGTGAATGCCGGCCACGATGGCGCGTCGCAATCCATACCCCGACAGTCGCTGTACCGACAGGCTCGCCGCCACCGAATGTTCCTTTTGCTGAAGTGATGCAGGTGTGGAGTTGCAAAAGCCAAGGAGTAATCCCGCGATGCGCCGAAGCGAGCGTTGCGCGCGCCAAACGTTCCGCGGGCGCGCTCTTTCCCCGTTATCGTGCAGGATGCTCAGGCCGAGCCTGAGACTGGAGTGTAGGCGTTTGCTGAACACAATCGCTTGCTGCAATGCAACAGATGCAGTTTCACAAAAATATATCGGACGGATTCACCAACCATGACGAAAGTACAGGCCGCAAGCACTTGCGTAGACCCGAGCAACCCGGAACGATGGCCGTCGGTTTTTTTCAAATTGCATTTCTTTTATTGGCCTCCCGCAATGACCTCGTGCAGATCAACCCGCCAGCATAGGAGTTTGGGGACATGAGCAAACTGTTCATCCATACCTTGAACCGCCGCATGACGGTCGGAGCGCTCGCCCTGTTTCTCGCGTACAACCTGAGCGCGCAAGGGTCCGACAACTTTGTCGCGGACCAACCCGTTGTTTGCCCGCCTGCGGCAATCGAGCCGAGTGACGAAACCGTCGCCGACGCAGAACAGTCCGATGAAGTGAGTACTCCGGCGCAGCCTTCGTCGGCGCCGATCAAGTCTGGCCGGAGCACTCGTCCGAAGTGGAAGGCATTGCTGCCGGGCACGATCAAGTAATCCAGACGCAACTCGGTCACGCGTTGCTTGATGAGCAGCGCGCCAGCGAGCTAGGCCCGCAAAACGGTACCCGACATCGGTATCGCCGGGCCAAAAATCGCTGCCGAATGGCGCGACGTAGATATGGCCATGGCGCCCTGTATTCAACATCGCCAAGGAAGGTCTGAATAAGTCAGGAAGTCGTCTTCGCCACACTGCTTATTGCTTGCCAGACCCAAAAAAAACCTGCGGTTTTTCGCCCCCTGACTCAGGGGGCTATCGCGGCTCCGGACTTGTTCAGATGTTCCCTAAGAGCAGCGTGTGCTGGTCAGACATTTACTCATACCCGTTGGCGAAAATCGCGTTCCGGTCCGGGTTGACAAAATGCGGAACCTCGACAGAAGCGCTGTTGCCATGAGTTGGCAAAGCAAAAAACTCGGCACGCAACGTACGCGCTAACCCAGCTGCGCCTTGGCTGCTTGATAGACGTGCTCGGCGGTGAAACCAAACTCGGCGAACAATCGCTCGGCCGGTGCGGACGCGCCGAAGTGGTCGATGCCGATCACGGCGCCATCAAGACCCACATACTTGCGCCAGAAATCGCTGACGCCGGCTTCAACTGCGACGCGTTTCCGACACCAGGACGGCAGCACACCTTCGCGCCATTCGATCGACTGCTGATCGAAGATCTGCGTGCATGGCATCGACACCACGCGCACCGCCACGCCTTCGCCGTCCAAACGCTGGGCGGCTTCCATGGTGATGCCGACTTCGGCTCCGGTTGCGATCAGGATGATTTCGACTTTGGCGCTGAGCGGGTCGAGCAGCACATAGCCGCCGCGTGCGATGTCCTGCACTTGCTGATCGCTGCGCTGCTGATGGGCCAGATTCTGGCGGCTGAAAATCAGACAGCTGGGGCCGTTGCCGCGCTCGATCGCGTGTTTCCATGACATGGCAGATTCCACTGCATCGCAAGGCCGCCACACCGGGTTGTTGGGGATGTAGCGCAGCGCCGCGAGGTGCTCGATCGGCTGGTGCGTTGGGCCGTCTTCACCCAGGCCAATCGAGTCGTGCGTGTAGACATGGATGGCCTGTGCCGGAATCAGCGCGCCCATGCGCACCGCATTGCGGGCGTAATCGCTGAACACCAGAAACGTGGCGTCGTACGGAATGAAGCCGCCGTGCAGCGCCAGCCCATTGCTGATCGCGGTCATGCCAAATTCGCGCACGCCGTAGTAGATGTAGTTGCCGTTGCCGGCATCGACATTGACGTTCTTGGATCCTTTCCACAACGTCAGATTGGAGTGAGCGAGGTCGGCGCTGCCGCCAATCAGCTCAGGCAGCAGCGGCGCAAAAGCATCCAGCGCCATCTGCGACGCCTTGCGCGATGCCACGACGAGACCTTCAAGCTGCAATTTGCGCGCATAGGCCAGTGCCGCTGCAGAAAAATCCGCAGGCAGTTCGCTGCGCGTACGCCGCTCAAACTCGGCAGCAAGCTCGGGATGGGCGATCTGGTACTTGGCCCACAGTGCGTCCCACTCCGATTGCCAGGCAGCGCCGCGCTCGCGCGCATTCCAGCCGGCATAGATATCAGCGGGCACTTCGAACGGGGCATGCGGCCAGCCCAACTGCAGGCGGGCTGCTGCGACTTCGTCCTTGCCCAGTGCCGCACCATGCGCCGATTCCTTGCCCGCCTTATTGGGTGAGCCGAACCCGATCACGGTCTTGCAGCAAATCAGCGTCGGCTTGTACGGATCGATCGCCGCGGACACCAGTGCCGCTTTCACTGCTTCGGAATTATGCCCATCGACATCCGGGATCACTTCCCAACCATACGCCTCGAAGCGCTTGAGCGTGTCGTCGGTAAACCAGCCGCCAACCTGACCATCGATGGAAATATTGTTGTCGTCGTAAAGAACAATGAGTTTACCGAGCTTGAGCGTGCCGGCCAGCGAACTGACCTCATGCGAGATGCCTTCCATCAGGCAGCCGTC
Source organism: Pseudomonadota bacterium (assembly GCA_034440555.1). Taxonomy (GTDB): domain Bacteria; phylum Pseudomonadota; class Gammaproteobacteria; order Xanthomonadales; family Ahniellaceae; genus 0-14-3-00-62-12. The sequence continues at coordinate 3,344 of JAWXCG010000333.1, forward strand.
GCCCACACACACGTAGGTGTAGTGGTCGACCAGCTCAAAACCCTCGCGATTGAACCGCGCAGCCAGCAATTTCTCGGCCAGCGCCATGCCGACAGCGTTGGCCAGACCCTGCCCGAGCGGCCCGGTGGTGGTTTCAATCGCGGGATGCTCGGAACGCTCAGGATGACCTGCCGTTTTCGAATGCCACTGACGGAAACGCTTGATCTGGTCGATCGGAAAGTCGTAACCGGTCAGATGCAGGAGTGAATACAGCAGCATCGAACCATGACCGTTGCTGAGCACAAAACGGTCGCGATTGAGAAACCCGGGATTGGCCGGGTTGTGCCGCATGAAATCGTTCCACAACACCTCGGCGATGTCAGCCATGCCCATTGGCATTCCCGGGTGACCGGACTTGGCGGCTTCGACGGCATCCATCGACAGGGCGCGGATGGCGTTGGCTAGGTCGCGGCGAGTGGGCATGTGGCATCCTGAGTGACGGAAAGGGAAAGTCGAAAGCACGAGGTGAGAAGGGCGCAACGCGATTGGAGCCGCGGTCAGCGTCGTCTACCCAGCGCGGTAAGCGACCATTGTCGCCATCGTACGCAGTAACAACAAGTCCACGGCCGGGTTTGAAACACTTTTTTGAGCGCAAATCTGGCCTTTTCGGGCGTTGGTACAGGTTGCGGTCGCTAGACTCGGACCTATTCAATCCCTCAGGGCGCTCAATGTCCCTTGCCCGCATTTCATTGCTGTTGGTGATCACCCTGCTCGCCGCCTGCGCCAGTGCGCCGCCGCCACGATTGGCGCCGCGCCCAGAAGCTGAAGGCAGCAAGGAGCCGAACGGCGACCGGATGGCAAGCCTGCATCTGTATCCCACGGGGCAATTCCATCCGCGCTGGATGCATGCAGCCCGCAGCAGCGATCAGCGGATCAAGAGCGCGCTGCCTGCTGGCGAACATCTGCAGAAAAAATACGCGAAGAATCTATCCACCACCGCATTCACCTCGCTCGGTCCCAAGCCATTGTGGAACGTGGAACGCGACGGAAATATCGAAAACCTGGTCGACGTCAATACCGGCCGCATCAACGACATCGTGGTCTCGGCGCAGCCGTTGCTGGTTGGCGACGCGGATAGCTATCGCGCGTTTGCCGCCAGCGACGGCGGCGGTATCTGGCGCAGCAACAACTGCTGCTCAGTGTCCACAACGTGGGAGCCGGTCACCGACGGACAGCACATTCCATCGCAGGCGATTGGCGATCTGGCGCTGGATCCGAGCAATCCCAACGTTATTTACGCCGGCACCGGCGACCTGCGCTTCGGCACGTATACGTTCGGCACGGCCGGTCTGCTCAAGAGCATTGATGGTGGCGATCATTGGCGCGTGCTCGGCACCGACACTTTTCTACCGAACTATCCAGCCGAATTCTCCAGCTATCCGCAGTATCAGGCGATTGGCAAGGTGGTGGTCGATCCGCAGGACTCGAACAAAGTTGTGGTCGGCACCAAAACTGGATTGTATTTTTCCTACGATGCCGGCGAAAACTGGAGCGGCCCCTGCCTGACCAATCCCTTTGGCGGCGGCAGCGCGCGTCAGCGCCAGGACATCACCGCACTTGAAGCCGTGCGTAGCGGCGCACAGACATTGCTCTACGCCGGCGTAGGCACGCGCGGCGGCGCGACCCCAGTGCAACCTGATCTCGATCAGAACGGTGCCAACGGTCTTTATCGGGCCAACATGCCGAGCGCCGGATGCCCGAGCAGCTGGCAGCTACTCACACGCTCCGACAACGGCTGGCCAGCCGGTATCGGCGCGGGCACGCCGTTCGGTCCAGTTGGGCGTCTTGAGCTGGCGATCTCGCCAAGCAATCCCGATGTCATGTATCTGGAAGCGATCCGCCCGGATGACTTCGCGATCGCCGGCGTCTGGTACAGCGCCGACGCCGGCAGCAGTTGGCAATTACGCGCCACGCCGGCCAATTTTTCCGGCTGCGCGCCTGGCAATCAGAATTGGTACAACGCCGGCATCAGTGTGCATCCGACGCAGCCGAACAGCGTATTTCTCAGTTCGTACTGGGTGTATCGATCAAACGACGGCGGCAATAATTTCAGCAACATCCTGTGCACCAACGATGACAACGCCAAGACCCATATCGATCAACACGCACGCGCCTTTGTCGGTGGCAATGCGAATCGACTGCTCATCGGCAACGACGGTGGCATCTACTATTCGGGCAACGCCACCAGCGGCAACCCCGCATTCGTCTGGCTGAACGATACCGTCAGTTCGATCGAATTCTATTCCGGTGACATCAGTGCCAACTTCGCCACTTCGCCGGTGCGTTACATCGTTGGCGGTGCCCAGGACAACGGCACTTCCGTGATGCAGCAGGATGGGGCCCAGCGCGCAGATATCTGGCGCCGTGTGTACGGCGGCGATGGCATCACCGCGCGCATCGAACCGGTGCGCGGCCAGCGCTATTATTATTCCAGCCAGCGCGGCGACATGGTGGTCAGCACCAACGGCCCCGATGCACCCGAAGAACTCGCCTCAGGTGCATGGGACCCGGGTGAAGTGGGACCCGAGCCCAAACAATTCCTGATGCCGTTCGACCTGTATCGTTACGGCGACGTCAACGTATCCGGCAGCGGCTGCACCACGAGCGCCGGTTGCACGCACCTGATCGCCGGCACCATACGTGTATGGGAATCCACCAACGGCGCCATCGGCAGTACCCCCGCAGCGCGTTTTACCGCGATCAGCAATGACTTGACCAAGGGCACACTGATCATCGGCACCGACCGGCGTTCGACCATCACCCATCTGGCGTACTCGGTATCCGATCGTCGCGTCGCCATGGTCGGAACGCAGGATGGAAATGTCTGGTTCGGATTCAATCTGGGCAACCGACCCAGCCAGACGTCAACCTGGCGCAATGTCACCAGCAACAATGCGGTGTTGCCCAATCGCGTGATCATGAAAGTCGCCACCGATCCGCAGACGCCTACGATCGGTTACGCCGCGGTCGGCGGTTTTAGCCAGAACACGCCAAGCACACCTGGTCACGTATTTCAGGTGCGCTGCAATGCCGACTGCAGCACATTCACCTGGCGCAATATCAGCGGCAGTTTGCCCGACATCCCGGCCAACTCGGTGATCGTCAATCCATGGTTGCGCCAACAAGTATTCGTCGGTACAGACTGGGGCCTGTATTTCACCGACAACGTCGATGCCGAACTGGTGCAGTGGCAGCGCTTTGAGGGCCTGCCGCGGGTCATGGTCTGGGACATGCAGATCGATCGCGGCTTCACCACGCTCGCTGTGTTCACTCGCTCGCGTGGCGCCTGGGTGTGGCCGCTACCGAGGGCAGCCACGCAACCGAATCTGGCCGGGCTGTGGTCCACACCGGGTGAAGGTGGCTGGGGCATCACCATCGCGCACCAGGGCGAGATCCTGTTTCCGGTCTGGTACACCTACAACGCGCAGGGCCGCCCCATCTGGCATACCTCAACACCGACGCGCCAAGCCGATGGCAGCTATCTTGGCGATCTGTTCCGCTTTGACGGCACCCCATTCAATCTGATCAACGGTGCGCCGGCGTATCAACCGGGCATCGTTGTGGGCTCGGGCCGTTACACCGTGCTCGATAGCGGCAAGCTGCGCTTTGATTACACCGTCGATGGCATCAGCCAAAGCAAAACCCTGCAACGGCTTGCCCCCGGCAGCGTACCCCTGTGCCGCTTCAGCATCCAGCCGCGCACCGAAGCGAGCAACCGCACCGACATCTGGTGGAACGCCACCGAGCCCGGCTGGGGCATGTATCTCACCGAATCAGGCAACCTGATCTTTCTCACCTGGTACACCTACGCCAGCGACGGCAAACCGATGTGGGTAACCGGCCTGCTCAGCAAGGGCAGCAACGGCATCTTCACCGGACCACTGAATCGCCCCAGCATTGGCATTGCGTTCAACAACATCAGCGGCCCGGCCACGACGTTTCCAGTTCCTGAAGTCGGCAGCGCGTCATTGAATTTCAGCAACGGCGAAACCGCGACGTTCAACTACACCCTGGACGGCATCAGTCAGCAGAAAGCGATCAGCCGTGTTGTGTACTCGGGGCCGCAGCGCAGCGTCTGCGATTAATTGTGACTGCGCTCGCGGCCACAGAGGCTAAGGTGATGCTTTGACATTGTGGGAGCGAGCCGCTCGCGCAGGGTCATCAAACCGTAGCGCTATTGCGTCTTCAACTCTCATGCGTCCAAAATTGGGATAGACCCTGACGGAATTGCCACGCTTGAATCTGGAGATGAAAATGAAACATTGGATTGGTAGTTGGATCATCGGCGTTTCACTACTGCACACGGTGTTCGCCATGATCGTATTCAAGAGTGTCTTGTTGACCGTAATCCAGCGCGGCGTATTCAACGCCGTGGGCACCGACCCGAAGATCGGAGCCGTGGTGTGGTTTGTGCTTTTCGGCAACGCCTTGTTCATCTGCGGCGTTGCGGTGTTGGCGCTTGAACGCGGTTCCGCGGCGATTCCCAGATCACTTGGCTGGAGTCTGTTGGTACTCACCATTTTGGGCGTCGTGCTGATGCCAAGCTCGGGTTTCTGGCTGGCGTTCCCGCCGGCGATTGCGCTGGTTTTGCGCAAGAATGTTAACTCGGCCGGCGCGCTACGGGCTGCAACGCAATCTGCTTGACGCATGCGGCCGAAATCGGTGCTGCGGGTTCGTTCGCGGAATTTATTGCGCGCAGCCGCGGAGCCGGCGCAAAGCGGTGTGCGTGTCGGAAGCGTATTGACTGGTCCCGGCGGCGCCGGAACTGTGCATGGGTCGCCCTTGCACCAGCGTGGGCTTGATAGGATCAGTGCCTGTCCGTCTTCACGCAGTGCACTAAGCGATCATGACCTTCGAGCCCGATCAGGTGGTTTCCCTGCTGCATGCGTTGGGGCGTGGCGAGGCCGGCGCGTTCGATCGGCTGATCCCGCTGGTTTACGCTGAGCTGCGCCAGATCGCCAGCCGCCAACTGCGCCGTCTGGGTGGTACGCCAACGGTCAGCACCACCGTCCTGGTGCATGAAGCCTATGAACGTCTAGTTGGGCACGGTACGCTCAGCATCGAGGACGAGCGCCACTTCTATGCGCTGTGTGGGCGTGTCATGCGGCAAATCATCATCGACCACGCGCGCGAACACATCGCCGATAAGCGTGGCGGCGGCGCGATTGCTGTGACACTTGACGAGAGCCTGGGCGGTTCCAGTGATAACGCCGAACTGGCTGCGCGTCTGGCCCAGGCGTTGTCGCAACTGGCCGAGCGCGATGCGCCGTTGGCCGAGCTGGCGGAGATGGCCTGGTTCGCCGGTCTGGACACGGAAAACATCGCCCGCCTGACCGGGCTGCATTTGCGTCAAATCCAGCGCGATCTGAAGCGTGCACGGGCCTGGATCGCCACCGCGATCGCACCCTGAATGCCTGGCCATGAGCGCCTCGCGATGATCACTGCACCGTGTGCACCCTGCGGCAAGGTCGGTGCGATAAAAAATTTGCCGATGGTCCGACGATGAAAACGTCAATGACGAACTCGTGGCCACAATTGCAGCGATTCGAATCGCTCAACCGTGCGCTGGACGAATTGCTCGCGCTGTCTGCCAATGAACGCGAACCGGTTCTTGAACAGTGGCGCATCGAACATCCTGACGAAGCCCCCTTGCTGGAACGGTTACTGAAAGCAGCCGACTCCGATTCCTGGCGCATTGACTCAGTGCTGGAATACGCGGTAGCTCGATCCGTGGCCGGGGTGACCGCTGACAGCGACCAACAACTGGGCGATTGGCAGCTCACGCAATGGCTCGGGCGCGGCGGCATGGCCGAGGTCTGGCTGGCGAGTGGCAGCGGAACACATCGCGATCAACGTGCGGCGATCAAGCGTCTGAGTCCGGGATTGGCGACGCCCGAATTCATTGCACGCTTCGAGCAGGAACGCCGCATTCTGGCCACGCTTGATGACCCGCATATTGCGCGCCTGCTTGACGGCGGCGTCTCTGCGGACGGTCGGCCCTGGCTGGCCATGGAGTATGTTGCGGGCGAGCGCATTGATGCCTGGTGTGACGCGCGGCAGCTCGACCTGGCAGCGCGCGTTCGCCTGCTTCGCGAGGTCGCGATCGCCGTGCACAGCGCGCACCGCGCATTGATCGTGCATCGCGACATCAAGCCGGCGAACGTGATGGTTACCACCGAGGGCCACGTCAAGCTGCTCGACTTTGGCATCGCCAAGCTCCTCGACTCCGAGAACGAAACTGCCGCTGACGAATCCACCCAAACCCGATCACGCGTCCTGACCCCGCAGTATGCGAGTCCCGAACAATTTCTCGGCGCGACCGTGACGACTGCAGTCGATGTGTACCAGCTCGGCCTGCTGATGGTGGAGTTGCTTTGTGGCGTGCGACCCTTTCAATCGCGTTCCGAAAACCTGGTCAAGCTGGCACATGCGGTAGTGAGCGAGGACGCGCCGCCGCCGAGCCAGGCGCTGAACCGAGCCGCGCTCGCGAGTGCCGAGATCGAGCGTGTGCTGAGCGCTCGTCGCACTACGGCCAAACGTCTGCGCCGCCAGCTACGCGGCGATCTGGATGCCATTGCACAGTGCGCAATGGCACGCGTGCCGGAGCAGCGCTATGCGTCGGCGATGCAATTCGCCGACGATCTCGACGCCTGGTTGGCGCAGCGTACGGTGCGCGCGCGCGCGCCGTCGCTTGGTTACCGTGTACGTCGCTTCGTATCGCGTAACTGGCTGGCGAGTGCGGCGGCGGCGGCATTGGTTCTGGTACTCGCCGCCTATATCGGCACGGTACTGGTGCAGTCCGAACGCATCCGGCGCGAGGCCGAGCTCAATCGACTGGTACGCGATTATCTGGTCGAACTGTTGCGCGAGGCCGATCCGCGCTTCACCCGTACCCCGCAGGCGAGTGCGGAGCGTGTGCTCGAACAAGGTCTGCTGCGCGCGCGCGAACGCTTTTCGGCGCAACCGGATCTACTCGCCGAGCTGCTCGATATCGGCGGCCAGGTGCAGGTCGGTCGCGGCGACATGCCGCGCGCGGCCGATCTGATCGGCGAGGCACTCGCACTTCGACGCAGCCTCGATCCGGACGATCCGCGGCTGACGGCTGTGCTCGGCCAGTACGGGCGCGCCCTGCATTACAGCGGGCGCTACACCCAGGCAGAGGCAGCACTGCGCGAGGCCGAATCACGCTGGTACGCACAGGGCGGGTACGGCACCGCGTGGATCCCGATGGCGCTGGCAGACGTCTTGCACAGTCGTGGCGAATACGTGATTGCGCAGGCGGTGTTGCGTCGCGCCGATGCCGCCCAGCGCGCCAGTGCCGCCCCGCCAGCTGCGCACGCGGAGCTCGCGCGCGACCTGGGGACGGTACTGCGCGACGCAGGTCACATCGCCGAGGCGCGCACACTGCAGCGCGCCGCGTTGACCCGGTTGCAGCAAATGTATGGTGATGCAAATGCCTCCATCGCAGCCACTCAGACAGCACTGGCGCAAACGCTGGTGCTCAATGGCGAAGCTGCCGGGGCGCGGCTGCTGATCAATACAGCGATCGCGACGCAACGCCAGCACTATGGCGAGCGACATGCGATGCTCGGCATCAGTCGCCACACGCTGGCACTCGTCGACGAACTCGATGGTCAAATCGATGCGGCGCTGCGCGGTCTCGACGACCTACTCGCCAACAATTACGCGAGTATCGCGCCTGGCAACGTGCTGCCCGCGTATGTGTTTCTGGATCGCGCCTGGCTGCACATGATTGTCAACCGCGACCAGGAAGCCGCGCGCGACCTCGACGCTGCCGAAGCGATCCTGTGGCCGATACGCGATGGCGGCCATCCGCGCTGGTCCGCGTTGCAGCTTGCGCGCGCTGTGCTCGCTATGCGCCGTGGCGACACGCAGAGCGCCCGCATCGCCATCGGACGCGCCATTGCGCAGCGCGAAGCGCAGTTCGGCGCAAACAATGCGCTCACGCTCGAGGCGAGGCGCTGGTTGCAGACCTTGGACCGCGGCGCGGCTCCAGCACCTGCAGCGAACGCACCGCGGCTGGAGGCACTGCATTTGCGGCTTCTGCTGCCCGCGCCAATTGACCCCGCCTGATCGATCGTTATTTTTGTTGCGCGCGGGTGAGCCCTGGCGCGGCAGGCGATCACGCCAAGCTGTGGTAGGCCAGAATCCACGCTATTTTTTTTTGCGGGCGTGTCGTTGGCTGTGGCTTTTTGCGTAGTGCGCTTTACCGATACCTGGAGTCGCATGCATGCGTATCCTGAGCCTGACAGTGGCAACCCGCCTCATCCTGCCCACCCTGACGCGTGCCCGCTCGATTACCCAGCAGCCCCGTGTGCGTCCGATCGCAGGCGCGGTGCTCGCCTTGATGTGCCTCTCGGGCAATACCCAGGCGCAGCCTTGGCCGGCAAATCCTGGGTTCCCGAACGTGGCGCAGGTCGCCGGCACCTTGCTGTCCGGGCCGAATGCGCCGAACCAGGGTCGCACCGCGATCATCGCCTATCACCATGGCGTGCTCTTCACCGTCCCTGAAAGTCCGTCGAGCGAACCGGGCTCCGACCTGCAGGTTCGGATATGGAACATCAGCAATCCAGCAGCACCGACAGGTATCAATCAGCTTGGCGGTCCAACGCTCGGGATAACGCCGCAGCCAGTCATGGCGCACGGCTATTTTTTTCTGATGCAGCCGGCGGGCGCGTTTCTTGTGCTCGGGTCCGACGCGTTCCAGGCTGGATCGCCGTGGTCGTTTCTCGCTCAGCCCGGCGTGCCTGGTGTTGCGCGGCAGGCCTCGGGTTCGTTCAGCGCCGGCGTGCGAGGTGATCTATTTCAGCCTTGGTTCGTGAATCCCACATACTGGAGCTACAACGCCATTGAGGGCGATGTGCAGATCCGCCGCGGCGGA
>JAWXCG010000334.1:0-24238 GCA_034440555.1 Pseudomonadota bacterium
GCCGGCGATTCGCGAAATCGCGCGTAGCCTGATGCGTGATCCGACCGAAGTGATCGTAGGCGGCGACGCCAGCCAGCCAGCGATCGCGCAGATTTTCCATGAGGTGGAGCTGGCGCAGAAACCGGGCGTGTTGGCGGCATTGCTGCTGGCGCACAAACCAGAGTCCACCGTGGTGTTTTGCAACACGCGCCGCGATACGGAAGACGTGGCAGCGGCGCTAAATCAATTGGGCTTCAACGCGTTGGCGCTGCATGGCGACATGGAGCAACGCGACCGCGACGAAATTCTGCTGTGCTTTGCCAATGGCAGCTGTAATGTTCTGCTGGCCAGCGATGTGGCAGCGCGCGGACTGGATATTAAAGACCTGGGGGCAGTGATCAACTACGAACTACCGACCGATCCAGATGTCTACCTGCATCGCATCGGTCGCACCGGCCGCGCCGGACGCAGCGGACTGGCGCTGAGCCTGGTGACGCCACGCGAATTGCCGCGCGCGCATGCGCTGGAAGATCTGCGCGGCGAAAAATTGCGTTGGGCGACTCAGGCACCGGTACGCGGACGGATACCGAACGCGCCGCAGGCAGCGATGTCGACGCTGTGCATCGATGCCGGAAAAACCGACAAGCTGCGCGCAGGCGACATCTTGGGCGCACTGACCGGCGACAACGGTCTGCCCAGCGATGCGATTGGAAAGATCGATACCTTTGCCACGCGATCCTATGTAGCCATCCGCCGCGAATTGCTCGGGCAGGCCCACAAGCGATTGAGCGAGGGAAAGATCAAGGGGCGCAGTTTCAGAGTGCGCAGAATTTGAACTGACAGCAACCGCACTGTCTGAGCCGGGTTCTGGTCAGAGCGTCCGACCACAGGTCGGACCCACCGAACACCTTTGGGTTGCTTGTGGGTCGGCGCTGCGCGCGGACGCTCTTCTCCACGTGCACCGCAAGGGCTCTCTCCAGCCCTCTGCGCCTGTCATATTGTTGCAATACTTCCGCAATAAACTGCGCGCCGCTCCCACTACTACCGATGGCGCATCGATGAAAGCCCCACAACGAATTATGGCAGCCGCTGTGCTCGCGGCCCTGTCTTGCAGCGCTCAAGCCGACATCATGATCGACGTAATCAACGGCAGCGAAGTCACGCTCCAGGGCCTGTTCCAGGCAGACGGAAACTATTTTGACAACGATCTGGTCGATCTCAATGGCGTCGACACCAACGACGGCAAAGACCAGGAATTTGAACTGCGCCGCTCTGAAGTGATCCTCATCGGCAAGGGCGTGAAGTTCGATTGGACCGTGGGTTATGACGCCAAGGCCAACAAGTACCTGGACAACAACGTGCGCTACAAGATGGGCACTGCCTATCTGCAAGCAGGCCAGTACAAGCAGCCCAACAGTCTGGAAGAGCTGACCAGCACGCGCCACAACGATTTCATCTCCAAAGCCATGGTCACCAACTTGTTTGGCGTTGCACGCCGTCTGGGTGTGTCCTATGGCGTGGAAGCCCCCAACTATGGCTACGCGCTCAGTGTTTTCGGTCGCGAGCTGACCCGCAACCTGGCGCACGGCAGTGGCTATGGTGTACGCGGCTATTGGGCGCCGATCAACGACGTCGGCCAATTTCTGCACCTGGGCGTTTCAGCGGTGGACTACGACACGGATGCGGACACACTGCGTCTGCGTGTTCGTCCCGATGCCGACTTCGCCACCGCGCGTCTGGTCGACACTGGCAACCTGCTCAACGCTGACCGTCAGCGCACACTGGGTATGGAAGCGGCCTACGTTAACGGCCCGTTCAAACTGCAAACCGAATACATGCGCTCCGAAGTGGATCGCTACAGCACCGGGTTCAGCGCCCAGCCTGCCGGTACCTTCACTGGCGACAGCTGGTACGTCTACGGACTTTGGAACATCACTGGCGAGACCTGGACCTACAAAGCCGGCGTGCCAGTTACCGGCTACCCGGACGCACCCGCCTCGGGCATGTGGCAGCTCGCCGCGCGCTATGACAGCACCGACCTGACCGATGAACCGGTGTTCGGTGGTGACGAACAGAACTACACGCTGGGCGTAAACTGGTACTGGCGCGCCAACTTCAAGTTCATGGCCAACTATGTGAAGGTCAACAGTGAGAAGTTCAACCGCGCTCTGGGGCGCAACATCAGTGACGACCCGAACATCTTCGAAGCGCGCGCCCAGTTCTACTGGTAAGCATTCGGCTTGGTAAACGCTCAGCGCAGCGTGCCGGTATGCCTGTCACCGGCACGAAGTATTGCTCGACTAAGATCGCCAGTTACACGATGAACCGGGGTGGGCCAGAGCCCACCCTTCTATTGCAGCGACGGATCGCAGTAACGCCGCAATTGCCTCAACCCAATTAGGGAAGGTCTGAGTAAGTCACCACTTCGTCTTCGCCACACTGCTTATTGCTTGCCAAACCCCAAAAAACCTGCGGTTTTTCGCCCCCTGACTCAGGCGGCTATCGCGGCTCCGAACTTGTTCAGATGTTTCTTAGGAGTGCTTGTGTTTACCTCAATCAAGATGCGTATCGCCGCCGTCGCACTGACAGCCGCGCTTGCTTCGCCCGCCATCGCCACTGACATAACCGGCGCTGGCGCATCCTTTATCTTTCCCGTCATGACGCGATGGTCGGCCGATTACAACAAAGAAACCGGCAGCAAGGTCAACTATCAGTCGATCGGATCGGGTGGTGGCATTGCGCAAATCAAAGGCGGCACGGTCGACTTCGGCTCGTCCGACGCCCCGCTGACACCGGCCGAACTGAGTGCGGCTGGCCTCGGCCAGTTCCCCTCAGCGATTGGCGGAGTAGTGCCCGTCGTCAATATTCCTGGACTAGTCGCAGGCAACGTACGCTTCACCGGCCCGGTGCTCGCCGACATCTTTCTCGGCAAGCTCACCAAGTGGAATGACCCGGCGATCGCAGCCATCAACGTCGGCGTCAAACTGCCGGATCTGCGCATCACGGTCGTGCATCGTTCGGATGGCTCGGGCACCACATTTAATTTCGTCAACTATCTGTCTAAAGTCAGCCCGGCATGGAAGACCAAGGCCGGCGAAGGCACGACAGTTGTTTGGCCAATCGGCATCGGCGGCAAAGGCAATGAAGGCGTTGCCGCGTACGTGAAGCAGATCAAGGGCGGCATCGGTTATGTCGAGCTGTCGTATGCACTGCAGAGCAAGATGTCCTACGCCGCAATGCAGAACAAGGCAGGCAAGTGGGTGCAGCCGGGCGCCGAGAGCTTTCAGGCCGCCGCAGCGAGCGCGGACTGGGCCAACGCCAAGGATTTCTATCTGATCATGACCGACGCACCGGGCGACGCATCGTGGCCGATCGCCGCAACCAATTTCATCCTGATGTACAAGCAGCCCAAGGATGCGGCCCGCTCCAAAGCGGTGACGGATTTCTTCTCCTGGGTTTACGTCAAAGGACGTACACAGGCAGAAGCGCTGCACTACGTGCCACTGCCGGAACCGCTGGTCAAGCAGGTTCAGGCGTACTGGGCGAGCAACTTCAAGTTCTAAAGTGTTCAAGTTCTCGAGAGCTGAAGTTCTGCTGACTTGAATTTCGCTGCGGCATGCGCTGGGCCTGACCCAGCGCATGCGCGATGGGTGCAAGCAACTCTGTTTAGGGAAACTCTGAGCAAGTCCGAAGCCGCGATAGCTCCCTGAGTCAGGGGGCGAAAAACCGCAGGTTGACCAGCTCCGCTGTTGAGAGGGGGGTTGGCAAGCAATAAGCCGTGTCGCGAAGACGAAGTGGTGACTTATTCAGACCTTCCCTACTAACCCTTTGTATTGAGGCCTTCTGGTGGCAATACCAAGTAACACCAGCAACGGAGCAATGTCGTGAACGCGCAAAGTCCGACTTTCGAAACTGTTCCCAGTGATAGTCGCTCGTTGCGCGATGCCCGAACCGACCGCGCGTTTTCTTGGCTGGTGGCAGCGGCAGGATTTTTCGTTCTGTTCGCACTGCTTGGTGCCGCGTTCTCCATGTTCTGGGGTGGTCGGGAAGCGTTCTCGACCTTTGGCTGGGAATTTTTCACCAGCACCACCTGGGATGTCGGAGCACGCAAGTTCGGCGCGCTCGTGGCGATCTACGGCACATTGGTGACGGCTACCATCGCCATGGTTATCGCCGTGCCAATCAGCTTTGGCATCGCCCTGTTTCTGACTGAAGTGGCACCGCCATGGCTGCGCGGACCGGTCTCCGCGGCGATCGAATTACTGGCCGGAATTCCTTCGATCATCTACGGCATGTGGGGGTTGTTTGTGCTGTCGCCTTATCTCGGCGAGTACGTCTATCCCTGGATGAACGACCATCTCGGTACGCTGCCGTTCATCGGCGCATTGTTCAGTGGCCCGCCACTGGGTATCGGCCTGCTCACCGCCGGCCTGGTGTTGGCGATCATGGTGATCCCCTTTGTCTCTTCGGTCATGCGCGAAGTTTTTCTCACCGTGCCGACGCGGTTGAAGGAATCAGCATACGCGCTGGGTTCGACGACTTGGGAAGTGGTCTGGGACGTGGTACTGCCCTACACTCGCTCGGCGGTAATTGGCGGTGTGTTTCTTGGCCTCGGCCGCGCACTGGGCGAAACCATGGCAGTCACGTTCGTCATCGGTAACGCGTACAACATTTCCACTTCCCTGCTCGATCCCGGAACCTCAATCGCCTCGTCGATCGCAAACGAATTCGCCGAAGCCATTGATCCGTTGCATCGCTCCGCACTGCTGGCATTGGGCTTCGTGCTGTTCATGATCACGTTCGTGGTGCTCGCCATTGCGCGCCTGATGCTGCGACGTCTGTCGATGCGCGAGGGTTCGACATGAGCGCAAGAAGTATCGGAAGCGGACGCATGAGCGGGGCGCAAAAATGAGCACATCAAATCTGCATCGTTGGCGCCGCGTCAAGAATGGCATCGCGTTGACCCTCGGCGGCGCTGCGGCGCTGTTCGGTTTGTTCTGGCTGACCTGGATCCTGTGGACCACTTTGAGCCGTGGCATCGGCGCCATCAATATTGCGCTGTTCACCCAAATGACGCCACCGCCCAATTCTGAGGGCGGGCTGCTCAATGCGTTTTTTGGAAGCACAGTGATGTGTCTGATGGCAATCGCACTGGGCACGCCGATCGGCATCGCTGCTGGCACCTACCTGTCGGAGTACGCCAACAGTCGCAAGATCGGGCACGTCATCCGCTTCGTCAACGACATTCTGCTCTCCGCGCCATCGATCGTGCTCGGACTATTCGTCTACACGCTAGTGGTTGCTACGACCGGCCACTTCTCGGCCATCGCCGGCTCCATCGCGCTCGCTTTCATCGTGCTACCGGTGGTCGTGCGCACCACCGATGACATGTTGCGTCTGGTGCCAAGTCAGATGCGCGAGGCGGCACTGTCGCTGGGTATTCCGCAATGGAAAGTCACCATCCAGATTCTGTATCGCGGCGCCATGGGTGGCATCGTCACTGGTGTGCTACTGGCGTTGGCACGAATCAGCGGAGAAACCGCGCCACTGCTGTTTACCGCGTTCAGCAGCCTTTACTGGAATGCAGACCCGACAAAGCCGATGACCAGTGTCCCGGTCGTCGTGTTCCAGTATGCCGCCAGCCCTTACGATTCATGGCAAGCCCTGGCCTGGGCCGGCGCCTTTGTTCTCACCATGTTCGTGCTGGTACTGGGCGTGGCGGCTCGCCTGATCCTTCTGCGCAATCGGATTACCCATGAATGACCTACGCCTCGCAGTAAAGCCCATGGCCACCAAATCAGATGCCAACGAGGCGGTGCACCACAAACTGATCGCCCGCAACGTCGGCTTTCACTACGGCGACGTCCAAGCGTTGCGCGATGTCAGCATCAATATTCCCGAGCGCAAAGTCACCGCGCTCATCGGGCCCTCGGGTTGCGGCAAGTCCACTTTGCTGCGCGTGTTCAATCGCATCTACGCGATCTACCCGAAACAGGTCGCGGATGGTGAGGTATTGCTGGATGGCGAGAACATCCTGGGACCGAAGTTTCCGCTAAGCCGATTGCGCAGCAAGGTCGGCATGGTGTTTCAAAAACCAGTGCCGTTTCCGATGTCGATCTACGAGAATGTCGCTTACGCCATACGACATCACGAAACGCTGACCCGTTCGCGGATGGACGAGCGAGTCGAGGAAGCGCTGCTGCAAGGTGCTCTGTGGACCGAGGTCAAGGACAAACTCAAGCGCAGCGCGCTCGGGTTGTCCGGAGGCCAACAACAGCGCTTGTGTATTGCACGCGCCATTGCGCTGCGGCCAGAAGTGATCCTGCTCGACGAGCCAACTTCCGCGCTGGATCCGATCGCCACCGGAAAAATCGAGCAGCTGGTTGCCGACTTGAAGAAAAGCTACACCATCGTCATCGTTACCCATAACATGCAGCAGGCTGCGCGATGTTCCGACTTCACCGGGTTCATGTATCTGGGCGAGTTGATCGAGCACGGCGTCACCGAAAAGATGTTCACCAATCCCGGAAAGCAGCAAACCGAGGATTACATCACCGGCCGATTCGGCTGAGGACCGCCATGAACGATACGCACGAACACATCGTCAAGCAGTACGACAGCGAGCTGCACCGCCTCACCGGCGAAATCATGCGCATGGGTGAGCTTGCGATTTCGCAGCTTGGCGATGCCATGGATGTACTGCAACGTCGCGACTCGACTGCGGCGAAGCGGGTCATCGCCAATGACAGCACCATTGATGCGTTGGAGCACGAGGTCAGCCACGACGTGATCCGGCTGTTGGCGCTGCGCCAGCCGATGGCTCGGGATTTGCGCGAGGTGCTGGCTGCCCTGCGCATTGCCTCCGACATCGAGCGCATTGGTGACTATGCCTCCAACGCGGCCAAACGCTCGCTGGCGCTCAATGAATCGCCGGCCATCGCGATGGTACCCGGACTCAATGCGCTAGCCCGCATGGCCACCGACATGCTGCGCGAAGTACTCGCCGCTTACCGTGACCGCGACGAAACCCGCGCCATGATCGTGCGTGCGCGCGACGCCGAACTCGACGCGCTGTACACCGGTCTGTTCCGCGAATTGCTGACCTATATGGCTGAGGACCCACGCAGCATTTCCTCTGCGATCCACGTCATGTTCATCGCCAAGAATCTGGAACGCGTCGGCGACCACGCAACCAATATCGCCGAAAGCATCTGGTTCATAGTGCATGGCACGCCGCTGCTGGATGAGCGCGAAAAGCGGGATTTCACCACGGCGCCCATTCGCGCGTAGGGGCTATCCGTAGGAAGAGCGTCCGCGCAAAGCGCGGACCCACCCCAGATCCACAGCACGCTGGTGGGTCCACCCTTTGTTCCGACGCGTTCAATGATCGGAGTTGACTGAGCATGGCCACCACCGCAGCGGCCACCTACGGCGCCGATCAAGCCGGTCTGATCTGTGGCTTTTTGTTTGATCCTGCGAGTGGCGCGCGCTCGATTGATTCGGTCGAGGCAGCGCTACAGCTCGCGCATCTGCATGCTGACGACGCCGGTGCCGAAGGCGTTCCGCACGCTGGAATATTTGTCTGGCTACACTTTGATCTCGCCCACGCTGCCGCAGAATCCTGGCTACAACGACACGCCGGGTTGGATGAAGCGTTCTTCGAGTCCTTGCAGGATGGTCTGCACTCCACTCGCATCGAACGCGCTGAACAGTCGTTGCTCGCGGTCATCAACGACGTTCACTTTGATTTCGACTTCGAACCTTCCGACATTGCCACGCTGTGGATCAGCGTCGATCGCAATTTGGTGGTTACGGCCAGGCGGCGGCCGTTGCGTTCGGTTGATCAACTGCGCATCGCGGTGAAGCGTGGCGACGTCTTCGCATCCACTGCGGAATTGTTGGAACACCTGCTGCGCGCGCAGGCCGACGTGCTGGTCGACATTGTGCGCGGCGTCACCTCGCGCATCGACAAAATCGAGGATCAGCTACTGAGCGGGCGTCTCGATCACAAGCGCGTGAAACTCGGTGGCCTGCGTCGATTGCTGGTTCGTCTGCAGCGCCTGCTCGCTCCCGAACCTGCTGCCCTATTCCGCCTTCTGCAACACCCGCCGGGTTGGCTGGTGGAATCTCATGTACAGGCGTTGCGCCAGTCCACTGAAGAATTTTCGGCGGTGCTGCGTGACATGGCGGCAGTGCAGGAGCGCATCAAGCTGCTGCAGGAAGAAATTGCCGCCAGCGTCAATGAAGACAATGGACGCAGTTTATTCGTGCTGACCATCGTCACCGTGCTGGCGCTGCCGATCAATATCATTGCCGGATTACTGGGCATGAATGTTGGCGGCGTGCCGTTGGCAGAACACCCCCATGGATTTTGGATGGTGGTGGCAATCGTCGCCAGCTTCACGGCGATCGCTGTACCCGTGGCGTTTCGCAAACGCGAGCGCTGAGGAGTCCCCGGGAGTGCAACAGTTTTTCAGTCGCCGAATCTGCGTTGGCCTGCCGCAAAAACCAAGAGCGCCCGCTTAGTGCGTGACCAGCGTCATGGTGTCATCTCATAGTGATTCGAACCGCGGTGCTTGAAGGCAGCCGCGTAATTGGACAGCACACCGGGAGTCAGCTGGCCGTTGGTGTAGGAAACCGCCAGGAAACCGGTGACCGGAACACCATCCCAACGACCACCGCTCTGATCGGGTCGCATTCGCTGGAACTGGATCGCTGATCCTGAGGTGGTACCTGTTGCGTCGTAAAAGCGATAAATGGCCCAGCCATCGAACACGCCCACGTCGATGGTTTCGGTGTCCATCACCAGTCGTGAGCCCAGTATATTGCTTCCCGCATTTATCGTCGCAAGCTGGTTGAAGGTGACGACATTGCTCGACCAACCCAGCCGCGGGATCACTACCGGGGGTGACGGCGGACAGATGAAATCGCAACAACCGAAAGGATCGGTGCAAAATGTGGCGTTCGGGCCTTCCTCACGATTGAACACCGTATGATTCGAATCCACCGCTGCGCTACCGGTGTTTGTAGACGAGCTCGTGCGCGGAAAAATTTGTGTGAAGGGCGCGATCGCCGTGGCACCTACTAGTTCCTGATCTACGTATGCGTACTTCGTGGGAAAGGTCACCACCCATTCCGAAGCACCGCCCACGCTGGCACTGGTAATGAACTCGTTGTCGATCTCGTCCTGCACAAACAACGCGGATACCGCATCGATCGCCTGCGACAGTGGATAAGATGACGTCACCACTTCGCCGTTGTGGAACACCCTGGCTACCGCAGTCTCGGGCGTGGTGCGCGCGCTGGACAGCGATGGCGATGGCTCACCAGGCCTGACGTGCTGAACGATGTCGCTGAACCCATCTATGGCTTCAGCACTGTACGACATCATCGTGCCTTCAAGTGCATCAACAATCGAAGCAGTGCCAAACAAGCCGCCTTGGGGCGGGTTCATGTCGACAAGCGCATTGACCGACCAGTAAGTGGCGTCGGCTGAAGCCGCTCCAAGTGGAAGCCAGGCGTCATGCACCAGCATGCAATTATTCGGAACGCCGCCGCCATCATGGGTGATTGCGGTGAGTGATGTGCGCTCCCGATCGACCACTTCGCCCATCTCGATCATCTCGAAATAGCCCTCGCGCGTGCGATCCAGGGTGTTTGGACCCGCGTCATTGGACGCGCCGGTATACCTGTAATTGGGAAACGGTGTATAGCGATTGCCGTTCGACAGTTGCGGCAACGCTGTATTTCCCTTGACGCGCGGCACCGTACAACTGTTGTCAGTGGTGACGAGATTGCCAGGGTTGTTCGGCCCGTCATCCGCGAGCGAGAATACTGAGGCCGTCCAAACATCGAACGGTGACAGGTAGAGATTGAAATCGAGAATCGCGCGGGCGTTGTGCCCTTCGCGCAACCGGACGCGAATGGCTTTGCCACGCTCGGTTCTGTTGACCACCGAGATCAGCGTCTGATTACCCGCATTGACTGTGTAGTAGGGAAAGATCAGTACTTGACCAGTGCCCAGCGGATTGAGATTGAGGGCGTGGGCATCGCCGACGACGCCGGCTGCCATGGCGATACCGACAATCACCGCATTCGTTAGCACGCTTGTCTTCATCACTCCCTCCGGTGTTGGCAATCCAATCTCGACAACTCGGCGTCCCGCTGGCGGATAAACACGGCGACGGCGGATCCAGTCCTCAATAAAATGTGTCCAGCTTTCTTGCTGTTCCAGCGCATTTGACCCAGCCCAGTTCAATCTGCCGACTGACCGCTTGATCCAAGGAAGGTCTGAATCAGTCACCACTTCGTCTTCGCCACACTGCTTGCTGCTTGCCAAACCCCCGCTCTCAACAGCGGAGCTGGTCAAAACCTGCGGTTATTCGCCCCGTGACTCAGCGGGCTATAGCGGCTCCGGATCGGTTCAGAGGTTCCCTAATACGGCAACCTTGTGGTAGCGGATCGTAATATAAATACGAATCATCCCTAATGGCATATCTGTCTTACCTAGCATTCTTCTACCGGACTGGCTGCTGAAGGCGTACTTCGATTACAAAACCCGACACAACCATTGCGCTGCGCCTGTGGGAAGACGGCGAGTCACCAGCGCCGGAAATCAGTTTGCAGTTCCGAGTAGTTCGCTGACCTTCGATCCCAGCCAACGGCAGCGCTGCACGGCAAAAGCGTGCGCGCTGCTTGCCGAGTACCGCATAGGGAACTCCGCCAACGGACACCGGTCCCAGCGCTACCGCAATTGGCGGTGTCAGGAGTTCGGACGATGCGCTATGAATGGGGCTACACCTGGTTGCTGATGGGGTGCTGTGGCATCGCAATGGCTGGCGAATCAGTGTTCAAAAACTCCACTTCGGATATTTCCAGCACTGGCGAACACAACGCAATCACCCTGGCCTTGCAACGCATGGCGCCGACCGCAACGATCGATTCCGTGCGCGCGTCGGGCATGCCGGGGCTGATGGAGGTGGTTGTTTCCGGCGAAGTGCTTTACTTCAGCACCGACGGGAAATTTCTGTTGCAGGGTCGACTGGTCGATACCGGCAAGCGCAGCGATCTCACCGCTGAAACCGAAAAGGGTTTGCGCGCCACGGCGCTGAAAACGATTGGTCCAGACAAACGACTGAGTTTTGCGGCAGAAAACCCCAAGCACCACGTCACCATCTTTACCGACGTCGACTGTAGTTACTGTCGCAAGCTTCATCAGGAAATTGCCGAATACAACCGCGCCGGAATCAGCGTGGACTATTTATTCTTTCCGCGCGCAGGCTTGAACTCGCCCTCGTTCGACAAAGCTGCTTTCATCTGGTATGCTGACGACCGCCAGCAGGCGATGAATCAGAGCATGACGACCGCCGGCCTGGCACACAGTGCGGTGAAGTGTGCCAATCCAATTGGCGAAACAATGGCGTTGGGACAGCGCATCGCCAAGGCCGGAACGCCAACGATTCTGAGCGCTGACGGCAGCTTCCTCGGCGGCTATCAGACTGCTCAGGAATTGACCGCCAGACTTACCGCACAGAACGCTCAATCGGTGCCGTAAATCCACATTGATTGTCTGCGTCTGGAGCGGATTGCCAGACGCAGGCGAATCCTGGTCGCGCGCCCAACACGTAATGGAAGCTCAGGCGATCGCCTGGCTTCACCGTACCCAAGGCATGCAGGTAAGCGGGATGGGTGATACCCGATTCGAATTCTTCGAGAAACAGCCCCGGCCCTACCTCGATTCGAGTGCATAACATGACGCTCAGACCGCTGGGCGTGTGCGCTGCAACTTGCGCGTTTATTGCGGTCAGCGACGTGGGGTTGAGCGCAATCTGGCGCACCAGGTCCGGCACGGTGCCCTGGGATATTTCGATCAGATGCGCCAATGGAATTCGCGTCTCGGTCGCGCGCGTGGCTCTTTCGCCCAGCCCAATCGATTGCGGCCCGGTCTCGATCGACAGCAGCTCATCGGACATACGGACAAGGACCGCATCCACCGAAATTCGTTTCGGCACCAGAATGCCGCCAGGCATCAGCTGCGGAGCCAAGTGCACCGTGACGGCGAGCTGCGGCTCGTGCTCAAGCGCGCGCTGCATGATTTCGGCAATCAGGACGTGCGGACGTTGGCCGTCTTCAATGCGCAACGTACAAGCATCGGCACAATGGACCACTGCCAGCGCCGCGGACTGATCGATCTTTGCGAACAAGTTCGCAGCCATGTGCAATGAAGACGCATGCACATCAACCAGGGTGATGGCGAGCCGTCCCGACCAACGCGGCGCCAACATGAGCAACAACGGCGACCACGGGCCACAGCCCGCATAGAGGACGCGAAGACGCTGACCGGGCCAGCGCTTGGCTGCGTCGCTAAGGGCCTGATCGACGGCGCGCAGGTACTTGGCCGTGCGCAGGTGATCCAACACGCAGTGTGCCGCATCGCGCCCCGACAGTGCTTTGCCGCAAGCAAGCAAGGTCTCACTGCGGTCCGCGTCACCCGTAGCCGTCAGCAGCAAGCGATAGAGTTGACTGGCCGCGCTGCGCAGATCGTCGTGACCGCTGCGTTCATCCAGCAAGACGCCGGCGCAACTTTCGATGCCGTGGATCAGATCCGCGTCCGGCGCAGATCGACCTGCATGGGGCACGAAGTTGCCGCGATCAGGACTGCCAGCGTTCATGCCGATGCGAGTCGACCGAGCTTGCTCAACGCTGACTGGGTGCGCGCATCCCAAACAGCTGCACAACTGAGCCGTACGCAATCGCGATAGGCGCCGCTGGCAGAAAATAGCGTGCCGGGAATAATGCCGATGCCATTCTCGAGCGCACGTTCGAACAAGAGGTGCGCGTCATGACCCGATGGCAGTTGCACCCACAACACCACGCCACCGCGCGGCCGTGAGACACAGGTTCCTTTTGGCCAGTGATTGGCGATGGCCTGATGAAATCGCCCGATGTTTGCCGCCAGCTCTGCGCGCAATCGACGCAGCGGCCGCTCGATATTCGAAGCCGTCAGCATCTCGGCTACAACGTACTGCGATAACGTCGGCGTCGAACATGAGGTAAAGGCCTTGGCGCGAATCAGCTCCTCACGCCAGCGCGTGCTGACGGTCCAGCCAATGCGCAATCCCGGTGCCATGATCTTCGACACCGAGCCGCACAGGATCACACCGCCCTTGTCGCCTTCGTAAGCCTTCATCGGTATCGGGCGACGCCCATCAAAGCCAAGCTCGCCGTACACATCGTCCTCGATCACCGGCACGCCATGGCGTGCACAGGCCTGTGCCAGTACCCGACGCGCTTCGTCAGGCATTGTCGCTCCGCTGGGATTGCTGAAGCTCGGAATCAGCACTGCGGCGCGAATCGGCTGTGTCGCCAGAGCCTTCAGCGCCAGCTCAAGATCGGGGCCATGATCACAGCAATTGGGAATCTCAACAACCTTCAACCCGCGCGCTTCGATCGCCTGCATCAACCCGTAGTAAGTGGGCCGCTCGACCAGTACCGCGTCTCCAGGTCGCGTCAACACTTGCAGGCTGAGCGTGATCGCCTCCATGGCGCCCGCGGTAATCATTACGTCATCTGGATCGACTTCCACCCCGGCAAGACTCAGCCGTCGCGCTACCTGTAATCGCAACGCGGGCAATCCGGGCGGATGTGCATAGCCACTGATGCGTTCCGGAATCCGCTTCAGCAGATCGCGCGAAATGCCGGCGATCAATTGCGTTGGCAACAGCGATGGCGCTGGGGTGGCGGAATGCAACGGCACCAGGTCATCGCGCGCATAAACAGACAGAACTTGATCGAGCAGGCTACGCGACAAGCTGCGCGGTTTGGGCGCCGCACGCTGCCGCGCTTGTCCGATCCCCGGCAAGCGCGCCGCGCACACGTAGAAACCACTCTGCGGTCGCGCTTCGATCACGCCCTGTGCTTCCAGTTGCTGGTAAGCCTGAACGACGGTGCCAATGCTGACGCCGGCTTGACGACTCATTGCGCGTACTGAAGGCACACGCTCGCCCGCGCCGAACGCCCCGCTGTGAATGCGCCGATGCAGCTGAAGCGCCAGGGATTCGTAGAGCGACTCGGTCTCGGGCATGGCTGGGTCCTGCCATTCGTGGAAAAACTGTGGCAGATAACTGTACCAGTGCAAATCATCAAAAGTGAATCTGTATCATTGTGCGATCGGGCAATACGATTGCGCAATGAACAAGCCCCGTGCATCTGTGTTGGTCGCTGCGTTTGCCTCGATCTATTTGATCTGGGGCACCACTTACCTGGCCATCGCGCTGATGGTTCGCAGCGTGCCGCCTTTCGTCAGCGGCGCCCTGCGCTATGGACTGGCTGCGGCGTTGATGTACGCAATTTTGCGGATTCGACAAGCACGTCCGCTCGCTGGCTTGCATTGGCCTTCGGCAGCGATCGCAGGCGTCCTGCTCTCCGGCATCGGCAATGGCTTCGTGATCTGGGCACAGCAGACCGTGCCGTCCGCAATCGCAGCGCTGCTGGTGGCCGCTTTGCCATTGTGGATCATGTTTTTTGATAGCGTGGCGTTTGCTCGCCGACGTCCGAGCGCCAAGGACCTGATCGGCAGCGCGATCGGCCTGCTTGGCGTTGTGTTGATTGTGGCGCAAACTCGCCGCTTCGATGGTGCCGGTGCAATCCTGCCGACCATGATGATCCTGATCGCGACGTTTGGGTGGTCGATCGGCACGCTGGTGCAGCGTCACGCGGTGCGCCCCGGTCAACTCGGCGCATTCGCCTGCGCGCAGATGCTGGTCGGCGCAGGATTCCAGGCGCTGTGCGCATTGGCACTGGGCGAATGGTCCGATCTGCAGGCCTCGGATTTCACTCCGACGGCGATTGGTGCCCTGCTCTATCTCGCGGTATTCGGCAGCATTGTCGCATTCAGTGCCTACCTGTGGTTGGTGACCAAAGTACAGACCTCAGCAGTCGCTACCTACTCGCTGGTCAACCCGGTGGTGGCGATGGCGTTGGGCGCATGGATACTGGGTGAGCGCATTGAAAGCAGTGCGATCGCAGCGAGCAGCCTGGTGCTGGTGGGCGTGGCGTTGGTGCTGTGGCCGGAGCGACGCAGCAGCAATACTGCTGCGCCAAAACCCGCGACGGATGCAACAGTCGGCATCGAGCCAAGGCCTGTTCAATGACTCCGGCTTCGATCCACATTTGCGGCTATCGACCGGAACTGGCCACGGCCTTTGCAACACTGAATTTCAGTTGGATCGAGGCGCTGTTCGAAGTTGAAGAAGCAGATCGCAAACAGCGGGTGGCGAGCTGCCAACTCGGTATCTCCGGCGAGGTGGCGTTTGACGCCGCGTTTTGACCAATCTTTGCAACCTGTATGCGCGAGCGGCGTCAGCTGTCATTTTCAACGCGGTCTGTGCGTGCAATGCACATGTTCGGCAAACGCTCTCGGCAAAACCTACTAACGAAACGCGGTTGACGCCTTGCAGCGCTGGCTGGTTCCAGTTAACTTGCCGGCATGTCCGCTGCCATTCCAACGCCTGCAACGCCTTCGGCAAAAGTCGCCGACTTCGAGCGTTCATTGGACGAACTCGAACAGCTCGTGGGTCGAATGGAAAAGGGCGACATGAGCCTGGATGAGTCGCTGCAGGCGTTCGAACGAGGCGTTTCGTTGTACCGCAATTGTCAGGGTACGCTGGAGCAGGCCGAGTTGCGCGTGCGCATGCTGATGGACCCCAACGACCCGAACAGCGCGATTCCCTTTGATCCCGATACGCCCTGATCTAACCCCCAAGCTGCTGGCTTGGGCCGCGCGCGTCGAGGATGTTCTGGATCACGCCTTGCCTCCGGCCAACCAGCCACCTGCGCGTCTGCACGAAGCCATGCGCTATAGCGTGTTGGGAGGCGGCAAGCGACTGCGTCCGTTGCTCGCCTATGCTGCAGCCGAGTGTTTTGGTGGCGATGCAGCGAGCGCAGATGCGAGCGCCGCAGCGCTCGAAATCATCCATGCTTACTCTCTGATCCACGACGATTTGCCGGCGATGGACAACGATGACCTGCGTCGCGGCAAACCGACTTGCCACATCGCTTTCGGCGAGGCTACCGCGATTCTCGCTGGCGATGCGCTGCAAGCTTTGGCGTTCGAGGTTCTGGCCCAAAATGGGCAGACTCGATCCGAGGCCGCGACGCAGCTGACCATGCTACGCACACTGGCCACGGCCTGCGGCGCCCACGGCATGGCCGGCGGGCAGGCATTTGACCTCGATGCGGTTGGCCAGAAACTGTCACCCATTGAACTTGAACGCATGCATGCCTACAAGACCGGAGCGCTGATCCGCGCTGCCGTTGTGCTGGGTGCACTGGCGAGCGGCAATGCGGATGCGCAGAAGTTGCAGACGATGCACGAAGTCGGTGCCAGGATCGGCCTGGCCTTTCAGATCCGCGACGATATCCTCGATATCGAAGGCGCTACTGAGATCATCGGCAAGCGCCAAGGCGCCGACGTGGCGTTGGACAAGCCAACCTATCCCTCGATCATCGGCATGGATGCTTCGCGCGCCATGGCCGAAACGTTGCGCAAAGAATCGATTGAACTCATGGTCGGTTTCGGTGTGCCGGCTGAAGCATTGCGCGACCTGGTGCACTATGCAGTCGATCGGTTGAGCTGACCCGTCAGCAGTGGGAGCAAATACTCGGCGCGCTCAGCTAACCATTTCCACTGTTGAATACTTACTGCAAAACACCAACTCTGCCAACGCATTGCCGACGAAGCCGATCCCGATCGTCTCGCACCTGCAGTGACTCAGCCGTTTTCCACGCGCTCGATGTCCAGCGCGATCTGTTCCTTCAAGTTTGGTTCCAGCTGCAGCGCACGACGGTAATCGGGTAATGCTTCTTTGCCGCGACCCAGTTTTTCCAGAATCTGGCCGCGTCGCCATAACATCGCGCCCTCGGAATAATCGTCTGGTTTGTTCGACGTGTTGCGCGCGCGCTGCAACGCCATCAACCCGCGTTCCAGCTGCTTGCCCGACAGCGCCGCCAGTCGCCCAATCTGATAGTTGAGTCGCGTGTCGTCGGGCGCGACGGCCAGCCCTTCGTCGACGACGCAAAAGGCGTCTTCCCAGCGCTGTTTTTTGGCGAGCATGAGCGCATAGCCAGCACGGTGCCGCGCCTCGCCTGGGCTGGCCGCGATCGCGGATTTGGCCTCGCGTTCGTAAGCGACCTCGTCCTTGTCAACGCGAGCGACACGACTGCGCGCTGCGTATCCCCAACCGGCATCGAGTTTGGCAATTCGGGCGACTTGGGCATCGGCCTTTTCGCGGCTACCGCCGGCGATGCCGGGTACCACCAGGTAAAACTGAAGCAGCTCCATGTTGGCATCGATATGCCCGGGGTCGATCCGGAGTGCTTGCTCATAAGCATGCAGACACTTCTTGGCCCACGACAGTTTGCTGAAAATGCTGGCCGACTGCGCCATCTGCCCATAGGCAGCCGCGGCGAAGTACCAGGCATCGGCAGCGCCCGGCAACGCCGTGATCGCCAGATTCGCAGCCTCGGTCGCAGCCTCAACGTTTCCAGCGCGAAGCGCACTGCGCACCGCTTCGATCGGCGCTGGTCGTGAAGCGGATTGAGCCTGAGTCGCAAATGTGATCAACGCCATCAACAGCCAGAAAATCTTTGAACGCATGTTTTTCCCGTTGAAGACCCGCGCAAGGTAGCCGGCAATGGCTGAGCAAATCGTTAACGGACGACGGGCAATATCCTCACTCAGGCATTGAGCGACCTCCAACGCGGGAACCGAGTTCAAGCACCGGCGATCATCATGCGTCCGATCTGAATTGAGCCAGTCAGGATATGCGATCGTGTATCGACATCAGTACCAACAGCCTGAATGTCCTGGAACATCTGACGCAGGTTGCCGGCCACGGTGATCTCATCGACCGGATAGGCAATGGCGCCATTCTCGACCCAGAATCCGGCAGCACCGCGAGAGTAATCGCCGGTGACCGTGTTGACGCCCTGCCCCATCACTTCGGTGAGCAACAGTCCCTCACCCATTTGTTGGATCATGCTGTCCAGACTGCCGGCATTGGCGGCCACCAGTAGATTGTGCACACCGCCCGCATTGCCCGTGGTCTTGAGCCCAAGCTTGCGCGCCGAGTAGCTGCCCAACACGTAACGGCTGAGTACACCATCGTCCACCAGACCGCAGCGGGTGGCGGCAACCCCTTCAGCATCGTAGGCGCCGGAGCCATGGCCGCGCTCCATAAACGGGTCTTCCTCGATCTGAAACCAATCAGGCAGGATTCGCTTGCCCTGATGATCGAGCAGAAAGCTGGCCTTGCGATAGAGTGCGCCGCCGCTGATCGCGCCAACCAGATGACTGATCAGACCGCGTGCCACTTCGGATGTGTACAACACCGCGCACTGACGGGTACCCAATTTGCGACTGTCAAGGCGCGCCAAGGTGCGCTGTGCTGCGCGCCGACCGACCGCCTCGGCCGACTCCAGGTCTTCGGCACAGCAAGTGCTGGAATACCAATGATCGCGCTGCATGCCCTTGTCGTCTTCGGCAATCATCGAACATGAGAGCGAATGGCGCGTGCTGCGTTCGCGCCCGAAGAACCCATGAGAATTGGCGTAGACCGATACGCTCTCGCCGCTGCTGACATTGGCCCCATCGGAATTGCTGATGCGTGGATCGGCATCGCGCCCCGCGCCCTCGCATTCGATGCCAAGGCGAATGGCACGCTGGGCGTCCACGTCCCAGGGATGCCACAAATCCAGGTCGGGAAACTCGGTGGCCATGAGCTCGGCATCGGCCAGACCGGCGGCGGCATCCTCTTCGGTGTGGCGCGCGATCGCGCAGGCATGCTCGACGGTGGTGGCGATGCTGTCGGTATGCAGGTCCGCGGTGCTGGCCGAGCCCTTGCGGTGGCCGAAGTACACGGTGATGGAAACACCCCGATCGCGCGTATGTTCGACCGTCTCCACTTCTCCCATGCGCACGTTGACGTTCAAGCCGCGATCCAGGTTCATGCCCACCTCGGCCTGGCTAGCACCCTTCTGCAGGCAACGGGCGATCACCTCGCGGGCAAGTCCGGAAAGACGGTCAATGTCGGCGAGCGAAGCGTCATGATTCGTATCAAGCTGGTTCACTGGGTATCCTTGCTGCTGAATTCAATAAAAATTGCGGATGGCGGTGAGCGACGATGGCGACGAGCGACGAAGATATCAACTGGGATGAGCACTACGGCGGCCCCAGCCGCAGCACGCAACGACGCGAGTCGCTGGATGTGCTTGCCCTGGCCAAGGAACTGGCTGGGCTTTCCGAGGGCGAACTCGACCTGGTCCCGCTCTCAGAAGCCCTGCGGCTCCAAGTAGACGAAGCCAGGCGCATCACCCAGGCGATCGCGCACAAGCGCCAAGTGCATTACCTGGCCAAACAACTGCGCAAACATGACGACGAAATTCCCGCTATTCGCTTGGCGCTGGACGCTCCCAAACAGGAGAAACGTCGTGCCAACGCACAACTCCATCACGCCGAAACCTGGCGCGATCGCCTGATCGCCGAAGGCGACGAAGCGATCAATATCCTTCTTGGCGAACATCCGACAGCCGACCGTCAACAGCTTCGGCAACTGGTGCGTCAAGCCAATCTCGAACTCAAGGCCAACAAACCGCCGGCCGCATCGCGCCAGATCTTCCGGATCCTGCGCGAGCTGCTTGCGTAGCCCAGGGCTTGCGGCGCTACTCTTGACACACGAAATCCCAAGGCAGCGTGAACCTGTCCGTGCTGCTCTTGATCAGTTGGAATTTCAAAAAAGAAAGCGGAACAAGCCCCGCTCTACGCACGCGTACCGCCTACCGTCATGCCGTCGATACGCAACGTCGGCTGTCCGACACCAACCGGAACGCTCTGACCGTCCTTGCCGCAGACGCCGACACCGGCATCAAGTTTCAAATCATTACCGACTCGGGACACGCGTAGCATCACTTCGGGACCCGATCCGATCAAGGTCGCGCCCTTCACTGGCCGCGTCACCTTGCCGTTTTCGATCAGATAGGCTTCGCTGGCCGAAAACACAAACTTGCCCGAGGTGATGTCGACTTGGCCGCCACCGAAGTTGACGGCGTACAGGCCCTTGTCAACAGAGGCGATAATGTCTTCCGGGGCGTCTTGTCCGGGCAACATGTAAGTATTGGTCATGCGCGGCATTGGTAGATGCGCGAAGCTCTCGCGGCGGCCATTGCCGGTGGCAGCCACGCCCATCAGGCCGGCGTTGTGTTTGTCCTGAAGATAACCTTTGAGCACACCATTTTCGATCAGGGTGGTGCACTGCGTTGGCGTGCCTTCGTCGTCGACATTCAATGAGCCGCGGCGCGCCGCCAGAGTGCCGTCATCGACGATGGTGCAGAGTTTTGAAGCGACTTGCTCGCCCATGCGTCCGGAAAATGCCGATAGCCCTTTGCGGTTGAAGTCCCCTTCCAGGCCGTGTCCAACCGCTTCGTGCAGCAACACGCCAGGCCAGCCCGGTCCGAGCACCACGGTCATCTCACCTGCGGGCGCATCTTCTGCGGTGAGATTGACCAGGGCTTGACGCACCGCTTCGCGCGCCTGCGCAAACGGAAAATCACCCTCAAGGAGTTCGGCATAGTCGATGCGGCCGCCGCCGCCGGCAGCGCCGGTTTCGCGGCGTCCACCCTGCTCGGCAATCACCTGTACGTTGAAACGCACCAGCGGCCGCACATCGCCAGCCAGAGTGCCGTCGCTATGCGCGACAAGAATGGTATCGACCGCGGCGCTGATGCTGATGATCACCTGTTGCACACGTGGATCGAGCGCACGCGTAAATTTATCAACCTCGCGCATCAGCTCAAGCTTGCGCTCTACCGGAACCGTGTCGATCGGGTCGACCGGCGCATACAATGCGCGACCCTGCACGCGCGCCAGACTCCGGGCCTGCGCGTTGTTGCCACTGTTGGCAATCGCGCGCGCAGCGCCCGCAGCATCCAGAAGCGCAGGCAGCACGATCTCATCGGAGTAGGCGAAGCCAGTCTTCTCGCCGCTGATGGCGCGCGCGCCGACGCCCTGCTCGATCGAATGAGCGCCATCACGCACGATGCCATCCTCCAGCACCCAGCTCTCGGTTCGTGAATGCTGAAAGTAAAGATCCGCCGCGTCGACGCTGGGCCCCATCAGACGCGCGAACACGCGATCGAGGTCGTTCATGTCCAGACCGCCCGGCTTGAGCAATCGGGATTCGGCAAGTTCAAGTGCTTGAGTCATCAGTGATTCTTTTGCTGAAATGGGAAAACCAAAGCCAGTTACGATACCTTATCCAGATTGTGCTTGCTGCCGAGTTGGATCAGTTGCCAATGTACCGACATCACGCTGAACAGCATGCACCCACAAATACCTGAAGCCGAGCCTGCGACCACGGTAGACGTCGAAACAACACGCGAATTGTTTTCAGCTGTCTATGCGCGGTTAAAGGCGATGGCCGCCAACCAACTTGCGCGTTCTGGCCCGGGATCGACACTGGAAACCACAGGTCTGGTGCACGATCTGTACTTGCGGCTGAGCCGACACCCCGAGCTGAGCTTCGCGCACCGGGCACAATTTTTTGCATACGCAGCGCGAGCAATGCGCCATCTCCTCGCCGACCGCGCCCGCGACCGAAAACGTCAAAAGGCTGGCGGTGAATGGGTACGCGTGACCCTGACCGGGAACCAGGAGCAATTCGCGCTGGAAAGTGCCGAGGCGGCATTGCAATTGGAAGACGTACTTGCGCGCCTGACAAAAGTGGATGCGCGTGCTGCGCAGGTGTTGGAGTTGCGCTATTTTGCCGGACTGACGATCGAGCAGATTGCCGAAACTCTGAGCAGCTCACCACGCACCATCGATCGCGACTGGCTGTTCGCGCGTGCCTTCGTCAAAGCCGAACTTGGGTGACAGCACGGATCACGGCGTGATCGGACGCCATTCGGCGTTCATCGCGTTCAGGTGCGAAGCGAAGCAAGTTTGAGGAATCCATGTCGACAACATCGATGCGAGAATTATTTGAACAGGCGCTGGCGTTGCCAACGGCTGAGCGAGCGCCCTTCCTCGATTTGCACTGCGCTGACCCGAAGCTGCGTGATCAGGTCGAACGATTGCTCGCAGGCGCACAAAGCATCCGCAGCGACCCACCGCTGCAACGCGACCCGGCACAGTGGGCCATTGAGATTGGCGAATCCGCGCTGACGACAACGCAGGCCGAGGGCACTTCGATCGGACCGTTTCGCATTCAGGCGCTGCTCGGCGAAGGTGGCTCCGCCCGCGTGTTCCGTGCCTCCCGGACCGTCGAAGGGGTTGCGCAAACAGTCGCGCTGAAAGTGCTGAGACAGGGGCTGTGGGCCGAGAGTGCCCGATCCCAGTTCGATCGGGAGCGACATGCGCTGGTGCGACTGGTACATCCGAACATCGCGCAATTCATCGACGGCGGAATTTCCGAGTTGGGCGAAGCCTATATCGCACTCGAATATGTTGATGGTGTGCAACTGCTGCAATACGCACGCGAGCAACAACTGTCGTTCCGCGAGCGGCTGCGCCTGATGATCGACGTGGCCCACGCGGTCAGCGCGGCGCATCGATCATTGATTGTGCATCGCGACATCAAGCCCGGCAATGTGTTGGTGACCGGCAGCGGCGATGTCAAACTGCTCGACTTCGGGATCGCCAAACTGCTCGAGCCTGAGCTAGACGATTCGCACCGCACTCTGACCCAATTCCGTGCTTTCACGCCCGCCTATGCAGCGCCGGAGCAACGCGAGGGCGGAGCGATCACCACAGCAACTGATGTCTATGCTCTGGGCGTATTGCTGGGGGAGTTATTGACTGGGGAACGTATTACCAACGAGCTTAGCAAGACTGCATCGGAGCAGGTCATCGCGAAGAGTGCCCCCGGTGTGCTGCCGACATCGGCGCGTTTGACGCGACGCTGGCTTCGCAGCGATCTCGACAACATCTTGCTAAAAGCCACTGCAACATTGTCCGAGTATCGTTATGAAACCGCTGCCGCATTCGCCGAAGATATCGAACGCTTGCTCGCCGGTCAGCCGGTAAGCGCGCACCCACCCTCGGGTTGGTATCGGATGCGCAAATTCGTTGGGCGTCATCGGGGTGGGGTCACTGCGGCTATTGCGGTCGTGCTGGCGGTGTTGTCGGCCTTGGCGGTCGCGATCTGGCAAGCGGATGTGGCACGCCAGGAAGCCGAGCGGGCGCGCAGCGTTTCCCAATTTTTGGTCGGTCTATTCCGCGCTGCGGAGGACCGATTGCCACGAAATCAACGGCCCACACCGGATCAACTGGTCGAGACGGCTATGACCCAGCTCGCCGTAAACCGCACTATGGACAGTGCTACGCGTGCCGAAATCGAGTCGACACTGGGCGAGGTCAGCCGACTGGGCGCGCGTTATCCCGAAGCACTGGCACTGTTCCGTGCAGCAGCGTCCAGCCTGGGCAAGGTACCTGCCGCTGATCCGCGCGTAGTGCGTTTGCGCATCGGTGAAGCACAGGTATTGCAGCAGCTGGGGAAAAACGACGAGGCGCTGGCCGCTATCGATGCATTGAATTCGTCGTTGGACTCGCAACAAACGGAGCTTCGCATCAGTGCGCTTGCAGTGGAAACCGCAGCCAACGTTTCAGTTGCCAGATATGCGCAGGCACTCACAGCGTCGCGTCAGCGAGAACAGCTGGCGCGTGCGGCCCGCGGTCAGGATCATCCCGATACGCTTCGCGCCTCGATGAGTGTGGGCGTTGTTCTGGTCACGGCCGAACGCTTTCGCGAATCGCTGGATGAGCTGAACCCGGCGCTCTTGCGCTGGCGCGAATTGAGTCTTCCGCTGGACCGCGATTTCATGGAAGCGGCGGGTGCGCAAGCGAACGCCCTCTACGGCCTCAGCGAACTTGCCGACGCCGAGGCCAGGCTGCGCGATCTGCTTGCTGTGCAGCGCTCGATCTACCGCGAGCCACACGACGAAATCGCCACCACGTTGCGCAACTACGCTGCGGTCCTCGCGGGCGCTGGAAAATCAGAGCAGGCCGTCGTCATGCATCGAGACTCGATCGCGATGTTGGTTGCTGTCTATGGGATGGACCATGAGCAGCTCGTTACCGGCCATACTCAGTTTGGCATTGCGCTGGCCAGCGCATATCGTCTTGAAGAGGCCGAAGCTGAGTATCTGACAGCCATTGCGATCTGCGAGCGGTCCGGGCTATTTGGCATTGCCTGCGCGCGCGCGCGCA
>JAWXCG010000335.1:0-3017 GCA_034440555.1 Pseudomonadota bacterium
GCGCTTCACCGTGCAGGGATTTGGCGAGTCGCGACCGAGTGCCAGCAACGCCAGCCTGGAAGGCCGAGCGCAGAACCGTCGGGTGGAACTGGTAATTCCCTGAAGCCAGCAACAGGCCGGTAACAGTGCCGGTCTTGGCTGCTCGCATATGAATCGGTGATATCAACGAACTCACCCGAGCGCCGTAGAGGCGTCTTGCCGCCTCGCACGCGGTGGCGACGTCGATGCATTACTTTCGGCGCATGTGCGTTTTGGCGTATCTTCTACACTTGTAGTACGACAGGTGTAGTTCATGAGCCAAGACGAAGACAATCACGACGTTTCACTCAGCGAGCTGCAACTCGAGCTGATGCACGCTCTGTGGTCGCGGGGCGAGGCCAGCGTCGCGGACATTGCCGCAGCACTTGCCGACTCTCGCAATCTGGCCCATACCACGGTCGCTACTGTGCTGACCCGGCTGGCGCGCCGTGGGATGGTTGAGGCGCGACGTGATGGCCGCCAACTTTTGTATCGGGCAGCGGTGGCCGAGCCCGAAGTGCGGCGCAGCATGGTGGGCGATTTGCTGCGCACTGTGTTTGCTGGAGATCCGAAGGCGCTGCTGGCGCATCTGGTGTCTGAGCGCGAAGTCAGCACGCGCGATCTGGAGCGCGTACGCGCGTTGCTGGCGCGTAAACCGGTGAAGCCGCGATGATCGAGCTGCTGATCAATTTTTCAGGCACTACACTGGTCTACTGTGCGCTGGCAGTGAGCCTGTTGTGGAGCGCGCAGCGCCTGGGCTGGCTGCGCGATGGCGCGGTTGCGGAATTCGCCTGGCGAAGTGCGTTGTGGTTGGGCATTCTGGTCGCGGCAGTGTCGGCGCTACGCGCGCCGGTGACCGACCTGTGGGCGTCGACGGGTCCGCGTGCCGTGTCGGAAAAATCAATTCCGATTGCGCAACGCGCGTTGAGCTCTAGCGCAACGGCAACAACACCCAGGGTCACTGCCGCCAGACTTGCCGATCGGCCGGACGTCGCAATTTCGGTATCGGAGTCCTCAACAGCAGGGCTGACGCACATGGATGTCGACTCGGCGCGCTGGTTGTCGTTGTTGTTTGGCGTTGCGTTGATGCTCGCTGTATGGCGATTGCTGCGATCGATCTGGTCCAGCCGCCGCATGCTGCGCCAAGCGCGTCGCAGGTCGCGTCCGGCGCATCCACAATGGCTGCTTCATCGTGACCAGCTTGCCCAGAATACCGGCGACGTGCGCATTCTCACCGTTGCCGAACTGGACAGCCCGATCGCCGCGCACACTCAGTTGATCCTGTTGCCGGAATGGTGCGATGCCCTGCCCAGCGACGCACAGCGCGCCTTGCTGGCACACGAACTAGCCCACATCGAACGTCGCGATCCGCGCTGGCGGTTGTTGGATGCCGTAGCCGTGGCGCTGATGGCTGGGTTTCCCTTTGCGCGCTACGCGCAGTTGCGTCTGCACGATCTGTCCGAATTCGCTTGCGACGCCGCGGCCGCGCGTCGCAGCGGCGCACCGCGCGCGCTGGCGGAGTGCCTGGCGCATTGTTTGGAGCATGCGCTGAATCAAACGCCGGCCCTCGCTGTTGCGATGGCCACCCCCGCGCGCGGCATCGTCGCGCGTGTACACCGACTTTTGGAGGAAACACCCATGTTCTGGAACAATTGGTCGCGGCGTTCGCGTCAACTTGTCATCGCCGCCGCCGTGGCGATGGTCCTGGTCCTGCCCGGCATCGCGGTCACGGTCGCGCGTGAGCAAGGCGAAAAAAACACCTCGATCTCGATCAAGAGCAACATGAGCCTGTTCGGTGGCGATTCGACAACCGCCAGTTACTCCGACGGCGCACGCAAGCTCAAAGTAAAGCTCGAAGGCAAAGTGCAGTTCAACGACACCGAAACAGCAGTCACCAGCATCAGTGAAGGTGGTCAACTAAGCATCGTTGAGGAGCGCGATGGCGTCAGACGCGAACTGCGACTGCAACCCGAAGGCAAGGCTTTCGCACGCCTGTATCGCGTTGACGGCGACGAAGTTCCCTATGATGCCGCCGCGCAACGTTGGTTCAGTGCTGTGCTGCCGGACATTTTTCGCGTCACCGGGTTCGATGCCGATGCGCGTCTCAAGCGTATCCTCGCGCGCGGCGGAGTTGACGCGGTCTTGCTCGAGATTGCCCAGCTCCACAGTGACTATGTGCGCAGCAGCTATGTCGGTGGCCTGTTTGCCAATAGCCAACTCGATTCGCCCCAACTCGAACGCGTTATCGTGCTGATCGAATCCATCAAGTCTGACTACGAGCTGCGTCGCGCTCTGACGCCCGCCCTCGCTACCGGCACCTTAACCGACAGCGCGCAGGCGCGTGTACTGGGTCTCGCGGCCAGGATGGAATCGGACTACGAACGTGCCGAGTTGCTGATTTCTGCGAGTAAGCGTATCGCGCTCAACGGCGCACGCCTGCCGGCATGGGAATCCGCTACGAAAGATATCGGATCCGACTATGAGAAGCGTCGTGTGTTGGAGGCGCTGCTGGCGCAGAAAGCCCAGTACCCTGAACATGCCGAGCTTGCCATTGCCATGGCCGCCAGCATTGGCAGCGATTACGAAAAGCGGATGTTGCTTGAGGCGGCGGCGAACCTGGAAGTCTTGGACAGCGCCGACTATGTGCGGGTCGCGCGCACTATCGATTCCGACTACGAACGTCGCGAAGCCCTGATGCTGTTGTTGGGCAAAGGCCCGGTCAGCAAAGAGATCGCGCTTGCCGTAATCGAAGCAGCAGGCGATATCGGTTCGGACTATGAAGCCAAAGAGGTATTGCTGGCATTGGCCAAGGTCATGCCCTCCGATCCGCAGGTGATCGAGGAATACCGCAGCGTCACGCGCAGCATGTCGCCCTATGAGCGGGGCGAGGCAGAGGCCGGACTTGATCGTTTCTTCGCCAGCGCGTAGCGACTCTGATCTGAGCGGGCAAGGCCGTGGCAGAATTGGCAGCGTGACAGCGATAATCGCTGCGCAGCACA
>JAWXCG010000336.1:0-6457 GCA_034440555.1 Pseudomonadota bacterium
CTGCACCATGGTGCAGCGCCTCACCTGCCGACGGCCTTTTCTCAGGCGATCGACGGGGTACTGATTGGCCCAGACCGGGGCTCTTGCGGCACTGCCGCCCACACCGGACACCCCGCGATTGTGGCGGACATCGCCAACGATCCGCTTTGGCGCGATTTCAAGTCATTGGCGCTGGAGCACGGTCTCTTGGCGTGCTGGTCGGTGCCGATCCTCGGTGTTGGGGACAGAGTGCTGGGCACGCTTGCGTTCTACTTCGGTGCTCGGCGTCCGGCGCTTCCTGCAGAAATAGCGTCGATTCAACGCGGAGCGCAACTTGCCAGTTTGGCCATTGAGCGACAGCGGACGGAATCAGCGCTGCGCGAGAGCGAGAACAAGTTCCGCACGCTTTTCGAGAATGCCAGCGACGCGATTTTCCTGTTTTTGGATGGACGGTTTATTGATTGCAACGCCCGCTCGCTGGAAATGTTCGGTTGCCAGTCGCGCGACCAGATCGTCGGACACTCACTGTTCGACTTCTCGCCGCCCCTGCAGCCCGACGGCCGCGGCTCACGCGAGCTTGCGACCGAAAAGATCATCGACACACTGCACGGCATTCCGCAGTTTTTTGAATGGATGCATATCAAGCTCGACGGCACCCCATTTCCAGTCGAGGTAAGTCTCAACACGCTGGAACTCGGCGGCCACATGGTGGTGCAGGGGATCGTACGCGACATCACCGAGCGTCGTGCGGCTGACGAGCGGCTCCGACAGAACCAGATGCTGTTGCACATCGCCGGGCAAACCGCACTGATTGGCGGATGGACGTTCGACATCGCAGCGCAGCGGCTTACGCTGTCGGACGAAATCTGCGCGATGCGCGAGTTACCCCCGGGCACAACACTACCGATCGAAACAGCACTGACGCTGTACGCGCCTGAGCACTGTGCGGCCATTGCCGACGCCTTCGAGGGCTGCCGGCAGAATGCTGAACCTTACGATCTGGAGGCCGAGATCCTCACCGCTACCGGGAAACGCGCCTGGGTTCGCACCATGGGTCAGGCGGTGCGTGATGCCAGCGGAGCCATCGTGCGCGTGCAGGGTGCGATGCAGGATATCTCAGGTCAAAAACGCACCGAAGTGCTGATGTCGCGGCTGGTCAATCGGCTGACCACGACACTGGAAAGCATCACCGACGCGTTCTTCACGCTCGATTCCCAGTGGCGCTTCACCTATGTCAACGCAGAATCAGAACGCTTGTTGCAGCGTAAGCGCGCCGAGCTGCTCGGCGCAAACGTGTGGGAGCTGTTTCCGGAAGCGATCGGCACTTTGTCGGATACGGAGTATCGGCGTGCGGTTGCCGAGCGCTGCACGGTCGCATTCGAACACCATCACGAGCCGCTGGGTCTCTGGGCGGAGGTTCGCGCTTATCCCTCTGAAGAAGGGTTGACGGTCTTCTTCCGCGATATCACCGAACGCAAGCAAGCCGAGCAGCAGGCATATCGCGAAGAACAGACCCGCGCCGCCCTTTTGCGCGTGCAACAGGAGATCGTTGCGGTTGATCTGAGCCTGCAGGCGGCAATGAGTTTGATCGCCGAAAAAACCCGCGTGCTGGTCGGTGCAACGGGAAGTGCAATTGATCTGGTGGAAGATGACGAGTTTGTTCGGCACGCGGCGGCCGGCGTGTGTATCGACTCCATCGGGCTGCATCGGCCACGCGACCACAGCCTGTCGGGGCTGGCAGTGAACACCGGCGAAGTGTTGCTATGCGCAGATACTGAAACCGATCCACGTGTCGACGCTGCCGCCATGCGCCTACTGGGGGCACGCTCGCTGATGGTCGCGCCGCTGCGCGATGGTGATCGGTTTATCGGGGTGTTCAAGTTGATTTCGGACCGCGCGCGGGCGTTTGTACAGCGCGATGTCAGTACGCTGCAGATTCTTGCCGAATCCCTCGGGGCGGTCATTCAGCGCCACCGTGCTGCCAATGAGCTGCGCGCCTCCGAGGCGCAGTACCGACTGCTGTTCAACAGCAATCCGCATCCGATGTGGGTGTACGACATTGCCACGCTGCGTTTCCTGGCGGTCAATGAGGCAGCCCAGCATCACTATGGATATTCCGTCGCCGAATTCCTGGCAATGAATATCCGCCAGATCCGGGCGCCAGATGCGGTGGCCGCGCTTGATAAGGCACTCTCGGGTGTCCGCGATGGGACGCGACACCTCGGCATCTGGCAACACCGCCGCAAAGACGGCAGCGTCATCGACGTCGAGATCACTTCTGACAGCATCACTTTCGATGGCCATGCGTCGCGCCTGGTGCTGGCGCACGACATCACCGAGCGCCTGCGCGCAGAGCGCGAATTGGTTCGCGTCAGTCGTGCGCAGCGCCTGCTCAGCCGCTGCATCGAAGCCCAGATGCGCGCCGACGACGAATCGGCATTGCTCACCGAAATCTGTCAAATCGCCGTTGACATCGGCGGCTATCGCATGGCCTGGGTTGGCTATGCGCAGCACGACCCGGCACGTACCATCCTACCGGTAGCGTGCGCTGGAGATAATGCCGGTTATCTGTCTGAGATTGTCCTGACCTGGTCCGATCATGATGCCGCGGGACTGGGTCCTGCCGGTCAGACCATACGCACCGGTCAACCCGCGTTGGCAACCGATCTCACTCTGGCATCGGCACATGTGCATTGGCACAAACGCGCCGTTGAGTGTGGCTATCTCGGCGTCATTTGTCTGCCCTTGCGCAATGCCGCGCACACGTTCGGTTTGCTTGGGCTGTATACGCCAGACATTGAACCCATCGGCGACGAGGAAATCGAGCTGCTGCAGGAGCTTGCGGATGATCTTGCCTTCGGCATCGGCAATCTGCGCGCCCAGCACGAACGCAAGCTGCTGCAGAGTGCAGTGATGAAAGTTGCTGCGGGAGTTTCGGCAACTACCGGTACCGCATTTTTCGAGCAGTTGGCGCGCAGCATGACCGAGGCGCTCGGCGCCGACGCCGGCTATGTGGTGCGGTTGGACGCCGACGATCCCAGGTTGGCACGCAGCATCATGGCATTGAACCGGGGCGAGGTCGGCGCGAACTTCGAATATCGGGTCGATGGAACGCCGTGCGCCAATCTTCTGGACGACGGTGAGTGCGTTGTGTCTGCTCAGGTCAGCGATCGCTTCCCGAACGACCCGTTGCTGCGCACCATGGAAATACAGGCCTATGTTGGGCGAAGGCTCGACAACTCGCAGGGTAAGCCGATTGGGCTGCTCTATGTGCTGTATCGCTCGCCGCTTGAGCAAGCCGAGTTTGCAGCTTCAACGCTGCAGATTTTCGCTGCGCGCGCCGGGGCCGAATTGGAGCGTCTGGATTCCGACGCGCGCATCCGCGAACAGGCTTCTCTGCTCGATCAGGCGCAGGACGCCATCATCGTGCACGAAGTCAGCCAGCACCGCATCCTTTATTGGAACCAGGGCGCGCAGCGGCTGTTTGGCTGGACCAGCGAACAGGCCGTGGGCCGCCCCATGGGCGAACTGTTGCAGATCGATCCCGATGAGGCGCAGGGTCCGCTGCAATGCGTCCTGGAACAGGGCGAATGGAGAGGCGAATTCAGCGAACGGCGCATGGATGGCAGCGCAATCCTGGTCGAGGTTCGCTGCACGCTGGCGCGCGATGCCAACAACGCGCCGCGATCGATTTTGTCGATCATGTCCGACATCACCGAAAGACGGCAGGCGGAGGAAAGCCTGCAGCAAGCCATGGTCGACCTGAACAATCGCAATCGAGAGCTGCAGGACTTTGCCTTTGTCGCTTCGCATGACCTGCAGGAGCCGCTGCGTAAGATCCGCGCGTTTTCGGATCGGCTGATTTCTCGTCCCTCAACGGGTCTGGACGAACAAGCACGGGATTATCTGCAACGCTCGGCGCAGGCGGCGGAGCGGATGCAGACACTGATCGACGACCTGCTTGAGTTTTCGCGCATCGATTCGCGCGGCAGATCGTTTGCCCCGGTCGATCTTGGCCCGCTGCTGGCGACGGTTATCGACGACCTCAATGAGCGCATCGAGTCCACTTCTGCCCGCATTGAAGTGGGGCCGATGCCCACGTTGGACGGCGACCACACGCAGTTGCGCCAGCTATTCCAGAATCTGCTCGCCAACGCGTTGAAATTCTGCGATCCACAGCGCGCGCCGCGGATCCGCGTGCATGCCGAGCCCGCGCGCACCGACCAGGGTCGGGCCGCCTTCAGGATCAACGTGGAGGACAACGGCATCGGCTTTGATGTCAAGTATGCCGAACGCATCTTTGCGCCATTCCAGCGCCTGCATTCGCGCGAGAAGTACGAAGGCACCGGTATCGGACTGGCGATCGTTCGTCGCATTGTGGAACGCCATCGCGGTCGTATCGATGTCCGCGCTGTCCTCAATCAAGGCGCCAGCTTCAGCGTCTTGCTGCCACAGCGGCAGCGCCATGTCGATCGCGACCGAGAGGTACCCTGATGCGCTGCGCCAATGCCCAGCGCGTTCGCCCCAGACAACCCTTCGGCTGCAGGTGAACGCCATGGGACAAGCAGCGCAGCCCGTTACCATTCTGATCGCCGACGACGATGCCGACGATCGCATGATGATTGAAGACGCGTTTCGCGAAAGCGGCCTGTGCAATCCATTGCAATTCGCCACAGATGGCGAAGAATTGATGGACTATCTGCATCGCCGCCGGCAGTATGCCGACGCCGCCACCTACCCGATGCCTGGCCTGATCCTGCTCGATCTGAATATGCCGCGCAAGGACGGTCGCGAGGTACTCCGCGAAATAAAGTCCGATCCAGCGCTGCGGCACACGCCGGTCGTGGTGCTGTCCACTTCCAGATCGCCCGAGGATATTGCGCGCAGTTATCAAAATGGCGCCAGTGCTTTCATCTCCAAGCCGGGCGGTTATCTTGCCCTGCTGGACATGGTGCAGAATTTGTCCAGGTACTGGCTGCAGACTGTGCGCCTGCCGCCTGCCGAAGGTTGACTAAACGTCGCTGGCAGTGGCCGTTGACACGACCGCGGCGACTGCGGCCGCGCCGGGTCGTAACCGCCAACGCGGTGTCGTTACACTGTGCTGCCATCAACGCTAGAAAACTTGCCTGTGAACGCAGTGCCGATCGAAATTACCGCCCTGCTCGCCCGTTGGAAAACCGGTGATCGTTCGGTTGAAAACGATCTGCTTGTCCAGGTCTACCCGGTGTTGCTCGACCTGGCACGCGCCCAGATCCGGCGCAATTCTGGGGTACTGACCTTGCAGACTACCGAACTGGCCAACGAGGCCTATGCCCGGCTGCACGCGCAACAGTCGGTGGACTGGCAAAACCGCGACCATTTTTTCGCCATTGCCGCAACCGTAATCCGCCGCGTCGTTGTCGACCATCTACGCCAGCGCGGCGCCGAGAAGCGTGGCGGCGGGCTGCCGTTTATTTCGCTGGACGACATCACCGAGAGCCAAACTCCGGCGATCGATGAATCAGTGGACTGGATCGCGGTGGATCAGGCGTTGACCGACCTGGCCGAGGTCGATGCAGAGTGCGCACGCGTGGTTGAGTTGAAGTTTTTTTCCGGTCTGACGACCGAGCGTATTGCCGAGGTCTGCGGCAGTTCGGTGGCAACAGTGGGAAGGCAGTGGCGGTTTTCGCGGGCATGGCTGGGGCAACGCCTCGGCATCGACTCCGCAGGCGCTTGACGATGCCTGCGGCCCTGTCGCAGCGCCTGCAGGCGCTTTTTGCCTTGGTGGTCGACGTTGCCGAGGGCGAGCGTGATGAATTTTTACGCCGCGAGTGTGCCGATGACCCGCAATTGCTCGAGCAGTTGAAACGTCTGGTCCACGCCGACGTCCAGCTTCAGCGCAGTACGGTGCGGCCGGTCGCGCTGGGTCTGGAAGCACTCGTCGCGCAGCTCGCGCCAGTGGGTTCACTCGAGGGCAGTCTGATTGGCGCTTTCCGTCTGTGCGAGCCTTTGGGTCAGGGCGGGATGGGCAGCGTCTACCGTGCGGAACGCAGCGATGGCGCCATGCGCCAGCAGGTGGCGGTGAAGTTTGTGCGGCGCGAACTGCTCGATGCCAATACCTTGCGCCGCTTTCAACTGGAGCAGCAGACTTTGGCCTTGCTGGACCATCCAAATATCGCGCGGCTCATTGATGCATCGGCGCTGGCTGATGGCACACCGTATTTCGTCATGGACTATGTCGCCGGCATCGCCATCACCGACTACTGTGATCGCGCCCGGCTGGGCTTGCGCGCGCGCCTGGCACTTTTTCGTGTGGTTTGCGCTGCAGTGTCACACGCGCACCGCAATCTGGTGGTGCATCGCGACCTAAAGCCCAGCAACATTCTGGTCACCGAGCAGGGCGTTCCGAAGCTGCTCGACTTTGGCATCGCCAAGTCCATCGATGGCGCCGCGCCTTCGCTCGTTGATCAAACCGGAACTGCTCAACGATTTTTCTCTC
>JAWXCG010000337.1:0-3838 GCA_034440555.1 Pseudomonadota bacterium
CGCGCGCGCGCGCGTTCGCGCGCGGTGCCAGGCAGCAGACTGGCACCCTCATACATTTCTTCCAGGTATTCAATAATCGCCATCGATTGGCGAATCACGCGACCGCCATCGGTCAGTACGGGTACCAGCTCCTGCGGGTTGACTTCCGAGAACGCCTCGGAGTGCTGTTCCCCGCCGCCTTTGGTCAGATCGACCGGAACCAACTCGTAGGGCAAGCCCTTGAGATTGATCGCGATACGGACACGGTATGCCGCGCTGGAACGCCAGTAGCTGTAGAGGCGTAGTCCCGAGTCACCCATGATCCGATCTCCCTGTCGGCGGATACGTTGAATCTAGCGGAGCGTCGCAGCGACAACAAGCGGCGGCGCTCACATGTTGCAGGCCAGAAGGTGCGCGTTTGCAATATTGCCTAGAGTTTTTCGATGCGTTGCTCGATCGCGCCGAAAATGTCGTGCCCACCACGATCCAGCATCTCGATCCGCACGCGATCTCCGAAATGCATGAATGGCGTGCTCGGCTTGCCATCGCGCAATGTTTCGACGGTACGTTTTTCGGCAAAACAGGACGCGCCCAATGCGGTGTCTTCATTGGCGACGGTGCCCGAGCCGACAATGGTGCCTGCCGACAGTGGCCGCGTTTTCGCTGCATGTGCGATCAGTTGGGCAAAGTTGAACTGCATGTCGACGCCAGCCTCAGGAGCTCCAAACCAATCTCCGTTGTAATGCGTAAGCAACGGCAGATGCAGCTTGCTGTCCTTCCAGGCGGCGCCGAGCTCATCGGGCGTGACGAACACAGGGGACAACGCCGAACGTGGCTTGGACTGCAGAAATCCGAATCCCTTGGCCAGTTCGTCCGCGATCAGAAAACGCAGACTAACGTCATTGACCAGTCCGACCAATTGAATATGCTCGGCCGCGGCGTCGGCGCTCACCGCCATCGGCACATCGTCGGTAATCACCACGACCTCAGCTTCAAGGTCAATACCGTAGTCTTCGCTGACCA
This sequence comes from Pseudomonadota bacterium, assembly GCA_034440555.1. GTDB lineage: Bacteria > Pseudomonadota > Gammaproteobacteria > Xanthomonadales > Ahniellaceae > 0-14-3-00-62-12. The sequence goes on from JAWXCG010000337.1 coordinate 1,003, forward strand.
CGACCACCGGATCACGCGGCCCAAGAAAACCGGCGCTGGTGGCCTGATACATCAGCGGATCAACATAGAACGACGCCGGCACTTCTGCGCCTCGCGCCTTGCGCACGCGCACCACGTGCGGCAGATAGGCGCTGCCGTCAACAAACTCGTAAGCGCGCGGCAGCGGCGCCGCAAACAGATTGAAATCGACCGCGAACACGGCCTCGCCATTGATCGTTTCAGCCTTGCCGATATTCAATACTTCGGAAATCGCATTCAATCGCGGCGCAGCCTGCTGCCAGTTCTCGAGCGCGTGTTGCAGCGTCGCGGCCACGTCCGTAACCCGCACTGCGCGTGTCAGGTCGCGAGACACCACGATCAAGGTGCCGTCGCGTCCGCCTGCTTTGAGTGAACCCAGTTTCATCGAATGATTCCTTGCTGCATGATTTTTTGGGGAACGCGCCTGCCGAAAGCGGCGATGGCGTGAGCGGCAGACCGAAACTCAGGCGTTGTTGTCCGCGTTGAAGTGCCGTTGCAATCCCGCCCAACACTCCTGATAGTCGGCCTGCAAATGCGCGCATTGCATCGACTGAGATGTCGGGCGAATCACCGAGCGGGTTTCGAACATGAAGGCCATGGTATCGGTGATCACGTCAGGCCTGGACAGATCAGCCGCGGATGCCTTGGCAAACGTCGCCGCATCCGGACCATGCGCGCTCATGCAATTGTGCAGACTGGCGCCGCCTGGCAAAAAGCCGTCGGCCTTGGCGTCGTACATCCCGTCAATCAGACCCATGAACTCGCTGGCGACATTGCGATGGAACCATGGCGGCCGGAATGTGTTTTGCGCCACCAACCAACGCGGTGGGAAAATCGCCAGATCCAGATTGCCCACGCCCGCGGTATCGGTGGGCGAAGTCAACACCAGAAAAATGCTCGGGTCGGGATGGTCGTAACTGATCGATCCAATCGTGTTGAAGCGGCGCAGGTCGTACTTATAGGGCACGTAATTGCCATGCCAGCCGACCACGTCCAGCGGGTCATGTCCGATGCTCGCCTGCCACAGTCGCCCCTGAAACTTGGTCGTCAGAGTGAAATCGCCCTCGCTGTCTTCGAACGCGGCAACTGGGCTGAGGAAATCGCGGGCATTGGCCAGCCCGTTGGAACCGATTGGACCAAGATCAGGCAGACACAACAACGCGCCGAAGTTTTCGCAGACATAGCCACTGGCGCTCGCGTCGAGCAGGTCAACGCGAAAACGCATGCCCCGCGGCAGCACTACGATCTCCTGCGGTTCAACCTCGATCACACCAAACTCGGTCACGAAGCGCACTCGACCTGATTGCGGTACCACCAACATCTCGGCATCGGCGTTGTAGAAGTAACGCCCCTGCATCGAGCGATTGGCGCTGTAGAGATGGATGCCGACGCCGACATTGCCCGCTGCACCGCCATTGCCGGCGATGGTCCACAAGCCGTCGATGAAGTCCGTTGGCTGTTGCGGCATCGGGCGCGGCGACCAGCGCAGCTGGTTCGGTGTCGCGGGCTGTTCGTCGAACCGATTGTGGAACGTCGTTTCTGGCAATAGCGAGAAACTGCCATGCACCGCGCTCGGGCGAATACGATAGAGCCAGCTTCGCCGATTGTGCACGCGCGGCGCAGTGAATGCGGTGCCGGAGAGCTGCTCGGCATACAGCCCGTGCGCCACCTGCTGCGGCGAATTGCGACCTACGGGTAGCGCACCGACGATGGCTTCACTGACGAACTCGTTGGCAAAACCGGATAGGTAGGCAGGGCCGCTCATTGATTTCTTTTCGATCATGGATCTGTTGTCCATCACGCGTTCGCTGCTGTCCCGGCACGTCCAGGCCCGTCTAGTGCTTCTGCTTCGGTCAGCGTGGGATGCAACAAGTCAGAGCACACCACGCTGCATCTGGTCACGCTCGATTGACTCGAACAGCGCCTGGAAGTTGCCCTCGCCAAACCCCTCATTGCCCTTGCGCTGGATGATCTCGAAAAAGATCGGGCCAATATTGGTTTGCGTGAAAATCTGCAGCAGCTTTTTCTGCTTGGTCTCCAGGTCCGCGTCGATCAGAATCCTGTTGCGACGCATGCGCTCGACATCTTCGCCATGATTGGGGATGCGCATGTCGATCACATCGAAATAGCTGTTCGGTGTGTCCAGGAACGCAACGTTCTGAGCGCGCATCGCCTCGACCGACGCGTAGATATTGTCGCTGAAAAGCGCAATGTGCTGGATGCCCTCGCCCTTGTACTGGTCGAGGTACTCGTTGATCTGCGATTTCGGATCCGAACTCTCATTGAGCGGAATGCGCACGATTCCATCGGGCGCGGTCATCGCTTTGGAAATCAGGCCCGTCCTGGCGCCCTTGATGTCGAAGTAGCGAATCTCGCGGAAGCCGAACAATCGCTCGTAGTAAGTTGCCCATTGCTCCATCTTGCCCTGGTACACATTGTGCGTGAGATGGTCGATAAAGGTCAGTCCGAAACCCTTTGGCTTGAGATCGACGCCGGCAAAGAACTCGAACTCGGCATCGTAAAGATCGCTGTAGCCGCCCTTATCGGTAATCAAGTACAGCATGCAGTCGCCGATGCCCTTGATGGTCGGTGCCGCAATGGCACTGGTTTGCGGCTTGTGCGTGGTCGCCTCGGCGCCATTGGCCAGCACGGCTTGCAATACCTGCTCGCCATCGCGCACGCGAATGGCGAAGCCACAGGCGCTCGGGCCATGTGCAGCCGCAAAGTCAGCGGCGAATGAATCTGGCTCTTCGTTCACCAGAAAATTGCATTCACCCTGGCGATACAACGTGATTGCTTTGCGCTTGTGGCGCGCCAC
>JAWXCG010000338.1:0-17060 GCA_034440555.1 Pseudomonadota bacterium
CCACCGCCACGCTGGCGTTTCTGCAACGCAAGCGCGCGGAATACGTCGCCCTGGAACGCGAAATCAAACGGCTGGAAGCGGAAGTCGTCGCCGGTGGATTGCAGAAATGAACTTTGTTGTGACTGATTGCATGGAACGCCGCGGGTCGCCTGGCTGCAACTGTTGCGGCCGCAATCAGCAGGCTCAGCGATGACGCCGACGCTCGACATGGAGAAAGTGCACATCGCAGTGATCGGTCTGGGTTATGTCGGTCTGCCGCTGGCAGCGGCGCTGTCGGCGCATTTTCCTGTTCTCGGTTATGACATCGATGCCGGGCGCATCGACGCACTCAAGCGAGGCTATGACGTTACGGGTGAACTCAACGAAAGTGAATTGCCGGCACTGCGCAAACTTCAGCTCAGCAGCGACAGCGCCGATCTGGCGCGATGCAATGTGTACATCGTGGCCGTTCCGACGCCCGTCGACGCGAACAAGCTGCCCGATCTTTCGCCCTTGCGTGCGGCCAGCCAAAGCGTCGGCAGGGTGCTCAAGCGCGGCGATGTGGTGATCTACGAGTCCACGGTGTTCCCTGGAGCGACCGAGGAAATTTGCGTGCCAGAACTGGAACGTGCGTCCGGGCTCGCGTTCAATACTGATTTTTATTGCGGTTACTCGCCCGAGCGCATCAACCCCGGCGATCGCCAACGACGCATCAGTGACATTGTCAAAGTCACCTCGGGTTCGACCCCCGCCGTGGCTGAATTCGTCGATCAGATCTATCGCCGCATCATCAAGGCGGGCACCCACCTTGCGCCCAGTATCAAAGTCGCCGAAGCCGCCAAGGCGGTGGAGAACACGCAGCGCGACATCAACATCGCCTTTGCCAACGAGCTTGCAATGATGTTCCACCGCATGGGCATCGATACCGAAGCGGTACTCAAGGCGGCCGAGACCAAATGGAACTTCATGCCGATACGGCCCGGTCTGGTCGGTGGGCACTGCATTGGTGTGGATCCGTACTACTTGATCCATAAGGCAGAAGAGGTCGGTGCCGCACCCACGCTAATTCGATCGGCGCGCGAGATCAACGAGCAGATGAGCGTGCATGTTTTCTCGCGATTGCTTGAAGCCATGGCCGCCAAGCAAATACCGATGACCGGCGCTCATGTGCTGATTCTCGGTCTGAGCTTCAAGGAGAACTGTCCGGATTTGCGCAATACGCGCGTCATCGAGCTGATCGAACAGGCGCGAAGTCACGGCGCGACCGTGGATGTGCACGACCCCTGGGCTGATGCGCTCGAGGCCAGACGCGAGCACGCTGTCGATCTGCTTGAAACGCTCCCCGAGCGCGGCCATTACGATCTGGTGGTCGTCGCTGTTGCACATCGGCAGTTCGTCCAGCTCGGGGTCGAAGGTCTGCGCCGACTGGCGCGCAGCCCTGCGGTGATCTTCGACGTAAAGGGCATGTTCCCGCGTGGCCAGCTGGATGGTCGTCTATGAGGCTGGACCGGGTCTGGCCGGGTCACAAGCACCACGGACGCTCACACTGACATGTGCGGTATAGCCGGCGTCTATTCTTACACCCGCAACGCCGCCCCGGTGCAGCGCGACGAACTGCGCCGTGTGCGTGATCACATGCAGGCACGCGGTCCTGACGGTGCCGGCGAGTGGTTTTCCGAGGACGGCAGAGCGGGACTCGCGCATCGTCGTCTGGCGATCATCGATACCTCGGAACGCGGCGCGCAGCCGATGCGCAGCGCGGATGGAAAGCTGGTGATCAGCTTCAATGGCGAGATCTACAACTATCAGCAACTGCGCGCGACGCTGGAAGCGCAAGGCCGCGTTTTTGTGACTGATTCGGATACCGAAGTGTTGCTGCATCTGTATGCGGTCAAAGGCATGGGCATGCTCAACGACTTGCGCGGCATGTTTGCGTTCGCGCTGTGGGATGGCGAGCGTCGAGTGCTGCTGCTCGCACGCGATCCATTTGGTATCAAGCCGTTGTATTACGCTGACGGCCAGGGAACGCTTCGCTTCGCGTCCCAGGTCAAGGCGCTGCTGTGCGCAGATGTCGATACCGCGCCAGAGCCCGCCGGACATGTTGGATTCATGCTCTGGGGCTCGGTGCCGGAACCGTGGACGATGTACCGCGGAATTCGCTCGCTGCCGGCGGGGCATTGGCTCAGCGTCGATGAGCGCGGAGTTCGGATCTCCGTGAGTTATTGCGATATCGGCGCTGTGCTCGCCGACGCCGCGACGGCGCCGGTGTCGATGGATCGCCTCAGCGCCATCGAGTCAATCGCAGCCGCAATCCGCGACAGCGTAAAGACGCACCAGATTGCTGATGTGCCGGTTGGCGTGTTTCTATCTGCAGGCATCGATTCCAGTGTCATCGCTCACTGCGCTGCTGATCAAGGACAGCGTCCGTTTACCCTGACCCTGGGTTTCGAAGAGTATTCGGGCACGATCGATGACGAGGTGCCGCTGGCCGAGGAACTCGCCAGAGAGATCGACGCCTGGCACAGTACCTTGATCACCCGCCGCAACGATTTCGAAGACGAGCGCGAAAAGCTGTTGGCCGCGATGGATCAGCCCTCAATCGATGGCGTCAACACCTGGTTCATCGCCCGCGCCGCGGCACGTATGAATCTCAAAGCAGTGCTGTCCGGTCTCGGCGGCGATGAGCTGTTCGCCTCGTATCCCAGTTTCAAGCAGGTGCCGCGCATGGTCCGCTATGGCCGACCGTTCCGTTCCATGCCGGCACTGGGTCGCATGTTGCGTCGGTTCTCGGCCCCCTTGCTTGCGCGCATCACTTCGCCGAAGTTCGCCGGGCTGCTTGAATACAGTGACAGCGCCGGCAGTGCTTACCTGTTGCGGCGTTGCCTGCATGCGCCCTGGGAGTTGCCAGCCTTGTTGGGGCCAGAGCTTGCAACGCAAGGTCTGCAGCGATTGCAAACGCTGCCCGCGTTGCATCGCTCCGTCCACAGCAATGCCAGCGAGCGGCTCGCCGTCTCGGCGTTGGAGATGAGCTGGTATATGCGTAATCAGCTATTGCGGGATGCCGACTGGGCGGGAATGGCTCAGTCACTGGAAATCCGCGTGCCGTTCGTCGACATTACCCTGCTACGCGCCTGTGCTCCGGTGTTCGCGGCGTTTCCGGATATCAGCAAGCCGGAACTCGCGGCATTGGCAGCGCCCAAGTTGTCGCACAAAGTTTTGAACCGCCCGAAAACCGGGTTTTCGGTTCCGGTGCGCGAGTGGATGCGTGCCGACGCGACCCACAAAGACGGGCGCGGTCTACGCGACTGGGCACAGTTTATCCATCGCCGCTACGCGGGAGCGCGCGCGTGAGGGTGTTGCTGCTGGCCACAGATGCCTATGGCGGCCACGGCGGCATCGCGCTGTACAACCGCGATCTTGCCGACGCGCTTGCGGCCATGCCCGAAGTGAAGGAAGTGGTGGTGATCCCGCGCACCTTGCCGTTTGCGCCGCAGGGTGTTCCGGACAAGGTGCGCTTCCTCGCGCATGCCGCCGGCAGCAAGCTGCGTTATGTCCGTGCCACGGTGCGCAGTGCGCTGTCGAAGTTTGACCTGGTGATCTGCGGTCACGTGAACCTGTTGCCGTTGGCCGCGCTGCTGCGGATCAAACTGCGTTGCCCGTTGGTGCTGATGGCCTACGGCATCGATGTGTGGAGACAGCCGCACCACACAACGCGACTGTGCCTGCGCCAGGTGAGTGCGGTCTGGTCGATCAGCGCAGTAACGCGCGAACGCATGAATGCCTGGGCACGCTTGCCAGAATCGGCCTACGTGCTGCTACCCAATGCCATCCATCTCGATCGATATGGCATCAGCGCCAAGTCTCCGGAACTGGTTGCGCGCTACCGATTACAGGGGCGCAAGGTGATTCTGACCCTGGCCCGCCTGCCCAGTGCAGAGCGCTACAAGGGCGTCGATGAGGTGATCGAAGCATTGCCCGCACTGATTGCTGACGATCCCAACCTGGTCTACCTGGTAGCGGGCGATGGCGATGATCGTGCCCGACTCGAAGCCAAGGCGTGCGCTCTGGGCCTGCAGGATCATGTGGTGTTTGCTGGCTTCATCGATGAACGCGAAAAGGCCGATCACTTCCGGTTGGCCAATGTGTTTGCCATGCCGGGGCGTGGCGAAGGTTTTGGTTTCGTATTCCTTGAAGCGTTGGCCTGCGGCATACCGGCGGTTGGCAGTCTCGTCGACGGCAGTCGTGAGGCACTGCTCGACGGCGCACTGGGCGAGTTGGTTGACCCACGTGATCAGGCGTCGATCCACGCCGGTATTGCGCGCGCACTGCAGAAGCCGATCGCAATACCGCCAGGGCTCTCGCACTTTAACTGGACGGGCTTTCGTTCGCGATTGAAAGCGGCGCTAGACTCCCTCGTCCCTCAGGCATCGACGCATCGATGAGCAGCAACGATTCTCCGCGCACGGCGTTGATCTGCGGTATCTCCGGTCAGGATGGCGCGTATCTCGCGAAGTTGCTGCTGGACAAGGGCTACCGTGTGGTCGGCACTTCACGCGACGCCCAGATGAGCAGCTTCGGCAATCTGATGCGCCTTGGCATTCGCGACCAGATTGAAGTCGCATCAATGGCGATCAGCGATTTCCGCAGTGTATTGAATGTGCTCGCGCGTTGTCGTCCGGATGAAATCTACAATCTCGCCGGGCAGAGCTCAGTCGGACTTTCCTTCGATCAGCCGGTCGAGACGCTTGAAAGCATCAGTGTCGGTACGCTCAACCTGCTCGAAGGTATCCGGTTTCTTGATGGCGGAATCCGTCTCTATAACGCTGGCTCCAGCGAATGCTTTGGCGATAGCGGTGAAGTACCCGCCAACGAGTCGACCCCCTTCCGTCCGCGCAGTCCATATGCGGTCGCCAAGGCCGCCGCGTTCTGGGAAGTGGCGAACTACCGCGACGCCTATGGGCTCTATGCCTGTTCCGGCATCCTGTTCAATCATGAGTCGCCGCTGCGTCCTGAACGATTTGTCACCCAGAAAATTGTGCGTGCCGCCGTTCGCATCGCCTCCGGCAGCAAGGAGCGCCTCCGGCTCGGCAACCTCGATATCCATCGCGACTGGGGCTGGGCGCCGGAGTATGTGGACGCCATGCATCGCATGATGCAACTAGATCAGCCGCAGGATTTCGTCATCGCCACGGGCGAAACCAATGCACTCAAAGATTTTGTCGCCGCTGCCTTCAGCGTGCTCGGACTGGATTGGCAGGCGCATGTTGATGTCGATGCCGGACTGATGCGCCCGACCGATTTGCGCTTCAATCGGGCCGAGCCCGACTTGGCAGCGCGCATTCTGCATTGGCGGGCTGCTGCCCGGATGCACGAAATCGTGGCACGAATGGTCAGCTCGCTGCTCGACGGGCGGTTGCCAGAGCGATTGTCCGGCGCAGGCAAGACATGAAGTCCTCCCCTTTTCTGGTTGAATTCAGATCGTGGCTGTTTGTCACAATCGCGCGTTTGTCAGCGCACTTGCCAGCGTTTCGTGGCCGTACGCGCGCCTTTCTGCTTCTCTATACCCTGCTCGGATTGAATGGTCACAAGCTGGTTGTCGAAACCCAACTCAGGCGGCCGATTCGATTTAGTGCACGCCTGGATATCCAGAGTTGGCTCCAGCGCGTCGCGTTTTTGACCGGTGAGTATGAGGGCAACACGGTCACGTTCCTGCACCGCGTTTGGCAAGGTCGAGGTGGGCGGGGTTACCTGCTGGACGTGGGGGCAAACGTGGGCATGATCTCGGTGCCCTTTGCCTTGATCGCACGCGACAGCATGCAGCGCAGGCCGGTCGTTATCGCGGTAGAGGCAGTTCCCGACAATGCGGCCGCACTGACGACAAACATCGCGCTCAATCGACTGGAGGACAGTGTTCAAGTCATCGGCACGGCATTGGGTGATGAAGAGAAGTCCATTCGCATTCAAGTCGAGGGAGATCTTGCAGCAGGGGAGGGCAGCGGAACTGCGAACATTCTGCCGGACGGCTCAACCTATGGCTGCGTGGCACAGACTCTCCGGCTATTGACATTGGATGGACTGCTTGCAGCCGGCAAGATCGGGCCCGACTGTACTGTGATCAAGATAGACACCGATGGCTACGACTTGAAAGTCGTGCAAGGTGGCGCCGCGTTGTTGGCGAGCGGCCGCCCGATCGTATACGGGGAATTTTCCGCACATTGCATGCAGTGGCATCATCAAACCATCGACGATGTAAGACGGTTTGCAGAGAAGTTGAACTACGCGTTGCTGTTTCGACAAGACAGCAGGATGAGGTTCAGTGACCTCCCACCGGTTGCTGGGTACTCGCAGGATGTGTTGCTGGTTCCGAATGAATTGAAGTCTGAATTGGCTTGGTGCTGCGAGTCGATCACAGTGACGCCGCAGTCAGAGGCTGAAGCCGGAGACGCGGGTTGAGTTCCGAAAACGACGAACAGTACTTCGGCCACGAACACGTCACGGTGATCGAGCCGTTGCAGGGCTGGCGCATGCTCGATTGGCGCGAACTCTGGGCATATCGCGAACTGCTCTGGGTATTGACTGCGCGCGACGTCAAGGTTCGTTACAAGCAGACCGTGCTCGGTGCGGCATGGGCAGTGCTGCGGCCATTGACGACGATGCTGATCTTCAGTGTCGTCTTTGGCCGACTTGCCAAGATGCCGTCGGACGGCATTCCGTATCCAATTTTTGTCTACTCGGCACTGTTGCCCTGGACGTTTTTCGCCGCCGCGATCACCAGTTCGGGTCAGTCTCTAGTGGGATCTTCGCATCTGGTCAGCAAGGTCTACTTTCCGCGCCTGATCATTCCGTTGTCGTCCATTGGAGCAGGGTTGGTGGACCTGATGGTTTCCTGTGCCATTCTTCTGCCGATGATGTCCTGGTATCAGGTCGGCCTGACCTGGAATCTATTGGCGGCCCCCTTGCTCATTGCGGCTGTGGTCTTCACCGCGCTCGGCATCGGTACCCTGCTCTCGGCATTGACGGTCGCTTACCGTGACTTCACCCATATCACTCCCTTCATGGTGCAGATCTGGATGTATGTCACTCCGGTCATTTTTCCGATCAGTCTGGTGCCGGAACAATGGCGCCGTCTGCTCTACCTCAATCCGATGACTGGCGTGGTGGAGGGATTTCGTTCCGTGTTTCTTGGACGAGATTTTGACTTCGTTGGGCTTTCGATATCCGTGGGCATCAGCCTTCTTTTCTTTGTGGTCGGCATCGCCTATTTCGAGCGAGTCGAGCGGCGGTTCGCGGACGTCATTTAATGGCGAAGTCCGCAATCAACGTGGAGCGCGTCTGGAAAGAGTATGCGGTAGGCACAACGCATCCTCGACATGGCACATTCTATGATTTGCTCGGGCATGCAATGAAGGCACCCCTACGGCTACTGAGCCGTGCCGAGCGAGAGGAGTCAGCAGCCACTCGTTTTCAGGCACTTCGTGATGTCAGTTTTGAAGTCCAGCCTGGCGAGGTAATGGGTGTCGTCGGACGCAATGGAGCGGGAAAGAGTACCTTGTTGAAGGTACTGAGCCGCATCACCGCACCCAGTCGCGGTCGAGTCACGATGCGCGGGCGAGTCGCCAGTCTTCTTGAAGTCGGCACCGGGTTCCACCCCGAGCTCAGTGGTCGCGAGAACATTTATCTCAACGCCACGATCCTTGGGATGGGAAAGCGCGAAATCACACGGAAATTTGATCCTATCGTCGAGTTCTCTGGAATCGAGAGATTTCTCGACACGCCCGTAAAGCGCTACTCGAGCGGCATGTATGTGCGGCTTGCCTTTGCGGTAGCGGCGCACGTCGAAGCCGACATCCTGCTCATCGACGAAGTACTGGCGGTAGGTGACGCCGACTTCCAGAAGCGTTGTCTCGGCATGATGGGCGAAGTGGCACGGGAAGGGCGGACGGTGTTGTTCGTTTCACACAATCTGACCGCGTTGAGAAACCTTTGCACGGAAGGTCTGTTGCTGAATGCTGGCAGCGTTGAGTCCTTCGGCGCGATTGGAGACGTGCTACAGCGGTACGCATTGGGTGCGAGTGGCGAGGGCACTTCGGTGGCTGATTTTGCTGACAGGATGGATGGAGAGATCGCGAGTCTGCAGCGCGTATCCGTTGGCTTGGCCGAGAGCGAGACGGGTGCATCCATCTCAATAGCTACAGCAGTGTCGATCAAGGTTCGCTTTTCTGTTCACAAGCCGGATTCTGAGATTGGCGTCTTCGTCTCCTGTTTGGACGAGAGTCAGAACATGGTGTTCAGCACGGGAAGCTTCTTCGAGCGCGCCTTGTCTGGAGTGAAACTCGCGGCTGGCAGGCACGAGTTCAGTTGCGAGATTCCAGGAAACCTGCTGAACGCCGGTGACTACACCTTGGATGTATCGCTGATTCGCGATCGGTCCGAGGTGTTTCTGAGCGAGCCTGCTGTGGTTGCTTTCCATATTCATGAGGTGGGGTCATTAGTCGAGGGCTGGAATTGGCCGATTCGGGGCGTCATCCGTCCGAATCTGAGGTGGTCCGCGCGAATCGTCAACGATTCCGCCGTCGAGGTCAGGGAAGCAGGTTCGGACCGAAGTTGATGGCTCAGTCGACCGATATTCGATCGGACTGGCAATCGTGAAAGCGTTCGCCAAATCGTTGTTGAACGCTCTTGGCATCGAGCTGCGTCGGCAATACAGCGGCTGCTGGATCGGTCGGCCACGGGCTGAGATTCCGAAAGTGAACACTTTGTTTGAGCGCAAGTTCGACTGGGATGCCGTCCAGCCCGCGATAGACGAAGCGCGTGGTCGGTGGCCTGCACAACATGTGGTTGTGCTGTGCGATGCGCACCGGCCATCAGTTGATGGATGCCGTGTGATGGATACACTGTGGCGTGGACGCGGTGGATGTTGTGCAGGATTTCGCTGCAGCGGAGACGATCTTTGTCTACGCCTGCGACAGCGATGCCATTGGTCTTCCTTACATTCGTCAGGTGGCTAGTTCAGGAGGAAGCTTCGATCCGGGGCAGGCCTACGCCCCGGCCAGCTATTCCAACGTGGATGAGATTGCGCGACGAACGATCGAAGCAGAGTATGGCCGTCAACGAGGGGAAGAGTTCTCGAAGTTTGATTTTGGCGCGGGCGATTCACTCAACCTGACGCAGGCCATCGCTGCGACCGTGCGAATGGATGGATCGTACGTAGAGGTTGGATGCTTCAACGGTAGTAGTGCTTGCGTAGCATTGGCATACATGCGTGAACGGGCGATGCTTCGGGACTGCTACTTCCTGGATTGTTTTTCTGGATTCACCTACGAAGCGGCGCGCAATAGTGCGGATTTCATGTGGTCGGACACTCATGCATCGAACGGAATCGACAAGATGCGGCAATGCATAGAAGCTAGCGCTGGCCCCTCATTCGGCCTGTGCGCCTACGTTGAGCAGCTAAACATCATTACTGACGAGCTTCCCGCGCTCATTGGCACCATCGCCGTGGCCAATATCGACGCTGACCTGTATGAGGCAGTCCTTGCGGCATTGCAAAAGGTCTCGGCGCACATCTGTGTGGGTGGCATCATCGTTGTTGAGGACGCCGGTCACACCCCCGCCCTGATTGGAAGTCGCCTGGCGTTGGAAGAGTTCCTCGCCACACCGCAGGCGTCGGCGTTCGTGCCAGTTTATCTTGAGTCCGGGCAGACGTTTTTAGTGAACACTGGCGTCGCTCCCTTGGCGACGCGAACATTTGGGAGCGGAGCGTGAGCAAAGTCGTTATCACCACCATACAGGCGCCAACGGAATCCGTGATGGCGATGTTGGGTAGGGCGCGCGGGGAAGGCTTTGATGTGATCGCCATCGGCGATCGCAAGACTCCGGAAGTGCCGTGGCCTGAGGGTGCAAGCTACTACAATGTCCAACAGCAGCTGGACGCAGGGTTTGACCTGGCAAAGCTGCTTCCGCTGAACCATTACGCACGCAAGAACATCGGTTATTTGATTGCGATGATGCAGGGCGCGCCTGCCATCTTTGACACCGACGATGACAATGCACCGCTTGGGGCTTGGCACGCGCGTAGCGAGAGCAGCATGGCGCGCGCCTGCCAGCAGACCGGCTGGGTGAATGTCTATCGTTGGTTCAGCGATGCCCATGTTTGGCCGCGCGGCCTGCCACTGGACCACGTTCGCCACCGTGATGTTGTGGCTGAACTCGGTCCGGCAACCGAAGTACGGGCGCCGATTCAGCAGGGACTCGCGGACGGCTCTCCTGATGTCGACGCAGTTTGGCGCCTGCTGATGGATCAGGATATCCGGTTCCGAAATAGCGACAGCGTCCTCTTGCCTGAAGGTGCCTGGTGTCCATTCAACAGCCAGAGCACGTGGTGGTTCCCGGCTGCCTATTCACTGATGTATCTGCCAAGTTTCGTCAGCTTTCGAATGACTGACATCTGGCGCAGCTTTGTTGCACAGCGATGCCTCTGGGCAATGGACTTAGGCTTGGTGTTTCATGGGCCCGAGATGTTCCAGGACCGCAATCCCCACAACCTGATGCGCGATTTCGAGCAAGAAGTCCCGGGCTATCTCGGCAATGAAAAGATTCGCCTGCTTCTTGAGGGCGCGAAGCTCCAGTCAGGCTTAGCGGCGGCGGGCGACAACTGTCACCGCTGCTATGAAGTGCTTGTGGCCGCTGGAGTGATTCCTGCCTCAGAAATTCCCCTGCTGGAAGCGTGGTTGGGTGACACACAGCGAATCATGCGACAGGCTGATCGAATCGCCGCACCCGCAAAGCGTGTTGAGAAAGATTGATTGGACACGCGAGCCCTCATCAAGCGGTTGCTGCCTACATGGCTCTTGGCGAAGTATCGCCATGTACGTCAGGCAAGATCGAACCGGGCGTTGTTGGTGGGTATCCCGGCGGCAGCGCGTGAATTGCATATTCGCTCGGCGATGTCCTCATACCAGCACGTCAAGTTGGCGGACGAAGACGCGAGGGTACACACACGGATCATGGAGGCGGCGCTTGAGAATTATGGCGCTACCTGGAACTACTACAGCGACGCGCTCCGTCCAGAGATTGTTCAGGGCTTCATCGCTTCAATCGATGCGCTACCCAGTGACGTCGCGAAGATCGACTACCTTGAAATAGGCTCTTGCCAAGGTCTATCCATGGCACTCATTGGTGGCTTGTTGCAGGCTCGCGGCAGATTGGGTTCGTTGACCTCGGTCGACCCATACTTTGAGAAGGGATACGTCGAGAACTCACCTTACGAAGTGAGTATTCAGGTGGGCGTTGACAAGTCAACGAAGGAACGAGCGGTTGCGCTCTACGCTAGGCTTTCGCTACCAGTGAAGATTATCGAGCAAACCAGTCTCGATGGCCTACGAATGCTGATTGGCGCTGGCCAGAGATTTCAACTTGTCTACATTGATGGTGTCCATGAGTCGCTGTGGCCAATGGTCGATTTCGGCCTGAGTTGCGCAGTCATCGTCAACGGTGGAGTGCTAATTCTGGACGACCATCTTTGGCCCGACGTGCGGCCGATCAAGTTGCTGTGTGACACACATGCGAAAAAAGTGCAGGAAACCTGGAAAACAGCTTCGTACAGGATCTCCAACACGTGATCGCAAAATTATTTGGCACTCGGCAAATTTCCCAGTTTGTTCGATGGAGAGGTGTCGCATGAATCCGGTCATCGAAGAAATTGTTCGCAGCGGAAACACGCAGTTGCCGGATGGGCGATTGGTGCCGGCTCATTCCGGCATTCCTCCGGGAAGCGGGCGGGTCATCCAGCACGCGATTGAAGTCGCCAAGCCGGCTTTGGCCTGTGAGGTCGGATTGGCCTATGGCCTGAGTACGCTTTACATACTCGATGCAATGCGGCAGAACGGTGATGGTGTCCTGATCGGCATGGACCCTGCGCAGAATGATCAGACATGGCAGGGCGGCGGCCTGCACAATGTGCGCCGGGCAGGCTTCGAGGGTCGCTACGAGTTTCACGAGGCAAGCTCGCAGCAGACTCTGCCTCGCTTGGTTGACGGTGGTACACGCATCCAGTTCGCCTTCATCGACGGCTGGCATACCTTTGACCACACCCTTGTCGATTTCTTCTATATCGATTCCATGCTCGATGTGGGTGGTGTGATTGTGTTGGACGACGTGGGCTATCCCGGGCTGCAACGTCTTGCCCACTTCATCGTGTGCAATCGGGATTACGCGATTCTGGACTTGGATCCTCGTCCAAAGCCCAGGGGGTGGCGTACCAGCGTAAAGTCAATGACGAAACGGGTGTTCGGACCTTTGGTCAGAGACAACCATTCGCCCACCATGGCAACCGCAGCAGCGAGAGCGCGCGTCGACGGCGCGGCATTGATTGCGCTGCGCAAGTGCGGTGAAGACCGCAGGCGATTCGATCATTTTGTGCCCTTCTAGCTCTATGAATGCCAATACAGGTCCGTTGGTTTCGATCATCATCCCCAGCTTCAATCAGGGTCGATTCATCGCGGAGACCATTCAGTCCTGCCTCGATCAGGACTATCGGCCGATAGAAGTACTGGTGTTCGATGGGGCTTCCTCCGACCAAACCGTCTCGGTGCTGGAATCATTTGACGCCGCCGAGTTGCAATGGTGGAGCGAGCCTGATCGGGGCGTTGTCGATGCGGTCAACAAAGGGCTAACACGCGCCAAGGGCGCGATCATCAGCATCCAGAGTTCGGATGACGTTTTCCTGCCGGGCGCGATTTCGACCATGGTTGCCGCGGTGCAGGCTTCGCCATCCCTGGGGCTCGTGTACGGTGACGTAGAGCTGATCGATGCGGATTCTCGGTTGATCGGTGAGGACGTACAGGGAGACTTTGATCTCTGCGACTATCTCGGCAGGTTGCATTACATTCCGCAGCCCGGGACTTGTTTCACCCGCGCGGCCTACGAGGCAATCGGGTCCTGGCGCGACAACGTCAGCTACGTGGCGGATGCTGACTTCTGGATGCGAATTTCAATCCGATTTGATGTACAGCATGTCCCTCGTCTGGTCGCGCGCTATCGCTATCATGATGAGCAGCGCGACACTCAGCGTGCCCGGATCGCACGTGATTGGATCAATGCAGTGGACGATCTGATGGTCCATGGAGGCTTGTCTTCGCGTCAGAAAAGATTTGCGCGCATGGGCAAGGCGCTTGCACGACACCGCTATGCCGCGACCGAAGACTGGCTGGGGCGCACGCGCGCACTTTACGCTGCCGTTCTTGCCAATCCGTTCGGTGTGACGAATCCGCGCTTTCCAAAACGCGAGTTGTTCCCCGGCCGCGACCCGATCTGGCGACAGCTGTCGCGAATCAAGCGCCTTCTCGGCTTCGCTCCGAGATCTGGCTAACGATGTTCCTTCAGAAGGTACGCTCGTTACTGGGTGTCGTGGTAAAGGATCTTCCGCGATACCTGCCTGCGCTTATACGAACGCGCCGCGCTGGATACCTGGCACTGTGCAATCGGGGTGAACGATTGCTCGCGGCACCCAACGGTGTCGGCTTCCGTTGCGATTGGGCGTGGGGCAGCGATCTGCACGCACCAAAAATAGTTCCGCTTTTGGGTAGTGTTCTGATGCGTCGCGCGCATGCTGATCATCCCGTGGTCAGCGCAGCTTTGCCGGCAGCTTCGCAGACGCTGATTCCGGAGGTGAGCTTCGTTATTGGTCATCGCGGCGTGACCAGGATGCCTCATCTGCTGGCCACACTCGGCAGCATCGCTGCGCAGGTCGGTGTTTCGATCGAGTGCATCGTCGTCGAACAGGATACCGAGTCGAGACTCGCAGATCAGTTGCCTGACTGGGTGCGGCTCATTCACACGCCGTCGCCCGCCGCCGAAATGCCCTACTGCAGATCGTGGGCATTCAATATTGGTGCGAAGCACGCCCGCGGTGAACTTCTGATCCTGCATGACAACGATCTGCTGGTCCCGGTCGACTACGCCGCAGCGTCAATGGCCAAAGTTCGTAGCGGATACGAAGTCGTCAATCTAAAGCGCTTCCTCTTCTATTTGAGTCAAGTCCATAGCGAAGCACTATTTTCGGGTCGCATGGATTTGCTCTCGCGACCACCAGAAGCAATCACCCAGAATCTTGAGGGCGGTGGCAGTGTCGCCATCACGCGCGACGGCTACGCCCGCATCGGCGGAATGGACGAGCGCTTCGTCGGATGGGGCGGCGAGGACAATGAGTTCTGGGAGCGGGCACAGTCATTGGCCGTCTGGCCCTACGCTTCAATGCCGCTTTGGCACCTTTGGCATGCAGCGCAGCCCGGCAAACAGGATACGGCCAACCAGACCTTGCAGCTGGCTCGCGAACTATCCGCGGTGGATCCGAAGGCCAGAATAGCCAGACTCAGTTCGCTACCGAACGGGTTGTTCGCTGGTCCGTTGGGTTGGATCAAGCCATCCAGGGAGATACTGACTTGACCGATCCAGTCGTGGCAATCGATGAGGGAAGCCCTTGGATCGCGAGCATTCTGCAATGTCCCGTTTGCGGATCGAAGTTCCCCTCACCCGATGGTTTCAGTTGCACATCATGCGAGTTTGGTAGCGCCGATGGTCGCGACTTGAGATTCAAGAATCCATTGCAGCGCGTGATTCGTTTCGCCGTGGGTGGCGGGCCATCCATAAATGAGTTTTTGTTGCAAATCGACACAACTCGGCCATCGATTACCTACGCAGGCCCCAAAGCCCTGCGAGATTCTGCCGAACTGATGTCCGAAGTCGCCGCTCGCGTTCCGGGCGGCGGAACTGCGCTTGATCTGGGTTGCGGCGCGAGAGACCAGGCCCCTTGTCTCGAGCATCTGGGGTTTCGGTATGTGGGTGTGGACTTTGACAGTGCAGGCGCTGACTACCTTGCGGATGCGCATGCCTTGCCATTCGCGGACTCGAGTTTCAACTGCGTATTTTCGTATGCGGTACTTGAGCATCTGAGCAATCCGTTCGTTGCGATCCAAGAGGTAGCTCGCGTACTCAAGCCCGGTGGATTGTTTATTGGCACGGTCTCGCAAGGGGAGCCTTTCCACAACTCGTACTTTCACCACACGCCTTGGGGATTGCTGTCGGTGCTGAATGGCGCGCCCTCGCTGAAAACGGTCAGGATGTGGGCGGCTCAGGATTCACTGACCTCGCTGGCTTCGATGGGTCGCTACCCGCGGGTTGTTCGACAGCTGCTTAGGATCGTCAGCGGAATCCACAAGGGGATGCCGTGGCTCGCACCCCGGAAAATCACCTGGCGTCACAAGGAGCGCGAGTTGGATCAACTCTACCGAGCCGGTGCCATCTGTTTCGCGGTGCAGAAGTTGACCTCTGCTTCGGACTCCGAGGCTGAGTGAGTTTGGGCGCGCCAATGCGTCTGAAACCGAATGGATATCGGGATTTGCTCGTGTGCAAGTGTGGACATGAGTCGGTCATGCGAGGGTTGGAGTTGGCACGCGCTCGAAGAGACGATAGTGGACGACCGAGAGCGCCTGACGCATGTGCGGCATAGCAGGTTGGCTGGCGGCATCGGGCAGCGACGTAGACGCGACATCGCTTGATCGCATGCTGCAATTGATGGCGCGACGTGGGCCGGATGATCGCGGAATACATCTTGAGCCAGGTGCCGGGCTTGCGTTGGGTCATCTTCGACTCAGCATCATCGACCTCAGCAGCGCCAGCCATCAACCGATGCTCGATGCGGATTCCGGCGTGATGATGGTCTACAACGGTGAGGTCTACAGCTTCCGGGTGCTGCGAGCGAAGTTACAATCGCTCGGCCATCGCTTCGTGTCCGAGGGCGATTCCGAAGTCGTGCTGCGCAGTTATCTGCAATGGGGTGTCGCCTGCTTCGCGCGCTTCGCTGGCATGTTTGCCTTGGCGCTATGGGATCCAAGATCACAGTGTCTGCATCTGGCGCGCGATGCGATGGGCATGAAGCCGCTGTATTTCGTCGAGATGGGCTCGGGTCTGGCGTTTGCCTCGGAGGTCAAGGCGTTCAAGGCACTGCCAGATTTCAAGCTTAGCCTCTCCGATTCGGGCTTGCGCCAGTACATGGAGTTTGGCTACGTATTCGATGTGGACCAGACGATCTTCGATGGTGTTCGAAAGCTGCCGCCGGGCTGCCGTGCCGAGATCAGGCGCGACGGCAAGGTCCGCATCGAG
The DNA here is from genome assembly GCA_034440555.1 of Pseudomonadota bacterium. Classification (GTDB taxonomy): domain Bacteria; phylum Pseudomonadota; class Gammaproteobacteria; order Xanthomonadales; family Ahniellaceae; genus 0-14-3-00-62-12. The sequence continues at coordinate 16,141 of JAWXCG010000338.1, forward strand.
CGCTACTTCTCGCCGCCCGCGCCCGATCCCAATGATCGACGCGACGAGCGCGAGCGGGTCGATGAGCTTCATGCCGTGCTCGACGAGGTCACCCAGCAACATCTGATCGCTGATGTCCCGCTGGGCCTGCTGCTTTCGGGTGGATTGGATTCCAGCGTCATCGCAGCCCTGGCGGCGCGACATGCATCGATCACGACGATCAGCATGGGCTTCTCTGATTCACAAGTCGACGAGCGTCCCTATGCGCGCGCGGTGGCCGATCACATCGGTTCGCAGCATCAGGAAGTGCTGATCACGCCGCAGCAGGTGATGCAGGAAGTCGAATCCGGTGCCTGGGTGTTCGACGATCTATTTGCTGACTGGGGAACCCTGACCACGCGCCTGATGTATCGGCGTTGCGGGGAGCTGGGCATCAAAGCGGTGTTGGTTGGGGAGGGCGCCGATGAATTGTTTGGCGGCTACGATGTGTTTCGAACGCCTGCGCGGCTTGGCCTTTGGCAGCAGTTTCGTCTCTATCAGCGCTATTCCGGCCGGCGCCACGGCGCTTTGTTTGCGCCGTTCCAGCGCATCATGAGTGCGTATCTGGAAGCCGGACAGGGTGATGCCTTCCATGCCATCCGTTTGTTTGAATCCTGCCGTCAGTTACCGAATCAATACGTGATGAAGGTCGACAAGGCGAGCATGGCCGAGAGTATCGAGGCACGCGCGCCCTATCTTGATCGCAGAGTCGCCGAGCTCGCGTTCAGAACGCCACAAGCCTGGCTGCAACGCGGCGGTGAGAACAAGTACCTGCTGCGCGCGCTGGCGAGGCGCGAACGACTGTTGCCCGATGTGATCAGCCAGCGTCCCAAGTTCGGCGCGCCCTTGGCGGCCAGTTGGATGGACGATCATCCCGAGTTCCGGCAGTTCGCGCGCGCGCG
>JAWXCG010000339.1:0-11086 GCA_034440555.1 Pseudomonadota bacterium
ATAACCAAGAATGACGCGAATTTTGGACCGGGCAATGCGCAAACCATCGGCGACCGTAGGATCGCCACCTTCGAGTCGAATCATCGCCGCTCCAACCAGCGCGGTATTGAAATAGAAGATCACGAAATACTGCACCAGGTAAAACAGGAAAACCCACGCGTACAACCAGGGTGGAATCGAATCCGAATTGGCTTCGATCGCTTTCAGGTCGAGCATGCCGAACAGCGGCAGCACGAAACTTGCGATCACCAGCAAGCCCGCGACAGCCGAAACCGCCGGAAACACCAGCAGCTCCTTGTCTTGTCGCAATACATCGGCGCTTGCCTTGATCAGCTGCCAGCTGCGCGAGAATTTCTCAAACATGATGCGCTCCTTCGAAATGTGTCGGGTAGCGTACATAGTTCGCAGCACGGATCGAAGCGTGCGTTGGTCACCATCGTTGCTTTCAACCACACCGCGCGACTTCGCTGCGACACCGTATCGTTGTGGCTGTCTGTGCCGCTCGCGCAGCGTTGTGTGCGAGCCATAAATGTGCTGCACTGCACAATTGACAACGCTGTCATCGGGCGCGCAATAATGCGCCACTGGCCGCGACCACCGCTTTGTCGCTTCAGTATCCACGTGTACCCGGAGGCGTCTTGAACACACAAATTGCAAGCTCCAATATTCGGCACGCCGCTGCGCGGCTCGTGCTTGGCGTTGCCTTGTCGAGTGTGGTGGTCGGCTGTGCGCAGACCAGCAAAGCGCTGCAAGCGACACCAGCGGTCACCGCCAGCGCGCCTGCCGCCAACGCGGACGTCAATCCGCAGAATTGGCCGGCGTTGAGTTCGCCACTGGCACCGGATGAAGCCTTGGAAACACGCGTGCGCGCTCTGCTCGCCAGCATGACAATCGAGGAGAAAGTCGGCCAGATTGTGCAGGGCGATTTGGGCAGCGTGACGCCCGACGACGTGCGCCAATATCGGCTTGGTTCAGTACTGGCCGGTGGCAACTCTGATCCGGGTGGTCGTTACAACGCGCCAGCTGCCGATTGGCTGGCACTGCTGGACGCGTTCCATAGCGCGTCGATGGACACCAGCAATGGACGCAAGGCGATTCCTGTGTTGATGGGAATCGATGCAGTACATGGCCACAACAACATTGTCGGCGCTACGCTGTATCCACACAATATTGCGCTCGGCGCCACGCGTAATCGCGAATTGGTACAGCGCATTGCGCAGGCAACGGCGATCGAGCTGCGCACCACCGGTTTCGAGTGGACGTTTGCGCCGACATTGACGGTGCCACGTGATGATCGCTGGGGCCGCACCTACGAAGGCTATTCGGAAGATCCGGCGATCGTGGCGAACTATGCCGGCGCCGTGGTTGAAGGTCTGCAAGGAAAGGCCGGCACGGCGGAATTTCTCAATGGCATGCACGTGCTCGCATCGGCCAAACATTTCATTGGCGATGGCGGCACCGCTGGCGGCAGGGATCAAGGCGACACCCAGGTGACCGAGGCCGAGTTGCGCGATATCCATGGCGCGGGCTATGCCCCGGCACTCGTAGCCGGTACGCAGACGGTGATGGCTTCGTTCTCGAGCTGGAATGGACAAAAGCTGCACGGTCACAAGGGCCTGTTGACCGATGTGCTCAAAGGTCGCATGGGTTTTGATGGATTCGTGATCGGCGACTGGAACGGCCACGGTCAGCTGCCGGGATGCACCAGTGAAAACTGCGCGGCGGCTTTCATCGCCGGCGTCGACATGTTGATGGCGCCCGAGACTTGGCGTGGCTATTACACCAACGCAGTTGCGCAGGCGCGTTCCGGAGCCATCCCGATGCAGCGTCTTGACGATGCAGTCAGCCGCATTCTGCGCGTGAAGTTTCGCCTCGGACTGTTCGAAGCTGGCCTGCCTTCGCAGCGCCTGCTCGGTGGCAAGTTCGAACACATTGGTAGTGCGGCGCATCGCGCGCTCGCGCGCTCCGCTGTGCGGGAGTCGCTGGTGCTGCTGAAGAACAACGGTGGTGTTTTGCCGCTGCGCCCGAACGCACGCATTCTTGTAGCAGGAGATGGTGCCGATAACATTGGCAAGCAGGCCGGTGGCTGGACGTTGAGCTGGCAGGGCACCGGCAATACACGCGCCGATTTTCCGGGTGCGCAGTCGATCTGGGACGGCATCAAAGCTGCCACCGAGGCCGCGGGCGGCAAGGCCACACTGGCGCTTGATGGTAGCTATCGCAAGCGTCCGGACGCCGCGATCGTAGTGTTCGGAGAGAATCCCTATGCCGAGTTTCAAGGCGATATTCCCAACCTGGCGTATAAACCGGGCAACGACAGTGACCTCGCGCTGATCCAACGACTCAAGGCGAAAGGCATTCCCGTGATCGCGGTGTTTCTGTCCGGCCGACCGCTTTGGGTCAACCGCGAAATCAACGCCTCCGACGCGTTTGTCGCGGCATGGTTGCCGGGTTCCGAAGCTGGCGGCATCGCCGATGTGCTGTTCGCCACAGGCAGTGGCGAGGTCGCGTTCGACTTCACCGGAAAACTTTCTTACTCGTGGCCGCAGAATGCAACGCAAACTCCGCTCAATGTGGGGCAGGACAACTACGCACCGCAGTTTGCCGTCGGCTACGGGCTCAGCTACGCGCGACCGTTGTCGCTCAAGCTCCTGTCTGAAGACTCCGGCTTGCAGCACGGCGGTGGCGAGCCGGGTGTGTTCTATGCGCGCGGTGCCGTTGCGCCAGGCTGGACAATGCTGCTGGCCGATGGTGAAGAGGTGGGAACACCGATCAACGTTTTGCCCGGTGACAGCATCGAGCGTCGCGTCCGCGTCAGCGTCGCTGATCACGAAGCGCAGGAAGACGGACGACGATTCGTCTGGAACGGACGCGGCGATGCGCGCACCAAGCTCAGGGCGGATGCGCCAGTGGACCTGCTCCGCGAAAGCAATGGCGATGCGTTGCTGGTGATCGCACTCAAGGTTGATGTGGTGCCGACCAGCGAAGTTTCACTCGCCATCAGTTGCGGCGAAAAATGCACCGGCGTTGTTCCGATTGGTGCTTCTCTGCGCGCTTTGCCAGCTGCGAAGTGGACGCGACTTGGGGTGCCGCTGAAATGTTTTTCAGAGGCCGGCGCAGACCTGAACCGGGTTTCTGGATTGTTTGAATTGAGCGCGTCGGCCGCGTTCGATCTATCGGTGTCGCGCATCGCGTTGGGCACCGAATACGACCATGTTGTTCGATGTCCGGCGCGTTGACTTTGATTCGCTGCATTGCAGCATTTTTCAGATGAAATTCACCGGGTTAGACGTGTTAAATTTTCAGTTGACAACGCTGTCATTTAGGCGTCCAATGCTTCGGCAACGTTGATCCGGCGTCAGGAATTTCCGACGCAAATCCGTTTAGCGACCCTGGGGGAAAGAGAGTCCATGAAATACTTACGCAACGTTCCAAAGCAGCGCATCCTGACCGTGGCCTTGTTGTTGGCACTGGCCAATCCGGTCACCGCACAAACTCCAGCGAAGGATGCAAGCGACGACGCCGACGCGGACAGCAGCGCGGAACGCGACAGGAAGTCCGAACCTGAAAACACCGAGCTGCTGGAGACGATCGTCGTCACTGGCATCCGTGGCAGCTTGACGTCGTCCATGAATCTCAAGCGCGACTCCCAGGGCGTGGTCGACGGCATCGTCGCCGAAGACATCGGCAAATTCCCCGACACCAATCTCGCCGAATCACTGCAGCGCATCAGCGGCGTGTCGATCGATCGCACCAATGGTGAAGGCTCGCGAGTCACCGTGCGCGGCGTCGGTCCGGATTTCAATCTCGTGCTGTTGAACGGCCGGCAAATGCCCTCCTCCAGCATTGCCGATACCGGCCCGTCGAACTCGCGCGCGTTTGACTTTGCCAATTTGGCATCAGAGGCGATCTCGCAAGTCGAGGTGTACAAAACCAGTCGAGCCAGCTCGCCCACCGGCGGCATTGGCGCCACGATCAACATCAAGACGGCTCGTCCGCTCGACAACCCTGGATTTCTCAGCAACATCGGCGTCAAGGGCGTTTTCGATACGTCAAATGACAACCTGCCCGACTCACTTCAAGGCGATTCACTCACGCCCGAAGTGTCTGGCATATTCAGCAATACATCCGCCGACGGCAAGTTCGGCGTGGCGCTGAGCGGCAGCTATCAAGAGCGCGATCTTGGCTACAACCAGGCAGCAGTCGGCAATGGCTGGCGGCCTTTCGCCGGTGATGAAAACAACTGGGGCACGATTCCCCAGCCAGGTGCGCCAGGCTCACAAAACATCATCAACCGCCCTGGTCCGAACGACATCTATTCGGTGCCGCAGAATTTTGGCTACAGCCTCAACGGCATCCAGCGCCAACGCACCAACGGTCAGTTGGCGCTGCAGTACGCGCCGTCGGACAATCTGACAGCGACGCTGGACTACACCTACTCCGAAAACAAGGTTCAGACCCAGCGCAACGATTTGTCGGTGTGGTTCAACTTCGGCCCATCCTCGAGTTCGTGGACCAATGGTCCCGTCGCTGGTCCCAACATTTATTCCGAGACGATCGTTCCCGCCAACAGCGATCTGGCGATGGGCGGAGCGCAGTTTGCGACCAAGAACCAAAACAAATCACTGGGATTCAATCTCGAGTGGAACGTTACCGATCGGTTGAACCTGGCGCTGGACGCCCACAAATCATCGGCTGAATCCGGCGCTGACAGCCCGTTCGGCTCGAATGCTGTGTTGGGCACGGCCGGCTTCTTTCGCGGCACAACAACGGTGGACTTTACCAACGACTTTCCGGTGTTGAGCGTGGCGCTGCCGCCGGGCATGTCGAGCATCGACCCCTCAAGAATGCTGGTGACCGGTTCGAGCTTCCGCAACAGTTACATGAAGTCGGAAATTGAGCAGACGCAGGTGAGCGGCGACTTCGAGTTTCTGGAGTATTCGCGCCTGGATTTCGGCGTTTCCGCAAACAAGGTCGACAACCGTTCTGCATTTTCCAACGTGCAGCGAGACACCTGGGGCGGTGCCACCAGCGCTGACGATTACCCGGACAGCGTCTGGCATCCAGATTCCATCAGGCACTATTTCGGAAACATTGACGGCAGCGGCAACCCGGCCCTGTTCAACCAGTTCTTCACCTTTGATTTCAACACTGTGCGACAGCTGGCCGCGGATGCTGCCGGTGACGAGGCGCTGTATCTCGCGTCCGACGTGTTCACCACCGATCGCAGAACCGAAGAAAAATCCAAGAGCGCGTACGTGCAATACAGGACGACCTGGGATCTGGCCATGCCGGTGCATGCGGCAATCGGCGTACGCTACGAAAGTACCGACGTAGTCTCGACCGCGCTGGTGCCAACGGCTACGGGAATTGTCTGGGTGGCCAACAACGAGTTCTCCGTGCAATTTGGTGCACCGGGCTACACCACGCTGGGCGGCAGTTACGACTACTTGTTACCAAGCTTGGATATCGGTGTCGAACTCTCAGAGTCAATGAAGCTGCGCGGCAGCTATGGTGAGAGCATCGGCCGGCCAGGCTGGGGCGATATCCAGGGCGGGCAAACACTCAACCAGTTGGCGCGCATCAATGGCGGCTTGGGTGCGCAGGGCAACCCCGCGTTGAAACCACTGCTGTCGGAGAATATCGACCTCTCGTTCGAGTGGTACTACGGCGAATCCAGCTACATGTCGGTCGGCTACTTCCGCAAAAACATCGACAACTACATCGGCGTGACCACGGTTCAGGGTACGCCGTTCAATCTACACACACCGGCTCAGGGCGTTTACTTCAACGAAGCAGTGGCCAGCGGCTGCGCCACCGCCGATCTGACCTGTATCCGCAATTTCATTTTCATCAATCATGCCGGTGACCCCGGCGTAGTGCGCGGGCCAGATGATGTGAACGGCAACCAGACCGGCACCATCGCCGGGCAGCCGGGTGATCCGATCGCCACCTTCGCGATCACTTCGCCGGCCAATCAGCGATCGGCATCGCTCGACGGCTGGGAATTCAATGTGCAGCATCTTTTTGGCGCCAGCGGATTTGGTGTGGCGGCCAATTACACGATTGTTGATTCGGGCCTGCAATACGACAACTACAACCGGGGTGAGCAGTTCGCGCTGGAGGGTCTGAGCGATTCGGCAAACCTGGTTGTGTTCTACGAGAAGGACAAATGGAGCGCCCGCGCCGCATACAACTGGCGCGATGAGTTCCTGGCCGGACGATTCGACGGCACCGGTCTGCCCAATCCGGTTTACACCGAGGCCTACGGTCAGTTGGATGTAAATCTTGGTTACCAGTGGAACGAAAACCTGACCTTCCAGGCGGAAGTGATCAACGCCACGGATGAGATCCAGCGGCAGCACGGACGTACCACAAATCAGGTGTTGTACGTGACCCAGACCGGTCCTCGCTACATGATCGGATTCCGCTACAAGTTCTGAGCTGGGCGGACAAGAACGCAGTACAGAGCGTTCTCATAAATGTGCCGCAGAAAAAGCCGCTGACATTCAGCGGCTTTTTCGTTTCGGCTGGATGCCCGGATCCTGGCAGGCATATATAGTGAGGGCGTGACGGTGAGTGACGCGGTCAAGCACGTGGTGATTGTCGGTGGCGGGTCTGCTGGATGGCTGACTGCCGCCGTGCTCGCGGCCGAGCATCAATCCACATCTGCGGCAGGACTGCAGGTGACATTGATCGAGTCGCCGGACGTCATGCCGATCGGCGTGGGCGAAGGCACCTGGCCAACCATGCGCGATACGCTGCGCAAAATCGGCGTGACCGAAACCGATTTCATTCGCGAGTGCGACGCCTCATTCAAGCAGGGCTCGCGATTCGACGGATGGGTCAACGGAGGCCAGGGCGACTACTATTTCCATCCCTTCGTGCTGCCACAGGGATATTCCGACACCAACCTGGTCTCGGCCTGGTTGCAGCAACACGCGAACGTCCCGTTTGCTGACCTGGTGAGTTTTCAACCGCACTTGTGTGTGCACGGCAAAGCGCCCAAGCAGGCGGCAACGCCTGAATATGCCGCCGTCGCCAACTACGCCTATCATCTGGACGCCGGCAAATTCGCTGTGTTTCTGCGCAAGCACTGCACCGAGCGGCTTGGTGTGAAGCATGTATTGGATCACGTGGTCGGCATCAATTCGCACGACAACGCTGACATTGCTTCGCTGCAGACCAAAGCCACGGGTTCCCTTGCAGGCGATCTGTTTGTTGATTGCACCGGAATGCAGTCGCTGTTGCTGGGTCAGCACTTTGGCATCGCCTTCAAGTCGCAAAAGCATGTGCTGTTCAACGACTCCGCGCTGGCGCTGCAGGTCCCTTACGTCGATGACAACAGTCCGATCGCCTCGCAAACCATCTCGACGGCGCAAAGCAGCGGCTGGGTCTGGGACATTGGACTTCCAACGCGACGCGGCGTCGGCCACGTCTATTCCAGTGCGCATATCACGGATGACGCGGCTGAACTCGAACTGCGCAGTTACATAGAACGCAGCGGCGGCCCGAAGGATATCGGCGCAGCGCGCAAACTGTCCTTCAACCCTGGCTACCGACAGAAGTTCTGGCACAGAAACTGTGTCGCGATCGGGCTCTCTGCGGGTTTCATCGAGCCACTGGAAGCATCGGCTATCGCATTGATCGAGCTTTCTGCGGCCATGCTGAGCGATGACATGCCGGCCACACGTGCGGACATCGATATCGCCGCCCGTCGTTTCAACGACTCCTTCATCTATCGATGGGAACGCGTAATCGACTTTCTCAAGCTGCACTATGTGTTGACCAAGCGAACCGATTCAGCGTTCTGGCGCGATAATTGTCTTGTCGATTCGATTCCGGAACGGCTGCGCGAATTGCTCACGCTTTGGCGTCACCGGTCGCCCTCGCGCTACGATTTCAATCGCATCGAGGAAGTGTTTCCGTCGGCGAGTTATCAGTACGTGTTGTATGGCATGGGATTCCGCCCCGAACCGGGCGTTGCGACGAGGCGCACGGACAATGCCGACCTTGCGGACGGATTTTTTCGCGAGGCCGCCGCGCTGACGACCAAGATGTTGGCGGCGCTGCCCAGCAACCGCGAATTGATTGGGCATATCCAACGCAATGGGCTGCACCGTATCTGATGAAGCGTCGATCCATTCATTTGCAGGCACGATGAACCACTATGGCTAAAACCGTTTTGCTCAACAACGTCGATCACCAAACGCTGCGGGTCATCACCAGCCGCGCTGCCGAGTACGGCGACGACGTAATGTTCGCGGTCACTTTTCCGGCCGAGTTCCGCAGCCTCCAGGCGCATTACCCGATCGTCTTTCGCAAGTCGCCGGATGCTGCCACATTCCAGCCGATCGCTTTGTTCGGTTTCAAGGAAGGTCAAAACCTATTCCTCGATGCGCAGCGCTGGAACGCTACTTATGTACCGTTGGTGATCGAACGTCAGCCCTTTCTCATCGGTGTCGCCGATGACGAATTGACGATTCATGTTGATCTGGACAGCCCCAGGATCAGCACCACTGAAGGCGAGGCCGTATTTCGCACCCATGGCGGCACGACCGAATTTCTCGAGCGCATCAATTCTGTGTTGCTCGCCATCCACGAGGGGCTGCAGGGCACGCCGGCATTCGTTTCTGCGCTGCTGGAGCATGATCTGCTCGAATCCTTCGTTTTCGATATCGGCCTTGCGGATGGCTCGATCAATCGACTGGCGGGCTTCTACACCATCAATGAAGAACGACTCCATGGCTTGGGCGGCAGCGCGCTGGAAAGCCTGAGCAGGGCTGGCCATCTGCAGGCGGTCTATATGGCGATCGCATCGCTGTCGAATTTGCGCGCGCTCGTCGAGCGGCAAAATCGGTCCCATGCTGGCGCGCTGTAACCCGGTACGCGAGGTCGCGGGCATTGATCCGCAGGCGCTACCGGACGCGATCCTGCAGGGCACGCAACCCGTGGTCATCAGAGGATTGATCTCGAACTGGCCGATGGTCCAGGCCGGGCTTGAATCCACGCACGCAGCGAGCACTTACCTGCGCAGCTTCCATCGCGATGCAACGGTGGGCGCGTGGTTCGGCGCGCCGGAAATCGGCGGCCGCTTTTTCTACAATGACGATTTCAGCGGATTCAATTTTCGCGCCGAGCGGTTGCGGCTTGATCAGGTGCTCGATCAACTCAGCCAGCATGATCACGACGCGAAGCCGCCGGCGATTTATGTCGGCTCGACCACGATCGACACTTGCCTGCCAGGATTCCGCGCTGAAAACGCTCTGGACCTCCGCGAACGGCAGCCGCTGATCAGCGTGTGGATCGGCAATCGCACGCGGATCGCTGCGCACCATGATCTTCCCGACAACCTTGCCTGCGTCGCCGCCGGTCATCGCCGCTTCACCTTGTTCGCACCGGATCAACTCGGCAATCTGTACATCGGCCCACTCGACTTCACACCAGCCGGACAGGCGATCAGCCTGGTCGACTTCGCGAATCCTGATCTGGCCAAGTTCCCCAAATTCGACGACGCCCTAAACCATGCGCAAGTGGCTGACCTGGGGCCCGGTGATGCCATTTTCATCCCCAGCATGTGGTGGCACCACATCGAAGCGCTCGACAGCTTCAATGTGCTGGTCAACTACTGGTGGCGGCAGTCGCCCGAGTACATGGATACGCCAATGAATGCGCTGATGCTCGCACTCATGAGCATCCGCGATCTGCCGGTCGAACAACGCGAGGCTTGGCAGAATATATTTCGCCATTATGTTTTCGAGCCTGATGACGGCACGGTCGGTCATATTCCGGAACACGCGCGCAGAGTGTTGTCGCCGCTCGATGCGAAAACGGCAAGAGAACTGCGCGCACAACTGCTGAAACGATTCAATCGCTGAAGGGGACACGCACTTGCACGAGACAAACGCACCGCAGTGGGAGCGCAAACCGATCAGGCGGATCGTGATTGCTGGCGGTGGCACTGCCGGCTGGATGGTCGCTGCAGCGATGTCCAAGACGCTGGGCAAGGTGCTTGATATCAAGCTGATCGAATCCGATGAAATCTCGACCGTGGGCGTCGGCGAGGCAACCATTCCCACGCTGGTGACCTTCCACAGATTGCTCGAGATCAACGAGCAGGAATTCATGGCGGCCACGCAGGCCACATTCAAGCTCGGCATCAGCTTCGAGAACTGGCGCAATCTCAACGAGGACTACATTCATTCTTTTGGACTGACCGGCAAGGATCACTGGACGGCTGGTTTTCAGCACTTCTGGTTGAAAGGCCGCGAGCGGGGTCTGGCCGGCGAATACGGCGACTACTGTCTGGAGCTCAAGGCCGCGCAGCAGGATCGCTTCGCGCACTTGCCACGTGGCGGAATGAACTACGCTTTCCACATGGACGCGGGGCTGTATGCCAAATTCCTGCGGAAATTCAGCGAAGGCTTCGGCGTGCAACGCATTGAAGGCAAAATTGTTGAAGTGAAAACTGCTGGGCCCAACACGGGCGAGAGCAAAAGCGATGCCGCGCCGGCACAGATCAAAGCGCTCAGGTTGGACTCAGGGCTGGAAATCGAAGGTGACCTGTTCATCGATTGCACCGGATTCCGTGGCCTGCTGATCGGACAAACCCTGGGCGTGGACTACGAAGACTGGTCGCACTGGCTTTACTGCGACAGCGCCATCGCACTGCAGACCGAATCGGTAGCGGATGCGGTGCCCTACACGCGCTCAATTGCGCGCGAGGCTGGCTGGCAGTGGCGCATCCCGCTGCAACATCGTGTCGGTAACGGCATCGTCTATAGCAGCCGCTACCTCGATGACGCACAGGCGGCCGAGTCCTTGCTGGCCAATGTTCAAGGCACCGCGCTGACCGAGCCGCGGGTGATCAAGTTTCGGCCCGGCCAGCGTAGCAAAACATGGAGTGGCAACTGCATCGCCATCGGCCTGGCCAGCGGCTTCCTCGAGCCGATCGAGTCGACCAGCATCCATTTGATCCAGCGGGGCATAGTCCGCCTGATGCAGATGTTTCCGGGCAACGGCATCTGCCAATCCGACATCGACGAATACAATCAGCAAACAAGTTCCGAGATCGAGCACATCCGGG
>JAWXCG010000340.1:0-14666 GCA_034440555.1 Pseudomonadota bacterium
ATTATCTGGCGATCAAGCGTGCGGGGCGGCTGTAATCCCCCACGATCAGGTTGATGGTAAATCCGCGGCGGGCGCAACGATGGATACTCGCGGCCGCGGTCGCCGTCGTGTTGGCCCCCGCGTTGGCGCAATCGCCCTCTGCAGCGACCGATTCGACTTTGCCTATGCACCCGCATCCGTTGCAGACTAGGCGACATCCGCAACGGAGCGTCGCATGAAACGTTTGCTCGGCCTGTTTTCGATCGTCGTTCTGGTGTTGGGCGCTGCCCTGATGTGGAGTTTCAGCGCGCAGACGCTACCGGTACCAGCAGGATTCAACGTCGTCGTACCAGCGAACCAAAGCCCGGCCGGGCTGCAATTGTTTGCCATTGCCGCCGGCAGCATGGAGTCGCGCGCAGCGCTGTCCTATCGCGGTGGCGGCTTTGCCGAGAAACGCACGTTTGGCATGGGCGCGATCCTGGTTCGGCATCCACTTGGCGACGTGTTGTTCGACACCGGTTTCGGGCGTAACGTCGACGCGCATGTGCGCACCACGCCACGACTGATGCAGTGGACCAGCAATTACCACAAGGCAACTACGGTCGCTGAACAACTGCAGCGCGCGGGTATCCTGGCACAGTCGCTCAAGGGCGTAGTGCTGACCCATGCGCACTGGGACCATGTCAGTGGTCTCGAAGATTTGCCGGGCGTGCCGGTCTGGGTGAATGCAACCGAACTCGCCTTCATAGAGGGCGGCGATGAAGCCACGGCACTGGCGCGCATGATCGGCACCCGCGACTACCGACTCTACGCACTCGACTCTGGTCCCTATCTGGGTTTCGCGCGCAGCCATGACCTGTTCGGCGACGGCAGTGTCGTGCTGGTCGACGCAGCCGGTCACACACCCGGATCAATCGTCGCCTTCGTCAACTTTGCTGATGGCAGGCGCTACGCGCTGGTCGGTGACCTGGTTTGGCAGAAGGAAGGCATCGACCTGCCCGCCGAGCGGCCGTGGTTGCCGCGACGCCTGGTCGACGCCGACCCCGAAGCGGTGCGGCGTTTGATCGTGCATGTGCATCAGCTGCAAAAAGCAATGCCCAAACTTGTCGTCGTTCCGGCGCACGACAGCCGCGTCTGGGAGCAATTGCCGCAGCTGACCGACGCCGCCAGTCCAGCCGAGCATGCGGCAGTGTTGTCGGTTGTGCCTGACTCGTAAAGCGAGCGGGACGCTAAGTAGCGTTGTTGCGATTGATCCGCCCGTGCGCTCAGGTCATTGAAGCTTCGCGCGCGCCCGACCGAATACTTTCCTGCCGCCCGCTGTGTCGAACCTTTCAAAGCTGGGTGGTTCGCTCACGACTAGTTTGCTTCGAGTCTGCGCGCGCGATGCTCAGCCAGGGCGGGTAGCGGTTTCCAATGCGTCGATATTGCCGATCGCCTGTTTCCGGCTGGTGCCACACATCGCTGGCTCGGGTCGCAGTCGTGCGCACACATCAGGACGCTCGGGCTGACCGAAGATATTGCACAGATTCGCATCACTCAGCTGCACGCAACGGACCCCCGCGGGTTTTCCCTGCGGCATGCCGGGTATCGCTGAGCTGATCGACAGCGCCATGCAACAAGCGCCGCAGCCACTGCGACAATGCCAGCCGCCATCGGGGTTGGCGATAAGGGCGCCTTCGATTGTAGTCATCGCATATTGTAGTGCGAGCGACGCGGAGCGGAGCGGCTGAGCGGCGCTGTCAAAGCCAGCGCATTCAGCCACAGAAACTGCCTGCCGGGAACCGCATCGCATACGCGGATGAGAGTGCATACTTGGGTAATGGCACCAATAATTGCGGCGACAATGCGTGATGCAAACGGAGAATTGTTGCTGAGATCCTAGCCGTTGTTGACCTTGAGCGGACGCAAGCAACCGGTTGGATACCCGACTGCCTACGCCATGAATCCAAGGTTGGCAGTGTTGTACATCGGCAACGAAGGAAAGATGTCGGCGATGCCGCCAGCATCGACACCGAACCAACTCGCCAACGTCGCCGCATACTGATCAACGCCGGTGGTCGGGATGATCTGGCCGTAGCCAGCATCATTCGGGTTGTTGGTCTGCGCCAGCGAATTCATTGCGCCGAAGAAACGGCCTCCGCGCACGGCGCCGCCAACGACGAAGTGGTGCCCGCCCCAGCCATGGTCGGTGCCATCGGAATTGGTCGACAGCGTACGCCCGAAATCAGACGCGGTAAACGTGGTGACACTTTCCGACAGGCCCATTTCCACGGTGGCGTTGTAGAACGCCTGCAACGACTGCGACAGATCGGTGAGGATATTGGCGTGGGTGGCGAGCTGGTCGTTGTGCGTGTCAAAACCGCCGAGGCCGACATAGAACACCTGCCGTTGCATGCCCAACGCGGCGCGTACATTGATCATCTGCGCCACCATGCGCAGCTGCTGACCGAGGGTGCCGTTGGAGAAGGTTGTGGTCAGCGGCGTGGCCGCGTTCAATGCGGTGTTGACCATTTCATAGGTGGCAACCGAGCGGCGCATTGCGCTGGCGTAGCCGCGCTCAAACATATGCGCCTGCGTACCCTGCGCCATCAGCGCATTGTAGGCATCGACGCCAAGTTCGTTCTGGTAAATTTCCAGGAACTCGATCGGCGGCACACCGCTAGCGCCCATCACGTACTGATTGATATTGGCGCCGCGCTGGAACAAGTTCTGACCGGAAATGGAAATGGTCATCGGCAACTGCTGATTGCTGTTGGTCGCGTACAGCAGATCAGCGATGCGCCCGCCCCAGCCGTTGGCATTGCTGTCTTCGGGGCGCGAGGTCTGCCAGTAGTTGGCCTGATCATCGTGTGAAAACAACTGCGGCGGCGCCGCATGCGTTCCGTTCTGATATTGCGCCTGGGTGATCGGCCCGAGCAGCGTGCCGACATTGCCGACGATCGCGGCACGTTGGCTGTTGAACAGACTGCGCAGCTCCGGCATGGCGGTATGCAGACCATAACTCGCGCCATCGCTAGGTGGCCCACCGGGAAGGCCCGGCGTAATCGCCTGTGGCATCAATGATCGCGCCGCGATCGACGCCTGACTGAGTGCGACCGCAGGCCGGGTTGCCTGATAGATACCGTAGTGCGGTGCGCTGTAGGGTACGATGGTGTTGCAGCTGTCATTGCCGCCAAACAGGAACACGCAGACCAGGGCTTTGTAGTCGCCAGGTGCGCCATTGCCGATATTGTTTCGGGCAGCAGCAGAGACCAGTTGCAGGTTACCCAGCGCGGTATACAAACCCGCACCACCGAGCGCGGTGTGGATGGAACGACGCAGGAACTCGCGACGGTTGAAGTTCATGGTCGTGGCCTATTTCTGGATGGAGTATTCGGGCGAGATCAGGGTCAGATACAGCGCGTGCTGTACCCGTAACAATCCGGCATCGGTCATCGGCAGCGCATTCAAACGGGTGACCAGCACCTGCTTCATGAACTCCGACATGCGCCCGGCGAGCAACGCCAGATTGATGCGTTCGACCAGCTGCGCCGGATTGGCGGCGAGGCCACGCAACTCGGCATAGTCCATCAGCATTTGATCTGGATCTTGCGCGTAGCTGTAAGGACTGCCGACGTAGAAATAGAAGATACGCCAGCCGTAGTCGTTCGGACCGGAAACCAGCAGCGTGTCGGTAGCAATCTGGAACTCGGGCGAGACCAGCCCTGCGTTGCGGATTTCGCCGGGCTGCGCATAGTCTGGCTTGAAGAAATTGAACACCGACGGCGCGCTTAGCGGCGATTGGCCGTATTGCTCATGCGGAGCGGCGATCAGATTAATGCGGCCGTTCACCGAACGCGGCGTGGTCAGCCGCCACACCTGCACCAGCTTGAACAGGGGTTCGCGCATCTTGCCAAACGTAGCCGGTGTGCTCTGCTGTCCGAAGCGCGCTTCTGCGTCCATCAGCACCGCCTTCACCACCGCCTTGAGATCGCCACGCACGCCGCTGCCATTGTTATTGAACACCGTCGCCACGCGCTGCACATAGGCCGGTGTCGGATTGCTGGTAACCAGACGTTGAATCAGATGGTGTGCGACGAACGGGCCGACGTTGGGGTGAAAGAACACATTGTCGAGCGCAGCGGTCATCTCCTGCTGGGCGTTGCCGCCGCTCACCAGCAGGCCAACGGGCAGCGCGACGCCGGCATAGTTCAACAATTGCTTGTTGGTGGTGGTGTCGTGCAAACCCTCGACTGCCTGCATCGGTTGGACCCACTCGGGGTCATAGGGGTTGCCGGGGGCGCAGTCGTCGTAGTCGGCGACGCTGCATCCAGGCCAGTTCCAACCGGTGAATACGTGCGCAAAACCGCGCACCACGTTCTGGTTGTAAGTGGGAACGGGCTGGCCACCGACCAGTACTTCGGTGCCATCCAGATTGAGTTGGTTCAACCCGATCGAAAACAGTTGCAGCACTTCGCGCGCGTAGTTTTCGTCCGGGCGGATATTCAGCGTCGCATTCGGTTTGCGATTGCCGAGCATATTCAGAAACGTGCCCATCGCCGGGTGTTTGGTCACAGCTTCAAGCAACGTTCGATAATTGCCGAAGGCATTCTGCGCGAGCAGATCGTTATAGTTGGCCAGACCCCATTGCTGAAACAACAGCGCCGCATTGCTGTCGGACACCACCATCAGTTCGGACAGCGCAAACGCCACGCGCTGCCGCAGTTGATCATTGTGGGTGAGCAACGGGCTGGACGGATCGGCCAGTTGCGCGGCGTGCGTCAGCCACGCTTCCAATCGCGCCTGCCGATAGACGCCGTTCTGTCCGGAGGGGCGTGTCCTGATCCAGTCCAGGTGCGGCGTCTCCAACGAGATCGCGGCGTTGAACTGCTCTTCCAGCCAGGCGGTATAGCCGAGTTGGCGCAGTCGCGCGATGTCCTGCGGGCGCGGTCCAAACGTGGCCTGATCCAGAAAGCGCGCCGCGTCGATGTCGTTGAACGGCCCCGCCACGTTGTTCTCGAAGCCATCCCCGAACAGAACCTGTGCATGCAACGACGGCGTTATCCATAACAGGCTGCATAGCAGCAAACGCTGCCAGCTGATCGATACGAGCTTGTGCATCCAGTGTTCCCCAATGATTTCGCGAGCAAGACTAAAGCAGTATCCGCGGGACATCGGTGATGCGTGGCGCAGTTTTGGCAGATGGAACGGGAGTGCGTCCTAAGGAAGCTCTGAACAAGTCCGGAGCCGCGATCGCCCCCTGAGTCAGGGGGCGAAAAACCGCAGGTTGACCAGCTCCGCTGTTGAGAGCGACCAGCTCCGCTGTTGAGAGCGGGGGTTTGGCAAGCAATAAGCCGTGTGGCGAAGACGAAGTGGTGACTTATTCAGACCTTCCCTAACGGAGCGATGTCGTGAGGCACGCGGTCCAAGTGAGTGCAACTGGATGGTGGAAGAATGAACTACCACGAACGCATCGCGGCTTACGCCGCTCCCACAACAGCCTCCTGCAACAATGGCTGGTGCACCCGCGGTGTTTATTCGAAGCCGTTGCCAAATAGTTCGCCGCTCACGGCTCCCGGTGATGGCAACACCAGCAGCGTGGCGGAACGGCCGGGTACCGCATTCAAGGTCAGGCTGGTGCCATTGATCGATCCGCTGCCGATTTGGATCAACGGCTGGCCAGCATCGAAGCGGTAAACCTGCCAGGAACCATTGAGCGCACTCGACAGATTCAGCGTGATGTTGCGCGGTGCGGTAGCACGATTGAACAACAGCACGCGCAGTTTGGTTCCGGCCTGATCGACGGCATACGCGCCCAGTTCAGCCGCGTTGCTGGACAGCGTCTGCACGCTGTCGCCAATCACGCGTGTATTCAACCCGTCGTAGTCGAGATACATGCGAAAGGCGGTCTCGCTCAGCGAGCCATCGGCAGGCGCTACCCAGCGTGCCGCCAGGTCGACGCCGTCGCGGCCAAAAATTGCCAGCGCCTCGGCCTGGGCCAACGCGCCACTCGGGCCTCGATCCGGCCCCCACTTGTATTCAGTGAGCGCCAGTTTCATCGCCGGGCAGCGTGCGTTCATCCACGCGCGCAGCCGCGGCAACAGCTGAACCTGATCACCGACCCAGGACTCCGATGTGTAACTCGGGTCGTAGAGTTCACGAAGTGAACGCAGACGCCGCGCCGAGTCATCGGGCAACTCGGAATCAGACGAACCGCCAAGTCCGGTAACGTTGCCTTGTGGATAGAAATGTATGTCGAGATAGTCAACTGGCCGGACGCCGAATTGCGTCTCGTGCGCACAGACCTGTTGCAGATACCACTCAACGTAGGGCATTCCACCGTGATTCTGGCGATCGGGACCATCGACGCAGCTGGGCCCAATGGCGGCATCGGCCGCCGAGGTGAATAAGTCGCACCATCCCCAGGTGACCGGCCCCATCACCTTGGCCTGTGCGTCGATCGACTTGATCGCCAATGCCACATCACGGCCGCGTGTCCAGATCTCGTCATAGGTCGGCGGCGCTGGATGGATATCGCGATGCGTGGAGTTCCACAGCATCGGTTCGTTGTCCAGCGAATACATGCGCGTGGTACCGGGCGTGGTGGCGCCAGGACGAGACAACAGGTGCGTGACCCAACTCTGGATATTGGCTACGGTTTGCGCCACAGAGGTGTCGCTGATGGCGTTGTTGACGATCTTGCCGTTGACGCAGAAACCGGTGTTGTTGACTACATTGGCGCATTCGCCATTGCCAGCATCCGCACTGCACCATGGCGGCGCCGGGTTGTAGATCGCGCATTCATTGCTGTCCTGCGGGCCGTACTTGGTGATGGAGAAACCCCAGCGCTTGATGCGATCGCCGATGGGCTTCCAGCCTATGATCGGAATCGTCACGATCGCATCGCCACCCTGGGCACGCGTCGATTCGATGAATTGATTGATCGTCGAATTGCCCGGAAGGCCAGTGCCCGAACCATCGGCGATATTCTGGTAGAAATAATCGAATGCGGTGTTGTGCGAATCGGACTCCCAATTCAACCGCGTCGTGCTGTTGCCGCCCGAGCGGCGCAGCGGATAGCGCAGATCGGCGTGCTGGGCATCGCTGCCGAAATTGACGCCATAGATATCCGGATCGATGGCGCGCCGGTTCACGCCCAGGTTCACCGTCGCCGTCACATTGGCAGCCGTAAGCGGCGTCACGCGCTCGTTGAACTGAATATCATCAAGGTAGACCACGCCCTGATTGTTGCCGGAAAAGTCCATCACGATCACGCCATCGAAAGCGCCGTGGGTGAGCGTGGTAACGGCATCGAAAGGAATGGTCACCTGACGCCAGGTGTTGGCGGCAATGGCGCCGCCACTAACATAGTTGTTGATGTTCAACGAAGCGACATTGAGCCCCTCGTAGTTGAGCAACAACTCCAGACGCTGTGCCCCGGCGGTGCCACCGTGCACCCACAAAGTGAGCGACTGATAGGCGTCGAAGCGGATTTTCTCAGCACGGTTGTAAAGCGACACGCCACCGTAAAAGTCCGGCTCCATGCGAATCGAAAAAGTACCGGCATGCACCGGCGTGGTGTTGGCTAGATCGTGAGAGGTCCAGCTACCGTCCAGCAATCCGGCGCGGGGCGCATCGGCGTACCAGATCAGTGGCGCCGCCTGGGCGTGGCCTACCATCAACAGCATCAGAACCAACAGGAAACGCCACATGTCTGCACTCCGGATTCGCGTCAGCATGATCATCCCTGCTTACGCCAATCCAGGTTGTGACCTGTCACGCAGCTGACGCTTGCGTCGAACACGCGGCGCAATTGGCCGCGTGTTCAACGCTGCGGTTATTACGGGTAGGCTGCCTTGAAGTAGCTGATGGCATCCAGCACGTTGGGTGTGATGCGACGAAACACGTTCGGGAATTCGACGTTGTTATCCTGAGTGCTGGCCACGCCAAATACAACCTTCTTGTTGCCCGCCCAGGCATCGGTGAACAGGGCTGAGCCGGAATGCCCGCCACTGTAGTCGCAGCTGACGCGAACGCGCGAGTTCCAGCCGTCGTTTACCGCTGAGCCGAAACCACCGATCTGGCAGTTGTTGGTGTCCTGGTAAGCCCAACCCTGTTCGCAAACTGCGGGCGCGCCTGACAGGCCGCAGGCTGGGTAGCCGCGGTTGAAGCAGCGGCCAGTGCTCATCAGCGTGTCGTCGCAGTAGTCCTGCATCGCGTCGTCGCTCAGCGCGTAGTAACCGAGCCAGCCGGTTTGGTCGCCGGGATATCCGCGCACCACCATGATGCCGTAGTCGTAGGGCCAGGGGTTGGCGTTTTCGCGGAACTCGGCCGGAGTGAAGTACCAGATCGCATCGTGCGCACCGTAAGGTTCGCAACTAGCGTCGTTGCATTCGCCTTCGCGACCCGGACGGAATCGCGTCGCAGCCTTGGAATAGAATGAATCTGAGCTGCGGTTGTAGATGCAATGCCCGGCTGTCAGCACGATGTTGCGTGCGATCAGCGTGCCGGAACAACCGGAGATCTCACTGCCGGCCATCTGGCCCATGGCGCGAAAGGGGTAGCTGGTGTTGTCAAAGCGGCGTGTTCGCGTGTCAACGCCGTTGCTCCAACCTTTGGCTTCGGGCAGCGCGGCGTCGATCTGCTGCGGCTGGTTGTTGGCGCGTGGGTCGCCCATGTTCGAACCGGTCGATTCGGCGTAGCGATGAATCTGGTGGGCAAATGCACGTGGCATGTCGACGCTGTATTCGAAGCCGGTATCCAAATTCACCGCGATCCAGCGTTGATGTGATGCGCGCGGACCGCGACGCTCGCTTTGTGTATCCGCTTCGTCGAGTGATTTTGTCGTTGTCAGCAATGTCTGCATGTCCGACGTGTCGTTGTCATTAATGCGGGCTACGCCGTTCCAGCGCCAGGTTTCATTGGCCAGACCGGCGCGTTTGCCTTCCGCGCCGAACCCCGAAGAGATGTCAACGGAGAGGTCTTTGCCAAATTCCGGTGGTGACGAGGCCGGACCGGTTGTATCTGCGTGCACAGCGCTTATCAAACAAAGCGCCAGCGTCGCGGTGAGCAGTGTACGTTTCATGGAAGTAGTCCTGTGTGCTTGTTGTGCGCCATGCATTGGGCTGAACTGAGCCACGCAGCTTTGGGCGTTGATTGGTGCGGCACCTTGCCGTACCTGATCAACACATACGCGCCGAGCCCGCAGCGGAGATCATGGGCAGCGCAACAGTTTGATCCAGTGCCGCGCGAAGTGATCGCCTGGCGCCCCTTCGTCCGCGGGCGTCAAAGGCATTGGCCGAGCATCGGCCGCTGCGACACGTCGGGCGCAACGTGCAGCGCTGGTCTGCCCGGCGTGGCGCACGGGGTGTGCACGTGCAAAGCGCGCTACTTCAATCCGGTTGCGAAGTGATAGCTGGCGATATGCAGGCCACGCGAAAAATAGAAGGCATGTGCAGCAAAGCGTTGCACGCCAGAGTCAAGATGGAATTCGTTGCAGCGTTGTCGTCGTGCCTCGCGCATCAACCAGTCGAGCAACAGTTTGCCGTAGCCCTTGCCGCGCATTTCGGCGGTGGTGACCAGATCATCGACGTACAGACTTCGGCCGCGCACCAACATGGTCAGTACGCGATAGCCGGCCACTGCCCGGAGCGTTCCACCATCGAACAGGCCAGCCACGCGATAGCCTTCACCGCGCATTTCCTGCACCAGGACGAGAAATTGTTGCAGATCCAGATGCGGTCGCAGTTCGGCCATTACCTTGTGCGCGGCTTTGAGCGCAGTGATGCTATCCAGTCTGCGGATGCTGATGGGGCCTTGCTGGAGTGTTGGGTTCGCGCGCGGCATGGCTTTGATCCTGTGGACGATTCAGTGGACGCTTACTGTGCGGTTGCTGCGTGTCCGCATTCAATGCGGCGCTTGAACCGGCGGTCGACGCCAAGGCGCGGCGCGCTCAGGCTGCTGCATGGCGTCGTAAAGATCCGCCAATCGCGCGCGCGCCTTCGCTACCCGATCATGCTTGGGTCCCAGCGTCTGGGCCAGTGTCGACTGCGTCTTCAACAGCAGCGACTCGGCCTGATCAAAGCGGCGCATGCGGGTCAGGCATTCGCCATAGTTGTTGGCGAAAATCACTACGTAGGGATGGTCAGGGCCAAGGTGTTCCGCTGCCGCGTCGAGCACCTTTATGAACTCCTGCTCTGCTGCTTTCAAGTCACCCTGACGCATCAACAGCATGGCCAGGTTGTTGCGTGTGCCGAAGGTTTCCGAAAACGCCGTTTTTGTTTCGGTCTGGATCGCCAGCGTATCGCGATAGACCTTTTCGGCCTCGCCCAATCGATTGAGATCTTCCAGCGCATAGGCGAGCGAATTCATTGCTACCAGCACCGCTGGATGGCTTGGCTGCCGCGCCTTGCGCAAACTCTCCAGCAGGTTGCGCAAGACCGGTTCGGCCTCTGCCGATTTTCCAGTCTGGATCAACAGCGTGGCGCGGTTCTGCAGCACATTGAGCGCGTCCGGGTGCGTTGGCCCCAGCACTTTGATGCGCCCCGCGTAGGCGCGGTCGTACAGCGCCAGCGCTCGCTCATGCTGGCCAGTATTCTGCAGCGCGATGGCGAGGTCGTTGACCACGGTCAGCGTCGCCGGATGCTCGGCACCGCGGCGCGTGGATAGCTCTTGCTCGAGTCGCGTGAAAGCTGCGATGGCTGCCTTCAGGTCACCCGCGCCGCGCAACGCGACGGCAAGATTGCCGAGCGCGGTCTCACGAACCGGATGCTCGTCCGGCAATTGGTCCAATGGCGTTCCCAGCACCTGACCGTACTGCTCGATGGCTTGCTTGAATTTGCTTTGTCGCAGGAGAATGTCGCCGAGCAGATTTCTGGCTTCGAATCCTAGTGGGTCGAACCGGCCAAGTGTTTGCGTGATCTTGGCGACCAGTTCGCGCGCGCCCTGCTCGGCTTCAGCGTCGACCTCGCGTGCGGCGCGAATCTTCAAGCTGAGGATCGCGGTTTCAAAGCGCGCGGTCTGCGCTGCTGCGCCCTGCCGGTCCAGGGTCATACCGGCAGCGTTGACCAGTTCTTGCGCCTGTTTGAGACGACCCAACGAAAAATTGACGCGGGCCAGAGCCACTGCGGCCTGTGCCGCAACCAGCGGATCGCCGGGCGGGGAATGCTGCAAGCGCAGGGTGGCCTGATCGACGACTTCGCGCACGCTGACCTCGCGGCCCAACGCCGATTCCGGCATTGCCGCCTGGAACATTTCGTCCATGAATTGCTGCACCGAGGTGCTGATCGCCGCATTGCGTTCTGCCGACTGCCGGGCTTCACGCTCGCGCCACGCCACATTCAACCCGAACACCGCGCTGGCGAGCAATGCCAGCACACCGATCAGCGAAGCGGCGACCAAGACGCGATGCCGTCGCGCGAATTTCCGAGCCACGTACCAGGCGCCTGGTGGCCGCGCCAGAATCGGCTCGTCGCACAGATAACGCTCGATGTCTGCGCCCAATTCCGAAGCCGATGCATAACGCTGCGCCGGGTCGTGATCGTTGCCAGCCGGGTGCATCACCTTGAGCGCCACGTTGCGCCGCGGATTGTCCTGTTCGGCCAGATAGACCGTGTCCATGCCGCCCTGCCCAATCAACGACAACACGCGGAAATCGCCAAGCCGATCAGGTTGCAGCGCTGTCGTATCCGAGATGTCGCCGCGCTGTTGCGTGGATTTCTGGTCATGCGCAGCGAGCGCAGTTTGCAGCTGCTCGGCGCAGGCCGCGTCGGTTTCCCGCAGCTGACGCAAATGTTCGGCGCGCTGGGTCGGCGACAGCGCGACGGTTTGGTTCAACAGATCCTGCAGCGACGAGGGATTCATGGGACGCTGTCCAGTAGTAAACGGGCACAAGATGACACAAAGACGGCGGCTACAATGTCCGCATGCAGATCGACATTCTCTATCAGGACGAGCACTTGATCGCGGTCAACAAACCCGCCGGCCTGCTTGCCCATGCCACGCGCATGGCCATCGACGTCGATGTGGACTTGCAGGACACTCTGCGTCAACAGGTCGGCGGCAGCATTCATCTGGTACATCGCCTGGACCGCGCCACCAGCGGCCTGGTGCTGGCTGCGCGCAATAGCGCGGCAGCGGCAGCGCTCGGGCGCCAGTTCATGCAGCGCAGCGTGTGCAAGCGCTACCTGGGTGTCGTTCGTGGCTGGCCAGCGGCCACCGGCGAGATCGACTATGCGCTGCCTGATGTGCGCGACAACTCCCAGCGCAAGCCGGCTTTGACGCGGTTTCGCACGCTGGCGACGCGCACCGTGGACATTGCGCTCGGCAAGTATCCGCAACAGCGTTACGCTCTGATCGAGGCCAGCCCGCATAGCGGACGCTATCGCCAGATTCGTAAACATCTGCATCACATTTCACATCATTTGATTGGCGATACCAGCCATGGCCGGACCGAGCACAATCGCCTGTTCCAAAGTGAATTTGGCGTGCGTCAATTGTTGTTGCACGCTTGCCAGCTGGAGTTCGACCATCCGGTCAATGGCGGTCGCATGCAGCTGACCGCGCCGTTGGATAAAGTCTGGCAAGATTTGTTTCTGCGTTTCGATTGGCACCGGCATGTGCCGGATGTCACCTGTCTTTCGTCGGTAGTGCCTGTGTCGCAACCCCTCTAGCCTCGACCATGCAGAAGCGCCCCAACGAACGCGAGCGGCATATGGCCTTGAGGCAGATGGTCGAGGACATCTCCAGCGAGCTCGAGTTGGCACCGCTGTTGGCGCGCATTGTGCAAAGTGCCTGCGAGTTGATCGGTGCCGATGATGGGAGTATCGGGCTCTACGATGCGACGCGCGAAGTGATTCGAACCGAGGCAGTTTACCGGATGCCGGCGCGCGAACTGGGTTCCGAGATGCGCCGCGGCGAGGGACTGGCCGGCCACGTGTTGGACAGCGGGCAGGCGGTGCTGGCGCGTTATGGTGATCTGGCACTGATCACCTTGAGCGAACTGGCCGACAATCGCGTGATCGGATTGCCGATTCTTTGGCGCGGACGGCTGGTGGGTTTCTTCGGTGTCGGCGCGGCGTCGCCGAAGACGTTCGATGCGGAAGACCTGGCACTGTTGGAACTGTTTGCGCGGCATACCGCCATCGCCATCGACAATGCCCGTCGCTACAGCGAGGAACGCCGTCGTGCCGCGCGCTTCGCGTTGATCGCCAAAGTCACTGCAACGGTCAATCTGAGCGGCGATCTGGAACTGATGCTGCAACGCGTTGCCGATGCCGTGCATCAGACTCTGGGCTTCGCCAATGTCGACATCCCGCTGATCGAGCCGACTGATCCGGGCATTCTGGTGATCCGCATTCGCGGCGGTGACTACAAGCGACGTATCCAGCACGAGGACCGGATGCCGATAACGCTCGGCATCATGGGTGCTGCCGCGCGAGAAAAATGTACCCAGCTGGTGAATAATGTCGCGGCCGACCCACGCTACGTCACGCCCCCTGGCATCACCCCGCCACAGGCTGAGCTGGCCATCCCGATCCAGTTGCGCGGTCAAGTGCTCGGTGTACTCAACGTGGAATCACAGACCGCATTCGACCGGGTCGACGTCACCAGTCTGGAGATTGTCGCCAGTCACTTGGCGGTAGCGATCGAGAACAAGCGGCTTGCACTGCTCTCGCAGGAGGCGGCGATTCTCGCCGAGCGCCAGCGGCTGGCGCGCGAGTTGCATGACAACGTCACTCAAATCCTGAGCTCGATCAGCCTGTTGTCGCAAAGTCTGCCGCAGGCTTGGCGGCGCGATCCGCTGGAAGGTGAGCGTCGTGCCTTGCGCGTGCACGATCTGGCGCAGACCGGGTTCGCCGAGTTGCGTGCCTTGCTGCGTGAGTTGACCCCGACCGAAAAGCGCCACGACATTTCCAAGAGCAGCCGCGCTTTGATCGGGTTCGAACGCTTGCGCGATGAGGGTCTGCCCGCGGCGCTGGAGCCCTTGCTGCAACGCATGCTGCCGGAAAACATCCGATTGCGCATGCAGTTCGACGGCTATGCGCAGCAGGACCTGGCGCACGAGGAAGCTTTGTACCGCGTCTGCCAAGAGGCCGTTTCCAACGTCATCAAACACGCCAACGCAAGTTTTGTGGAGGTCATAGCGCAGACCTCGCAGCGCATGTTGATGCTCAGCATCTGCGACGACGGCGATGGCATTCCCAACGCACGTCGCAAGGGCCTGGGCCTGACCAGCATGCGCGAACGACTGGAGGCGCTGGGTGGTGTACTGCGGATCCTGACGCGCTCGCCGCGCGGCAGCGTCATCGAATGTGCGCTGCCGCGTAAGGATCGGTTGCTTTAGCAGTCCGCGCTGGCGATCGCGAGGTTTGGACGAAGGCATAGATTGGCTGGTTCTGAAAAGTAAATGCGTCGGCAAACTCGGAGACGTTCACATTCAGATCGCTCGACCAAGAGTGGACACTTGCGAAAGCTCCTCCACCCCGTTGATTGCTCCGGAATCATCACGTCGGCATTCGTACGCCGAGCCTACGGCCAGCGAAGGGCTTGGCTAGTTAACCCGCTCGTTGTCGTCCGAATCCGATTTGGATAAGCCGATTGCCGCGACCTGCATCACCCGCCCACAGCAATGCCCTCATCCGCCGCCGTCTCCAATAACTCAATCAGTGCCTGGGCGTCCGGAGATAGCGGGGCGGCTGGGCAGTTGA
>JAWXCG010000341.1:0-10044 GCA_034440555.1 Pseudomonadota bacterium
ATGGCTTAATGCACATCTGCCAGATCCCCCATCCATCGCCGATAAAGCTGTCGATGGATCGCCCCCTTCACTGAAGGGGGCTGTTGCCTTCGTTCGGGGGCTCGGGGCATCGAAAAACACCTCTTATTGGCGATCATCAGTACGTTCTTTGTATCGGGTTTTCGGCGATGGCCTTTTTGCCAGATCCCCCATCCATCGCCGCTAGAGCTGTCGATGGATCGCCCCCTTGACTCAAGGCGGCGGGTGGCTCCGTTTGGCGGCGTGGGAGAGAGTGCTCGACGTGAGCAGTCTCGTGTCGCGATTGCACGGACTTCGGCAGCTCTTGTTCGAGCCGTACTCCGAGTCCTCGTTCTTGCAGAAATCACCCGGCCTCCAGTGGCAGCATCAAGGTAAATACGGTGTGTCCTGGACGGCTGCGAAAACTCAGGCCACCACCGTGTTCGCGGACCACTTCTTGAGTCAGTGCGAGTCCAAGTCCGGTGCCTTCGGCGCGTCCACTGACCAATGGCAAAAAAATCTGCGCGGTGATGTCTTCGGGGACGCCACGGCCGTTGTCGACGACATCAATGCGCATTGCCAGTCGGAACAGACGCTCGCTGAGGGTCACGCCGTGTTCGATACGCGTGCGCAAACGCACTTCCGACGCACCGGCTTGCAGCGCATTGCGCACCAGATTCCACACGGACTGCACCAGACGATCACGATCGCCGATGATGTTGGGCAGGCTGGGGTCATAGTCGCGCACGATGCGTGCTGACCACGCCGCGTCCGCCTCCGCAAGCAGACGCACGCGCTCAAGCACTTCGTGCACATTGACATCAGTCAGCGCTCGCGCCGGCTTCGGGTCGAGCAGGCGTTCGACCAGTTCGGACAAACGTGACGTCTCCTGCTCGATAACTTCGACATAGCGCCGCTCGTCAGGATCGTGAATGCGCCGCGCCAACAACTGCGCCGCACCCTTGATGCCAGCAAGCGGATTTCGCACTTCATGCGCCAGCCCTTTCAACGTGGCCGAAAGCGCCTCTGGCCAGCGCGCCGCTGCATCTACGTCATCGCCATGCAGTCGAAACTCGATCAACGCGCAAATCGGTGTCGCGCCGAGCCGAACCGGCGACACCACAGCCTGCGCATTGAGTTCGATTTCCGGCAACGGTCGGAACACCAAGTGATCGATGCGCTGTGCCTGTGACTCCGTTAGCGCGCGCTCCACCAGCGTGTCCAAAGCCGGTGCGCCCAATTGTTCCAACTTCAGCTTTAGCCAGCGCCGTGCACCCATCCCTACCCAGGCGCAGAATGCAGGATTGACATGCACAATCTGGCGAGCATCATCCAGCAGCAGCACCGGTGTGGTGAGCTGATCAACGATTTCGGTCGAGATAGCGGTGTTCACTGCACCAGTCTAGTGCAAATGTTTGGCACTGCACGCTATCCGTCTGATCGGGTACTCGGGTGATCTGCGAAGTCGTTGCGACCCGGGGGCAAGGCGCCAGCGCGTAGAGCATCGTGGCTGAAGCCGCTCCCACAAAAGCCGTCCGGCAAAAGCGCGAGTGGGCCACGACCGTCTGCGTTGCCATTGACCGGGCTGGCGATGCGGCGAATCGCTCAAAGCCCCATCGGTCTGCAAATTCGCCCCGCGGGTCAGTTGGACGGTCGGCGCAGTGTCAACCGCATCCTGGGAGCCGCGTTGCTAGTCATGTAATCCGAACGGGGGCAGGCAATGCGATTGCAGATTCGGCTGGGACTGTTGCTGGGTGCACTGACGTTGTCAGGCGCGATGCCGGTGCTGGCGACCAATATCATCGTTGAGGTCGGCGGCGGATTTGGATTTGCCTTTGAGCCGTCGCATCTGTTTATCCAGACCGGCGACACCGTGACTTTCCGCAATCTGGGTGGATTCCACAACGTCGTTTCCGATGCGGCCGATTTTCGCTGTGCCGAAGGCTGCGACGGCGATGGCGCCGGTGGCAGTGGCAACGCCAGCATGCTGACCTGGGAGGCAGTCCGCAGGTTCGATCGGGCGGGCGTCTTCGATATCTATTGTGAGCCGCACGGATCGCCCGGTTTCGGCATGTTCGGCGTGATCACCGTCGAGCAAGCCGCGGTTTCGCTGTCGTCGGCGTACACCGGCACCTGGTATGACCCGGCTCAGAGCGGACACGGCTTCTTCATCGAGATACTGCCCGACAACCTGTTGCTGGCGTATTGGTTCACGTTTTCACCGGAGGGCCAGCAAGCTTGGTTCGGCGGCGTTGGCGCGATTGTTGGCAATGCCGCGGTAGTGCCGGCAACGCTGAGCACCGGTGGGCGTTTCATTCCCAATTTCAATCCTGCCCAGGTGCTGCGCTCGCCTTGGGGCAACCTCAGCTTCACTTTCACCGATTGCGCGACGGGTCGCGTCGATTTCGATTCGGTCGCCGGCTATGGCAGCGGCAGCATGACGCTGAAACGTCTGACCACGCCGGCCGGCTTGGTCTGCACACCTGCGGCTGATAGTGGAGATACCGCGAAATAAATCCACGCAGGTTTCTTGTCAACGCATCACCGGCCGGGACGTTGAGTAAGCACACAGGTCAACAGGCGAGAAGGGGCATTATGAAAGCACAACGATCGGCTCTGCTCTGGATGTTTGTGTGGTTGAGCCTGGGCAGCGCCTGGCTGAGCAGCACCGCGATCGCGGCTGCAGCGAGCCCAGCACGAATGCATCCGGTACCCGCTGCCGCGAAGAGTACATCTGCGTTCGTAGTGAGTGCCGATATCAGTGGTACCTGGTACGACCCGGCGCAGAGTGGACATGGCTTCGTCGTCGAACACACCATCATCGCGGGCGCACCGCAATTGCTGGTGACCTGGTTTACCTATCTGGATGGCGAGACGCGCTGGCTGTTCGGGCTCGGTCCGCTCATCGGCAACGAGGCGCGCATTCCTCTGTCGATCACTTCCGGCGCCAATTTCCCGCCCAACTTTGTTCCCAACACCGCGACGGTTCAGCCCTGGGGTGAGTTGGTATTCAACTTTTCCAGTGTGACCCAGGGCCGCGCGTCCTGGACCAGCAGCTTCCCCGGGTTCAATA
Organism: Pseudomonadota bacterium; assembly: GCA_034440555.1. Taxonomy (GTDB): domain Bacteria; phylum Pseudomonadota; class Gammaproteobacteria; order Xanthomonadales; family Ahniellaceae; genus 0-14-3-00-62-12. Next base: position 3,071 of record JAWXCG010000341.1, read on the forward strand.
ACGGCAGCATGTCGATCTTCCGGCTGACCACACCGGCAAGCGCGCTGGAGAGTCCGACCGCGGGTATCGCGGGTTGCCATGCCGGTGCCTGGTACGACCCGGCACAGAGCGGCCACGGCATTTTCGTCGAGATCCTTGGCAGCGGCGCCAACCGCAGCATGTTGGCGATCTGGTATGCCTACCTCAACGGCGCACAGCGCTGGATGACCGCGACCGGTCCGATCGTTGGCAATACGGCCACGCTTACAGCAACGATCACCAGTGGCGCGGACTTTCCGCCAGCGTTCAATGCCGCCAACGTCGTGCGTGCGCCCTGGGGCACGATGAGTTTCGTCAGCGTCGACGGCAACCATGCCAGTTGGCAGTGGAACAGTAGCGTGGCCGGCTTTGGCAGCGGCAGCATGAATCTGACGCGACTGACCAGCTTGAGCGGTCGCGAGTGCACGCCGAGCAACGATGCGGAGGCCGCGCGTTTCCTGACCCAGGCCAGCTTCGGCCCAACGGCAGCCAGTGTGAGTGAGGTGCGCACGCTTGGCTTTCCGGCCTGGATCGCGGCGCAGAAGTTGTTGCCGACAACGTTGCAGCGACCCATTCTGGAACAACAGGTTGCGGCGCACGTGCTGGTTGATCCGCGCAACGCGCAGTACTACAACGCGTTCCGCGTCGAGCGCTGGTTCAACACTGCGGTGAGCGCGTCCGATCAGCTGCGTCAACGCATGGCGTTTGCGCTGTCGCAGATCATGGTGCTGTCCGACCAGGGCACGCTCTCCAACAACCCAATCGGCGTCGCCGAATACAACGACATTCTGTTGCGACATGCGTTCGGCAACTATCGCGACCTGTTGCGCGAGGTGACGCTCAGCCCGGTGATGGGTGCGTTTCTGACCAGCCTGCGCAATCAGAAAACCGACTGGACTTTGGACGCAAACAACAACCTGGTTGCCGGGCTGATCGCGCCGGACGAAAACTACGCGCGCGAGGTGATGCAGTTGTTCTCGGTCGGTCTGGTCGAGCGCAATCGTGATTTCTCGCCGATCCAGGTCGGCGGACAAAACGCGGCGACCTACACGCAGGATGAAGTCACTGACACGGCACAGGTGTTCACCGGATGGGCCTACGCGTGTAGCGGCCCAGCGACTGTGGGCGGCATCAGCATCAATCGCAATTGCACCGGCTGCATTGGCAGTGCATGCAATTTCTCGTCAACGCTCTTCTTCTCCAACCCCGGGCGCTACGCGGTGCCAGGTACAGTCACCGCACTGATGCATCCCGACGCTTATCTGCCGATGGTCTGCTATCCGCGCTACGCCGATACCGGACGCTCGGCGACGGCTTCCAACAACTACGCGGTGTTGCCGGCACCCAACGACATCAAGTCGTTGATCGCCGGGGTCAACGTCGCGCCGAGCAGCGTTGCCTGCCACGCCAGCACGACGGGCAACGATCAGCAGACTTGTCTGAACTACTGCACCGCGCAGATCGACACACAGATCGACGCGCTGTTCCTGCATCCCAACGTGCCGCCGATGATCGCGCGCCAGCTGATCCAGCGGATGACGACGAGCAATCCCTCGCCGGGCTATATCGATCGGGTGGCAGCGACATTCGAGAACGACGGCAGCGGTGTGCGCGGCAATCTTGCCGCGGTGGCGGCCGCGGTGTTGCTTGATCCGGAAGCGCGCGCGACTGCCCCCGCCGCAAACTTTGGCAAGGTGCGCGAACCGCTGCTGCGTTTGACCGCAATCTGGCGCGGATTTGGCGTGCAGGCGGGTGGCGGAGTCTACGGCGTGACTTCGCCCGAACGCTTTTACGCGCAACGCCCTCTGGGTGCGCCCTCGGTATTCAACTTCTACGAGCCCGATTATCAGCAGCCCGGCGAAATCGCCGATGCCGGATTGTTTTCGCCGGAACTGCAGATTCTCGATGAGTCCACTGCTATCACCACGGCCGATGAACTCTGGCGCCGCGTATTCGCTGGCTACTCAACCAGCAATGCCACCTCAACCACGTTCAGCGCACCGACGCAGGGCGCCTACCTATCGCCCACCGAACTGGATGCATTGCCGAGCGACAACGCGGGATTGATTGAGTCGCTGAATCAAAAGCTGATGTTTGGCGCGATGAGCAGCACGATGAAAACCAAACTGACTGCGTTGCTCAATGCTGACATGGCCGCCGCTGACAAGCGACGCAAGGCGCTGGACATGATCCACCTGATTGCCATTTCGCCCGAATTCGCGCTGCAGCAATAGCGCCCGCCGCAAAGCATCAAGGAGCCCATCATGCGCTGCACTCATCCCAAACATCGTCGCGATTTCATCAAGCAACTGGGCGGCAGCTTCGCGCTCGGTTCGGTCGCCAGCCTGTTGCCGCAACTTGCGCTGATGCCGCGTGCTGTGGCTCAGGCTAGCGGGGGCGGCTATCGCGCCCTGGTCTGCGTTTACCTCGCCGGCGCCAACGATTCGTACAACTGGCTGGTTCCGCGCGATTCCGAAAGCGCGGGCAGTCGCTATGACACTTATCGATCCACACGCGGTGGCGTCTATTCCGCGACCAACACCAATGGCCTGGCACATGCCTTCAACGACCTGTTGCCGATTACCCCCAGCAACACCAGCAGCGCCTATGGACTGCATCCATCTAGCACCGATTACACCGCAGTCAATGGCGCCAGCTCACAGGCGCACGGCGGGTTGCAAACCTTGTTCAACCAAGGCAAGGCGGCGTTCATCTGCAATAGCGGGCCACTGGTGCAGCCGATCAGCAAGACCGAATACGACAATGGCGCGCCGCGACCTGCACAACTGTTCTCGCACAACGACCAGGAGCTGCTCTGGCACGTCGGCATGTCGGCGCCCAACGATCCGTTGTCGCGTTTCGGCTGGGGTGGGCGCGTGGCCAAGCTCACGGCTGGCGGCTCTTTGCCCAACGGGCTATCGCCCACCATTTCTTTGGCCGGTTCTGCGCGGTACCTGATTGGCGACCAGATACTGCCGTATCAATTGGCCAGCAGTGGGGTGAATCTGATCGACAACTACACCGCGGGCATCACCGACACCAACTATTCGTCAGCGCGCCGCGCACTGTTGAACGATTTGCTTGATGACAGCTACGCCCATCCTTTCTCGCGCGAGTATGGGCGTGTGGTGAAGCGCTCGCTGGACGTTGGCGAAAGTCTGTCCGGCCTGCTCGGCGCCAGCGATGGCAGTGGTGATGTGACCAGTGTGTTTCCCGCCGGCAATACCCTGGCCGACCAGCTGAAAATGGTGGCGCGGATGATCAAGGTCAGTCGTGCGGCATTCTCGGCGCAGCGTCAGGTGTTTTACGTGCGCGTCGGCAGCTTCGACTTGCACGACGGCATGTTCGTCGCCGGACAACCCGTCGCCACCAGCGGCCACGGCGCACTGCTCACTACAGTCAATCAGGCCCTCGGTGCATTCTGGGCGGCGCTCGGCGAAATCAACGCACGCTCGGAGGTCACCACGTTCACCATGAGTGACTTCGGCCGCACGCTCACCGGCAATGGCAGCGGTTCGGACCACGCCTGGGGCGGCAACCTTCTGGTGCTGGGCGATGCGGTGCAGGGCGGCAAGCTCTATGGCACCTATCCCAATCTCATCGTCAACGCCAACGACAATACCAACAAGGACTGGAGCTTCAGCCGCGGCCAGTACATCCCGACCACGTCTGTCGATCAGGTCGCCGCCACACTGGCGCGTTGGATGGGGGTCAGCGATAGCGCCGCGCTGGCATCCATCTTCCCGTTGCTCGACAACTTCAGTGCGAGTGACCTGGGATTCATGAATGCCTGATGTGCTGGTATCCGTCGGTGCCGGCTTTGCCCCAAACGCCGTTGTTCAACGCGCTGCAATATTGATAAACGCCAGGAACTCACTGCGCGTGCGCGCATCATCGCGAAAGCTGCCGAGCATTTTGCTGGTGATCATGCTGACGCCGGTCTTGTGGATGCCGCGGGTGGTCATGCATTGGTGAGTGGCATCAATGACGACGCCGACGCCTCGCGGTTTGAGCACGTCCTCGATGCAGCTCGCGATCTGCGCTGTGAGTTTTTCCTGTACCTGGAAGCGGCGCGCATAAGCTTCGACGACACGCGCCAGCTTGCTGATACCCACCACTTTGTCACTCGGCAGATAGCCGACGTGGGCACGGCCGATGATAGGCGCCATGTGGTGCTCGCAATGAGATTCAAATTCGATGTCGCGCAGTACGATCAGCTCGTCGTAGCCGGCCACTTCTTCGAAGGTACGGCGCATGTATTCGCTGGGGTCGATGGCATAGCCGCTGAACCAGTCGCCATAGGCATCCGCCACGCGGCGCGGCGTATCGATCAGGCCTTCGCGAGTGGGGTCGTCGCCGGACCACCTGAGCAGAACGCGTACCGCTGATTCCGCCTGGTCGCGGGTGATGCCGTTGCGGTCGTCGTTCATGTCATCGTCCGGGTTTCGATTGTTGATTGACAGTGTCGCAGGTTTGTCGCCGACTCGGCATCCGCTCCGTCATACTGGGCAATCGCCCGAATCGTGATCCGCAATGGATGTCTCGCATCTGATCGACCCGCTCAATGCCGCGCAGCGCGAAGCTGTGTGTGCGCCAGCGGGGCACTATCTGGTACTCGCTGGTGCTGGCAGCGGAAAAACGCGGGTGCTGATGCATCGCATCGCCTGGTTGACCGAAGTCGAACGTGTATCGCCGTGGTCGATCCTGGCACTGACGTTCACCAACAAGGCCGCCGGCGAGATGCGCAATCGCGCCCAGCTGCTGATGCCGAGCGGCACGCGCGGCATGTGGATCGGTACCTTTCACGGCATCGCACATCGTTTGCTGCGCCAGCACTGGCGCGAGGCGGGATTACCGGAGACTTTCCAGATTCTTGACGCAGACGATCAGGTGCGCCTGATCAAGCGCGTGATCACCGGCATGGACCTCGACGAGTCACGCTATCCGGCGCGACAAATCGCCAGCCTGATCAATAGCTGGAAAGACGAAGGCAAGCGCCCTGACGCGATCCGCGCCGAGTTCGTGCCTGGTCTACAGATCCAGGTGGACATCTATCGAACTTACGAAGCGCAATGTAAGCGTTCGGGGCTGGTCGACTTCGCCGAATTGCTGCTGCGTGCGCACGAGCTGTGGCTGCACAACGACGACCTGCTCAAACACTATCGCGAACGTTTCCGACATTTGTTGATCGATGAGTTTCAGGACACCAACACGCTGCAGTATGCCTGGGTGCGTCTGCTTGCCGGCGACCCGGGCCAGGCCGGCTCTGGTCAAGTTTTCGTGGTCGGCGACGACGATCAGGCGATCTACGGCTGGCGCGGAGCGAAGGTCGAAAACGTACAACAATTCCTGCGCGATTTTCCGGGCGCGAAAACGCTGCGTCTCGAGCAGAACTACCGATCCACCGGCAATATCCTCAATGCGGCCAATGCCGTGATCGCGAACAATCCGACGCGTCTGGGCAAAGAGCTGTGGACTGCATCCAGTGCTGGCGATGCGCTGGATCTTTACTCGGCCTACAACGAGCAAGACGAAGCACGCTTCGTCATCGAACGCATCAAGCAGGCGGTCAAAGAGGGCGGGCGCAACGACGAGTGCGCCATTCTTTACCGCTCCAACGCGCAGTCGCGATTATTCGAAGAGGCGTTGATGGTCGATGGCATTCCGTACCGCGTATACGGGGGCCAACGCTTCTTCGACCGCATGGAAGTGAAGGACACGCTGGCCTATCTGCGCTTGACCGCAAACAGAAATGATGACGCGGCGTTCGAGCGCGTAGTGAATACGCCTCCACGTGGCATCGGCGAGCGCACCCTGGACACTTTGCGCATTGCCGCGCGCGATCGGCAACAGTCGATGTGGGACGCGGTGCAGGCCGAGCTTGCCGGTGGCACACTCGCAGCGCGCGCCAAGGGTGCCCTGCGCGGCTTCGCTGAATTGATCGAACGACTGGCGCGCGAAGCGCTGGGGCTTTCACTCGCCGAGCAGATGGATGCCGTCATCCAGGGCAGTGCGCTCAAGCCCTATTACGAGGCCGATTCCAAGGGTCAGGCCGAGGCGCGCATCGAGAACCTGGATGAACTGATCAATGTGGCAGCGCGTTTTGAGCGCACGCCCGAAGATACCGAGGCCGGCCATAGTGAACTGGCGGCGTTTCTCAGTCATGCCGCGCTTGAGGCCGGCGATGCCGAGGGCGAGGCATGGGAAGACTGCGTGCAGCTGATGACCCTGCACTCGGCCAAGGGGCTGGAGTTCGAGCTGGTGTTTCTGGTGGGGATGGAAGACGGCATGTTTCCCAGTCAGCGTTCGCTCGACGAGGAAGGGCGCCTGCAGGAGGAACGCCGACTCGCCTACGTCGGCATTACCCGCGCGCGAAAAAAACTGGTGTTGTGTTACGCCGAATCGCGACGCTGGCACGGTGTCGAAACCTACAACCGGCCGTCACGATTTCTCAGCGAAATGCCCAAAGGCGCATTGCACGAAGTGCGCCCGCGCGTGCAGGTCAGTCGTCCATCACAGTTCGGACGCAGAGCTGAGTCATTTCTGGTCGATCGCGGCCTGTTGCGCGGCGGCGTTGTCGAGCTTCCGCCGATCAAGCTGGGTGCGCGCGTGCGTCATCCCAGTTTTGGTGAGGGCGTGGTAGTCGATTTCGAAGGCGCTGGCGCGCACGCTCGGGTACAGGTCAATTTCGAAGACGCCGGGCGCAAGTGGCTGGTGCTGTCGTTCGCCAACCTCACGTTGCTTTGACGATTCCGTTATCGCGCCCAAGTGCGCTCCTACCGTAGGAGCGCACCTGGGCGCGATTGTTGTGGAGTTCGGCAACGGGTATCGCAGCCGCGTCCGCTGCTAGGGAACCACTGAACAAGTCCGGAGCCGCGATAGCCCCCTGAGTCAGGGGGCGAAAAACCGCAGGTTGACCAGCTCCGCTGTTGAGAGCGACCAGCTCCGCTGTTGAG
>JAWXCG010000342.1:0-7822 GCA_034440555.1 Pseudomonadota bacterium
ACCGTCGGGACCGGCCCGGCGCTGCGCTCTTCGATAAACACTTCGGTGACCAGCAGGCGCGAACCCGGCGTCACCTGGCCGCGGCATTGCAACTGATACGGTAACTCTGGCACCGGCTGAAAGCGCCAGCCATCGCGCTTGAGCGTGTAGCCGCAAGCGGCCAGATACAGTGCCATGGCCTGCAGGCAGCCATCAAACATCAAGGTGCCGGGCATGCACGGATCGTTCTTGAAATGGCCGTCGAAAAACCATTGCTGCGCACTGATGTCGAGTTCGGCACGCAGATAGCCGCGTTGCCACGGGCCGCCGTCGATTTCCAGATGGGTGATCCGGTCGAGCAGCAACATACCGCCTTGAGCGATGCTGGGGCTGCGCGTATGCGTCTGCGCAAATTCGAAGCCGGGGCCGAAGCAACGTGCGGCATCGCCCGCAGCAAAGGCTTCGATCTGATCCCGATCGAGCGCATTGCGCGTGCAGGTCAGCACGGGCGGATCGAGTTGCGGATTCGCTACGATCGCCTGCTGTTCTGGCGTCCACAGGCATCCGGCCGATTCAGCCAGCTCAGCGTCGCTGAAAAATCCTGCCTGACCCTTGCGCACCGACAGCTGCTTGCGATCGCCGTTGTCACAGTCGTAGTGGAAAAACATCAGCCGTACATCACCCTGCGCCGCGTGGCCATCGAGCGCAATATCGAAACGCAGCGTGTCGCCGCGTTGCGGCAGATCGCCGTGGTAGGTCAGCTCGCAGCCAAGCAGGCGATAGACGCGTTCGCCGCGATTGTGCGCATCCGCGCCGAGCCAGGAAATCAACATCAGATCGGCCTGGCCGGCTTCGATCATCACGCCCGCGGGCATGAAGCCGTTGTGCAGATACCAGTCCTGACTGCCCACATCGGTTTCGGTCCAGATGTGCCCCAGACCCATGCCGCCGGGTTTGCCGCTGATGCCAAGCACGCGATCGGCGAGCAGCAGCGGTGGTTTGGGCATGCGCACTTGCCGCAGATACTGATCCTGCGCTGTGAATTGCGCACCAAACAAATCTGAAATACGCCCATCGGCGTGCATCAGCAATTGCTCGCGATTGAAACTTGGGCCGGTGACTGCGTGGTGCTGCGTCTTGTGCTGCGCAGCAGCGTCGATGGTCGGCTTGGAATGAACCGGAGCGATCAGTTCGCGCTCAGCCGCGTGCACCACGGATTGCGCGACTGTGATGCGCGGCGGAGCGTTGGCCGGCCGCGAAGGAAGCGTTTGTACAGTGCGTTCCGGCTTGAACGCTGGAGCAGTAGGCGCTGCGCTCAATGATGCTGGCAAAGGCGTGGCGCCGAAGCGCCGGCCGCTGCCGCCCGTGCCCACACGCAGCAACAGTTGTTGAGCCTGCTGACGCAACTGCAAATATTGCTGGTGTGCGTTGGATTGAAGGTCGAGAAATTGCTGATGCACGCGACTCGCATGCGCGATTTGTGCGCGTTGCGCGGCCAGCGGTGGCGCGCGTCGATGTGTACCGATGCGCTCAGCCGGCAACGTTGCCAAGGCATGAAAAACCACAGGCGTCGACGGCGGCCCGATCGGAGCCGCAGCAACTGCAACGCCGACACCGACTTCGGTCGACAATGTTGACGGTAGCGACGGAGCGCGCGGCATGGTCTGCATCTGCGCCGTCATTGCCTCTGCTGCTGCGTTGCCGCGTTGCATCAGCACCACCGGTGGCCAATGCGCGGGTAGTCGTAGCGGCCGCTGTGCCGCTGGTTTCGTCGGAACCGGCGACAGCAGATCATGCAGATGCTCGTTGCGCATCGGCACGCCCGCGGCGAGCAACGCCGCGATCGCACCCAGCGTGCCCTCGATGCCCTGACCCTTGCGATCCAGACTGACGACAAGTGCTTCACGTTTGCCCAGGATGCCGCGAATGGCACGCGCAAAAGTGCTGCCCGGTCCGTGCTCGATGAAGATGCGTACACCATCCTGCCACGCGCGCAGCACCACGGGCCGCAGATCCAGCGTGCGGTTGGCCTGATCAAGAATGGCCCGCGCGCACGACTCGCGATCAGGTGTATAGGCCGATCCCAACGCATTTGAATAGACCTTGCCGTGACGCGGCGCGCGCGTCTCACGGCGATGCAGCAGCAACCACTCAGCTTCCATCGCCGCCAGCTCGGGCACATGTACGGCCAGAGGATAGATCAGGCGCAGACAGCGATTGCTGCCGATGCGCTCGACCAACAATTCGCAACCACACTCTTCACCGGCGATCAGACAATCGGCGTCGCCATTGATAATCGCCAGATGCACGCGCTCGATACCGTGCAACGCAGCGTGCACTTCCGCGACGGGTGCCAATACCGTCCAGCTTGCCCAACGCACCGGTCGATTCCATTGTTCTCGCACCGCACTGAAATCGCCGCCGAGATGATGCGTGACCAGACCGCTCGCCTGCATCTCATCCATCAGTGCATCGGGGTCGTTCCAGACCCCGGCTGCGACCAAGGCATTGGTTTCGCCCGATGAATAGCCGAGCCAGGCATCGGCGTGCAGACCGAGCACGCCCTCACTCAACTCCAGGTGCAACTGCGACAATGCAGATGCGCCCCACAGCTGTTGCAATGCGGTCGGCTGAGCGAGATCAGGATCGAACGCCCAGTTGAGCGAAGTGGCCAGGTGTTGGCTGCGCTCAGCCAGCGCAGGCAACAGCTGCGGTAGCTGGGTGACCAGATCGGCGCCCATGCCAGCATATGCGGCGCCCGCGCCAGCGAACACGAAAGCCAGCTGGCCGTCGATCGGTGCAGCGCGGAAATGGATCGAGCTTCCGGCCGGCGCGCCGTGTTGCAGATGAGCGAGTGCGCGCGTGCGCATGGCTTCGAACTCTTCGTCGCGACACACCAGAACCAGTCGCGCAGGGCCGTTGTTGCCTGGCCGGTTCGCCTGCAGTGCGGCGATCACGGCGTTCTGGTCCGCAGCGGAATAGACACGCAGCCGCGGCAGCGATGATTCGCCGCGGCGCGCATGCGTGGTGGCTTCGGAAAGCGCCATCGTAGCCGCAGCTGGCAATGGAATGCGTAGTCGCCGCTGCTGTGCTGATAGCCACGGCCTGCCGCCAACGTGGCGACGATGATGCAGACTGATCGCAGCAGCGGTGAGGTGCAGCAGGCCGTCAGCAGCACCGGCGTTGCCGAGCCGCGCGCCCAGGTTGCCCGCAATCTCGTCGATCGTATCGGGCATCGCGCTGGCGCTTGTTTCGCAGAACGGCAGTTGGGGGCCGGTCCCCGCAGTCTCGAGCAACGCATAGATGCGATTGCCGTCGCGCTCGGCATCGACCAGTCGCTTCACCACGATCGCGACTGCGGCATCGGCCGGATCGGTATTGCCGGAGGCACGGGTCACCGCTTCACAGCACAGGTCAACAGCGCCGACGAGTGCCGCATCGATTTCGTGGTGGGCGAGCGCATGACAGGCAATCCGCAAGGCATGCAACCCCGACGCGGCGCCGGCCTGGACGGTAAACGCCGGTCCGGCCAAATCGAACTGTGCACTGATCCGGTTGGCGGGAATGTTGGGCATGCAGCCAATGACCCCCGCCGATTCGAGCGGGGCGATTACCGCGTTCTGCGCGGTGTGAATCCAGGATGGGACAGACTCCACTGCATGACTGGATCCACTCGCGGGCATCGCCATTCGCCAACGCGTGCCATAGCGCGCGACCTCGGCATCGGGCTCCATGCCAATCAGCACCGCGCTGCGATCGCGCGGCAATGGGCCGCACTCGCAGAGTGCATCGCGTGTCGCTTCAAGCATGGCCAGTTGCTGCGGCAGAGTCTGTTGCAGATCGCGCGGCGGGAAGCGCAATCCGGCGAGATCCAGTTCGATCTGATCGATCGCGCCGGCACCACTTGCGTTGCGAAAAGTTTGATCAGAAAACAGTGCTGCGGTGAAAGCAGCGCGATCCGGCGCGCTGCCGGCGATGCAGCCAATTCCGGTAATCGCGATGATTTCGCGCATGCGCACCGGCGGTGTGCCGCGCAGATCAGGATCGTCTTCGGAAAGAATCAGATGTGCGTTGTTGCCGCCGAATCCAAAGGCCGAGATGGCAGCGATGCGTGGTGTCGCCGAAGGCCACTTCTCAGCCGTGTGCAACACCCGAAACGGAGTGTGCGCCAACGCCGGTGTCAGTACCTCAGCATGCAGACTCGGCGGACGCACGCCGGCGCGCATCGCCTCAATCAGCTTGATGATCCCGGCGGCGCCGGCAACAGTGATCAGATGCCCGAGGTTCGATTTCAGCGACCCTACCGGCAGCTCGACTACGTCATCGAACACGGCCGCGCTGCTGCGTATTTCAGTGGCGTCGCCAACCGGTGTGCCCGTGGCATGGCATTCGAGTAGCGACACGGCGTTTGGCTTGAGTCCGGCAGCGACATAGGCGCCACGAAGAGCGCGTTGTTGCCCGGCCTCATCGGGCACGAGCAGCCCCTTGCCGCGGCCATCGTTGGACAAACCAATACCGCGCACGATCGCATAAACCGTGTCGCCATCGCGCCGCGCGTCGGCAAGTCGCTTCAATGCCAGCATCGCGCAACCTTCGGCGGGTACCAGGCCATCGGCATCGCGATGAAATGGACGCGAGCGCCCGCTGCGGCTGAGCGCGTTCAATGCCGAAAAACCGATGTGCAGAAACAAGTCATCGGCGCGCTGCACGGCACCGGCCAGCATTACGTCCGCGCTGCCTTCGTGCAATCGATCACAGGCGAGCTTGATGGCATAAAGCGAGCTGGCACAGGCGGCATCAAGCGCATGACTGCCGGCGGCGAGATTGAGTGCGCGGGTCAGAACCGCGGCGCTGCCGCCACTCATATATCGGTTGCGTGGATCTTCGCCACTTGCACCTTTCCATACTTGATCCGCGAACGCGGCCATGCTTTCACTGGGAAATCCGAGATTGCCAAAAATCGCGCCGACCCGCGTATCGGATGATGCCGGGCCGTTTTCACTCGAGCCTGAGTCGCCGGCAAGCTGGCGAAGTGCAAGGCGCGAACAGTGCAACAACCAATGCACCAGCGGGTCGAGCTCGGCAAGTTCCTCGGCGGGTATCGCGAAGCCATGCGGATTCCAGATCTGTGCGAAGCCGTCGACATAGCCACCGCGATCCGACCAGGTCCGGTCCGGCTTCGGCGCATCGGGCGCGCACAGTGCGTGTTCAGCTGCCAGCCGCCAGCGACCCGCTGGGGTGGTAGAGATCAGATCACGCCCTGATGCGACCGCCTGCCATAGCGCTTCCGGACTCAGCGCGCCAGGCAGTACACAGGCGCGGCCGACGATGGCAATTGGCGCAAACGACATAGTTACGCCGCCGCCAATGCATGGTTCTGCACGCCCAGCAACTCGGCGAAGCGCTGTCCATTGCCATCGACGAAATAGATGTCGGTGGTGGTCGCAGAAGCGCTGACCGCACGGCTATGCGCGGAGGCGGTGATCGGCCCGGCGCAGGCCTCGGTTGCGTAGCGGCGCAGGGTGGCGATCGACGTCGGCAGGTTGGGGCCACCGAGCATGCGTTGCCCGTACAACACCGCGAGCTGCATGCCACCGTCGAGCGCGGCGACGTCGAGCTGCCAGTCCTGTTTTGGCCAGTCCGCAGCCTGCACACCGAGCACGTTTGCCGCAATGCCGTTGTCGGAGACGCCGTGCATTTGTTCGATCAGCTCGAAGTGTCCGCGATGAAACAGCAGCTCCGGGTACGGCGACGCGCCTTGCCAGTCGCCCAGTGACAACAGCGGTAAGCCCAGCGTTGACACTGCTGCCACCTTGCGCAGCTCGGCGCGGGCGCTGTAGCGCGGACGACCGGCCACATCGCGTACCGTCATCTGCAGCAGGGTGGCATCGGCACTGGGTAGCGACTGAGCCTGGATGCGCAAACGATCGCCGCCATTCTCGAAGCCGCCGAGCCGAATGCCCTTGAGCACTTTCAATTCGTGCAATGCGATCAGCTCCAGTCCCGGTCGAAAACTGCGCGCAGCGCGGGCCAGCCATTCTGCGACCAGCACGACTGGCACCACCGGCATGCCATCCACCGCATGACCCTCGAGATAGGCGTGGCTGCCACGTTGCACGCGCAGATCCAACGCTTCCACGCGCGCATCGGCACCCTCAAACAGCAGTGCCTCGGCGCGCGGCTCGCCGCCCAACACCAGCTCCACACTCGCGGCGCTCGCGTCCGCCATTTCATCGGCGAACATGCGCGCGCCGACGGCCAGCGGGATCATCGGCACGCCGAGCGCGCTGAAGCGATCTTTCAGCTGCGGCGTCACCATGCCGCCCTCCCACGGTCCCCAGCCCAGTGACTTGACGCGCAGGGCAGGGCGCCGGCGAGATTCTGCCCAGGCGACCTTGGCCAATATTTCGTTCGCCATTGCGTAGTCCGACTGGCCAGTGTTGCCGCAGCGAGCCGATACTGAAGAAAACACACACAGCAGTTTCAGCGGATCGCTTTGCGTCGCAGTCAATAAGTTGCGAAGCCCTTGCACTTTGGTGTCGAACACGCGCGCAAACTGCGCATCGGTTTTCTCGGCGATGCGCTTGTCGGCAAGTACGCCAGCGCCATGCACGATGGCACGGATCGGACCCCAGGCGCCGCGCACCTGGTCGAGCGCGGCTTGCAGCGCGACCTGATCTTCAATGGCGACGGCACAGTAGCGTGCCTGCGCACCCGCGGCGGCGAGACCGGCCAGCGTCTGGCGGATCTCGCGCTGCGCCCGTACCTGCTGAACGCGCGCCTGCAATGTGCTCGGTGTCAGCGTTTCGCCGATGCCTTGGGCGGAGGCTAGCAACGCTCGCTTCAGTCCATTCTCATCGGTGATGCCAACACAGCTGGCTGGCTCATCGTGCGGCGGCGTTCGACCGACCAGCACAAAGTTGGCGCGACAGCGACCGGCCCACTCCAGCAGACAGGCCGCAGTGACGCCTCGCGCGCCACCGGAAACCAACACGACATCGCCGGGCTTGATTACAGGCTCGCTGGCATCGACCGCGCGTGCCGTACTGCGTAGCGTGAAGCGGCCCCCGTTACTGGGCAAAGCAATCTCGATCTCACCGCCGCCTTCGAGCAATTCATCGGCAATCGACAATGCGATTGCTTCCGGCGTGCGTCCCAAACGTTGCACATCAATCGCCTTGACACTGGCCTGCGGCCATTCGAGCGCACAGGTTTTGATCAGTGCGGGCAATCCAGCAAGCCAGACCGAACCATCGGAAGTGGCCCCGAGCGCAAAGCTCCCGCCGGTGTCCTGCACGGTAACGAACAGCCCAGGTGCTGACTGCAGGCGCGGCGCCAGCTGGCGTGCGAGTTGGAACGCTTCGCGATTGACTGCCACGGATCCGTCGATACTCGAGCACTGTTGCAGGCCACCCAGATAGATACAGGAGACCGCTGACTCGGGTAGCGCAGACACGCTGCTGGCATCGACGCCGCGCGCGCGCAGTACGTCGACCAGCATTGGCGCCAACACCGCATCGCCGGTCACGTAGATCGGCATGTCCGCCAATAGCCCAGGCATGGCAAATCCGGTCGCCGGTGCCGGGATGAGTTCGAGCGCGTAGCGGCCGAGTTTGGAAGTGACCGCTGTCGGAGCCGCGTGTGTGGGAGCGGCTGTTGTGGGAGTGGCGTGAGCCGCGATTCCCGAAGGCGCGGCGCTGTTGAGGATCGCGGCTGACGCCGCTCCTACAATTGCCGTTCCCACAACTTCCATTCCTACCTTGGCCATTCCCACAACGGCCGGTTCTATTCCTGCTTGCAGGTAATCGACAATCTCGCGCAGGGTATGCAGGGCGCTCAAACG
>JAWXCG010000343.1:0-9995 GCA_034440555.1 Pseudomonadota bacterium
AATCGGTGATGGGCGACAAACTGCGCGATTTCCTGCAGGAAAATCCTGCAGTCGCGCGCGCCATCTGCGAAAAGGTGGTCGATGCCGCGCGCGCGCGCGAAGCCGCGCGCAAAGCGCGTGAATTGACCCGCCGCAAAGGCGCGCTAGACATCGCTGGATTACCCGGCAAACTGGCCGACTGCCAGGAAAAAGATCCGGCGTTGTCGGAGATATTCCTGGTCGAGGGTGATTCCGCCGGCGGCTCCGCCAAGCAAGGCCGCAACCGCAAGACCCAGGCAATCCTGCCGCTAAAGGGCAAGATCCTCAACGTTGAACGCGCGCGCTTTGACAAGATGCTCGGCTCTGCCGAAGTGGGCACGCTGATCACCGCACTCGGCTGCGGTATCGGCAAGGATGAGTTTGACCCGAACAAATTGCGTTATCACCGCATCATCATCATGACCGATGCCGACGTCGACGGATCGCATATCCGTACCCTCTTGCTAACCTTCTTCTATCGCCAGATGCCGGTGTTGATTGAACGCGGCCATGTCTACATTGGCCTGCCACCGCTGTACAAACTCAAGCAGGGCAAGCAGGAGATGTATCTCAAGGATAACGAGGCGTTGGCGCTGTATCTGATCAACAACGCGCTCGAAGATGCCGAGCTTGTGCCAGGGGAGGGCGTGCCTGCGATCAAGGGCGCGGGTCTGGAAAAACTGCTGCACGACTTCCAGCATGCCAAAGACCAGATCGATCGACTCAGCTCCCGCGTCGATAGTCACCTGCTGACTGCGCTGATGGACGCGCCCGCAGTCGACGAGGCACTGGTGCATGATGCCCAAGGCTTTCAATCCTGGGCCGACGGCGTAGCCGCGCGCATCAATAATCGCGGTCTGGGCCGCGCCCAGTACCGATTGACCGCGCATGCCGCAAAGGGCGAAGAAAGCGGAGCACTGCGCATCAACAAATTGCAACACGGCCTGTCCAGCGAAGCACTGCTGTCACAGGCCTTCTTCGCCGGAAATGATTACGCGGCTATACGTATAATTGCTAATCAAATCAATGGGTTGATTGTTTCCGGAGCAGTCATTTCGCGCGGCAGCAAACAACAAGCTGTGAAGACATTCGGCGAAGCCCAAAGCTGGCTGATGGACGAGGCCAAGAAGGGCCGCACCATCCAGCGATTCAAAGGGCTTGGAGAAATGAACCCTGAGCAGCTTTGGGAAACAACAGTCAACCCGGAAAGCCGCCGTCTCCTTCAAGTTCGGGTCGAGGATGCCGTTGCCGCAGACCAAATCTTTTCCACCCTGATGGGCGATGTTGTCGAGCCGCGGCGCGCGTTTATCGAAAACAATGCCTTGCGGGTGAGTAACCTCGACGTGTGACGAAGCGCAACCGCGAACGGTCCAATGCAACGCAGAGGAACGATGCGGCTTGCTGGCGGTAGGGCTTGCTCGAGCGGCGAATCGCTCGGCAGTCATGATTGGACGCGTTTGACCCAGGCGTTTAGCGAACGAAAACTGCGCGATATTCCAACGAATGCTCAATTAACGAACGCTCACTCTCCTACGCTCGATTATGAGCGACCACAGCGAAACGGGTCACGGCGACAAATCCCTGCATTGATGCCCGGTAGACGCGCACGTGCAGAGGCGCAGAATTGAGTATCGCGATGGGGCCACCCAATACCTGGAATGGCTGCAGGATTACTCTGGCTACGACAATGTCATCTCGTGTGGCAACGGACAGGTGTATCGCGAATCCGGCAGTAGCCTGTTTGCCCACTTCAACACCGCGCGCATTGGTGACCGGCGTTTCGGCACAGCCCTCCGGTACACCCGTGGCGGCCCCGATATGGACGCCAATGTGCAGCTGGAAGACTCGGCCACACACTATTTTCCGACCGCATTAATCTGAGAGCAGCGCTGGTGCGCAAACGCACACGCGACTGCCTGATCTGACTGCGCGAGGACAGGTTCGGTCGCTTTAAACGAGAACAGATGTTTTCAACAGCGCAACTCAACTGATGTCCCCCCAAACGCCACGAGCTGCGCGCCAAAATGAATTGGCTCGGCTTGCATTCGGAACAAGGGCGGGCGTAGCGGCTGCAGAGCAATGGCCGCCTGCTCGCCAGCGATTTCTTCGCGGTCTACAGCCGTGGCGGCGACACCTTCAACGAGCGCGACGAAGAGACGCTGAGCCACCTGTTCGATCGTGCGCTGCAGCTACGCGATGCCGATCAATTCGTTCTGAAAATACACGATCGAATGTAGCGAGTGGCCGCGGCGTTAAACCAAAGCCGCCATACCCTGACGCCACGCGCCGCCCAGCATTTCGACCAGGAACTCAGAACAGCTCCTGTTGCGGCGATGGCGGACGTGGTGCACGGAACAGGTCGGTACGCAGTTCAACTTCCTCATTGCGGCGTTCAATGCCCAGTCGCTGACAGGCCAGCTCGAATCGCCGCCGAATCAGATCAGCAAACACGCCCTCACCGCTCATACGGGTCTTGAAGTTTGCATCATAGTCCTTGCCCCCGCGCATTTGTCGAATCAGACTCATCACGTGCGCCGCGCGCTGCGGCACATGCAACTCCAACCATTCGCGGAACAGTGGTGCCACTTCGTGCGGCAATCGCACCAACGTATAACTCGCCGATCGCGCACCCGCGGCGTGACAGCGCTCGAGAATAGACTCCATGTCCTTGTCGGTGAGCATGGGAATCAAAGGCGCGACAAACACACCCACAGGAATCCCGGCGTTGTGCAATTGGCGAATGGCTTCGATCCGACGATGAGGCGCGCTGGCGCGCGGCTCCAGCCTGCTGGCGAGGCGATTGTCCAATGTCGTCACCGAAATGAAAACCTGGACCAACCCCAACTCCGCCATAGGCGCTAGCAGGTCAATGTCGCGTTCGACCAGGCAACTCTTGGTAATGATGGTCAATGGATGACGTGTTTCCCACAGTACTTCAATCAGCGCACGCGTCAGTCGATGACTGCGCTCGACCGGCTGATAGGGATCGGTATTCGCGCCAAAGTTGATCGGTGAAGGCTGATAACTACGCTTCGCCAATGCCGCACGCAGCAGCTCCACGGCATTGGCTTTGGCGTATAGCTGAGTTTCGAAATCCAGGCCGGCGGAATAATTCAGATAAGCGTGCGTCGGGCGCGCATAGCAGTAGATGCAGCCGTGTTCGCAACCGCGGTAGGGATTGATCGATTGGGTGAATGGAATGTCGGGAGAATCGTTGCTACTGATGATCGAACGCGCGCGCTCCACGTGCACCACGGTGACTGGGCGCGGCGGCGCGTTGGGCTCCTGGTACCAGCCATCGTCCGCAGGCTCGCTATGCTGTCGTTCAAAGCGGCCCTCAAGGTTGCTGCTGCTGCCGCGACCTTTGATCCTTTTGTCTGCCGAATTGTGATCCATGGCAACCGCTCGTCTGCGTCTTGGCATGATAACGGACACAGTCTCTGCGGCTGCGACGCACCCACACAATGCAGCATCGCGCGCGGTGCGCGGAGCCCTCACATGCGTCAGGTCGCATTCAAACAAGTTGACGTCTTTACACGCATACCTTTTCTTGGCAATCCGCTCGCCGTGATACTTGACGCGACCGGGATAAGCGAACACGAAATGCAGCGCATCGCGCGCTGGACCAATCTCTCCGAGACCAGCTTCGTATTGCCGCCAACCTGCGCCGCGGCCGACTACCGTTTGCGCATCTTCACCACGACGCAGGAATTGCCCTTCGCCGGACACCCCAGCATAGGTACCGCGCATGCGCTGCTAGAAGCGGGCTTGCTGCAACCCGTCGCCAATCGCTGGACCCAGGAGTGTGGCGCCGGCTTGCTGCGGCTGTACCGGAGCGGCGCGACACCCGCAGATCGCCGCATTCATGTGCAGGTGCCGCGAGCGAAAATCGCCCCCGCGGCTGCCGCGCTCGATCGCCAAATCGAAGCGGTATTCGGACTCAAGCCGCGCCAAGTCGATCAGGCGCGCGTAGTCGATGTCGGCGCGATCTGGCTCGTTGTAGATCTCGATAGCGCCACCAGCGTGCGCGCACTGCAACCTTCGAGCGCGGCATTGGAGCAACTCAGCGCATCACTCGGCGTCACCGGCATCACCGTGTTCGGTCGCCAAAGCGGAGGTGACGCGAAGCTCGCTGTGCGCTCGTTCTGCCCCGGAGAGGGGATGTTTGAGGACCCCGTGTGCGGAAGTGGTAACGCTTCGGTGGCTGCATACCTGCATGCCAGGGGTACGCTGCACGCGATCGGCCCCACTTACCGGGCCAGTCAGGGGCGGGAGCTCGGGCGCGACGGATATGTCGACGTAGCCGTTGATGCCAGCGGCGACATCGAAATCGGCGGTGCCTGCGTCACCTGCGTCGACGGTTTCATCCGGCTCAAATAGCCTGCGCAGCGCGTTATTGCCGAGCACTATTCGCCAACATCGCTGACCAGACCGCGTCCGCCGGCGTTTGTGCTCACGCCTGGTGCGGCGTCGTGGCCGTGCCACCGATTCAGTGTATGGCCCACCGGCCTTGCTGGGTCGGTCGCGATGACAATCTTGCGCCGACCCGCAAGAGCTTGGTACGCGCGTCTATACTTCACACCTTCGGGGAAAGCGCCAAGTCAAAAACAACATGAAAAAGACCCAGCTCTACCTTCTAGCCTTGATCATTGCTGCGATTGGCCTTGCCGCCTTCTACTACAAGTGGAAGGTGTTGAGCTTTCCGATTCGCGCCGCCGAACAGACCGAGCTGTGGGAAATTCAGGCGCGTGTGCAATTCCAGGCGCGCAAGGGACCGAACAAAGTCACCCTGCAGATTCCGCGCGATCCTCCGGGCTACGATCTGATCGACGAGAAATTTGTCGCGCGCAACTACGGCATGAACATTGAGCAGGGCAAACGCACGCGTGCGGTGCAATGGCAATTTCGCAATGCGCGTGGCAATCAGGCCCTGTACTACCGCGCTACCGTTTACCGTGACTTGCACGCATCGGAATACAGCGACCCGCCGCCGCGCGAGGTGTCGCCCAGCGTTTACGAAGAGCCTTATCTGACTGCGCGCAGCACACTGCTGGAACAGGTGCGCGAAAAATCGGTGGACTCAGCGTCGTTTGCCGGCCAACTGGTGCGCGCACTCGGCACCGCCGACAACGACAGCAGCGTCGCCTTGTTGATGGAAGGCATAAAGACTTCCGAGCAACGCGCACACCTGGCCAAGGGGCTGCTCGCTGACCGGCAGATTTCAGCACGGGTCATTCATGGCCTGCCGTTGGTGCAGTCCGATGCCACCATGCCGCTGATGCCGTTCCTGCAGGTCTGGGATGGCGAGGCGCAACGCTGGGATACGATCAGCGCGGAATCCGGCGTTGAGGGCTGGCCCGACGACATGTTCATGTGGAGCATCAGCCAGCGGCCCGTTCTGGAAGTTGAGGACAACCCGCGCGCCCGGGTTGAATTCTCGGTGCAGCGCACGCTCGATGACGCACTTGACGTGGCCAAGGAACGCCTCGAGGCCAAAGACAGAAACCTGGTCGCGTATTCGCTGCTGAATTTACCACTGCAGACCCAGGACGTTTACCGCATTCTGTTGATGATGCCGCTCGGCGCTTTTCTCATGCTGCTGCTGCGCAATGTTGTTGGCATCAAGACTTTCGGTACGTTCATGCCGGTGTTGGTGGCGCTGGCATTTCGCGAGACCAAGTTGGTTACCGGGGTAATCCTGTTCACAACCGTCGTCAGCATGGGCTTGCTGGTGCGTTTCTACCTGGAAAAATTGCGCTTGCTGTTGGTACCCCGACTCACCGCGGTGCTGATTCTGGTGGTGTTTCTGATGGCTTTGGTCTCGGTGGTCAGCAACAAACTGGGCATCGATCAGGGCTTGTCGATCGCGCTGTTCCCGATCGTGATCATGACCATGACCATCGAGCGCATGTCCATTGCCTGGGAGGAGCGCGGAGGAGCTTTTGCATTGAAGGAGGGCATCGGGACGCTCATTGTCGCGGTGCTCGCCTACCTGGTGATGAGTATCGCCTGGTTGGAGCACTTGGTGTTCGTCTTTCCTGAGCTACTGCTGGTGCTGTTCGCGCTCACTCTGTTGATTGGCCGCTACTCCGGTTACCGAATCAGCGAGCTATTCCGCTTCCGCGCTCTGGCCGCCGATCCGGTGGAGCCTGCTCCGCAAAAGGCCGACTGAGCCATGCTCAACCCTTTCACTATAGTCAAGCGTCTGCGCGCGATCGGCCTCACCGGCATCGGTCAGCGCAATGCCGAGTTCGTGCTGATGTACAACCAGCGGCGCAACTATCCGCGCGTCGACGACAAGCTCATTACCAAGAAGCTCGCGATCGCGGCCGGTCTGCCAGTACCGCAGTTGTATGCGGTGGTGCGCGAGGAACACGAGATCGGGGAGCTGCACGAAAAGATCAAGGACCGCGACAGTTTCGTGGTCAAGCCAGCGCACGGCTCGGGCGGCGATGGCATCTTGGTCATCACCGGGCGACGCGGCGACAAATACCGCCGCTCGAGCGGCGCGTTGCTGGCGCGCGAGGAGTTTGATCACCACATTTCAAACATGCTTTCGGGATTGTTTTCGCTCGGTGGCCAGCCCGACCATGTATTGGTCGAATACTGTGTTCAATTCGATCCGATCTTCGACAACGTCAGTTACAAGGGCGTACCCGACATCCGCATCATCAGCTTCCTCGGTTATCCGGTGATGGCAATGATCCGGCTGCCGACGCGGATGTCGGATGGCAAGGCGAATCTGCATCAAGGCGCAATTGGCGTTGGTATCGACATCCCCACCGGCATCACCCGACGTGGTGTCTGGGGTCGCGAAATCATCAGAGAACATCCGGACACCGAGAGCAGCATCGTTGGCCTGACCATACCGCACTGGGACGAATTACTGCTGATCGCGGCACGCGCCTACGAGTTGGTCGATCTGGGCTACGTCGGCGTCGACATCGTGCTCGACAAGCATCTCGGGCCGTTGGTTCTGGAGCTCAATGCACGACCCGGACTGGCCATCCAGATGGCCAATGGCAATGGGCTGCTGCATCGATTGCGCAAGGTGCAGGAGATGGAGAAGGCCGGCACCTTGTCCAAAGTCCCTGCCGAGCGCGTCGAGTTTTCGAAAGCCAATTTCCCGACTCTTTAGGATGCAGCCCGCAAGCCTGACGTGGAGCGCGCAACCTGGCCATGCAGCGCTCAGGAATGCATCGATACGGATGCCTTCCGGGTTGGCACCGTACAAAGTTGCAAACTGAATCACTAAATTCGGCAGCGCACCGCAGCACCTGTCGAGAGATAGTATTGAGTGGAGCGTGCGACTGTGCCAATGTGCAGGATCAACCGCGGCGGCCGCCAACCAGTGGGATGGCGACCAAGTGGCGTATGGGTCTGAGCCAGCACAGGCCCAGCGACCTCCAGCCCGGCCGCGACCAAGACATGGATAACAGTCTGGTCTGGCGTTGGCCAAGTCCAGACTGTGCAGGAATAGGAAAAAAGTGCGGGGATTTCCAGGATCGCATTGGTTAAGCTCGCACGTCGCAAAATTCAAACAGGCGCCAGTTGTCGCCTGCATGAGCGGGCGCTACGCTCTCGCTCCGTTCGCGTCCGAACATGGGCGCAGTCAATAGCTTGTGGAGGGAAGGGCCATGACATCGAAATATTTGCGTTTGCCTCGGGTTGCCCTATTGCTGGCGGCCGCGTTGCTGCTGTGTGCCGACTACGCGCTCGCCCAGGGTTACGGCGGTAGCGGTAGCGGTAACGGTTCGGCCTCGTCGGAGAGGCGCAGCGCGGCGCTGGCTGGCCGCAAAGCAAAAACCAAGAAGGGCGGCAAGGCTGAAATCACCTTTCCGAAGAGCACGCGCAAAGAGCCCGAGTTCAAGATGTCCCCCAAGCTCGGCAAGAAGGTGCAACAGGGCCTGGATGCGCTCAACGACGAGGACTACGACAAGGCCGAGCAACTCTTTAATGAGATCATCGCCGCTCCCAAGGTCATGGCCAGTGAGAAGGCCGCCTCGTATCAGGGGCTCGGCAACATTGCCTACGAGCGCGACGAGGATTCGCTCAAGACGGTTGAGTACAACGTCAAGGCGCTGGAAATTGACGCGTTGCCCAACACTTCGCATTTCGGACTGATGCAGTTCAACGCCCAGCTTTACCTGCAGGAAGACCAGTTCGATAATGCCATCATCTGGGCGGATCGCTGGATGCGCGAAACCGGTGAGGAAAAAGACTCGCTGCTCGTAGTAAAAGGCCAAGCCAACTATCAGCTCGAAAAATACGACCTCGCGGCGGTCGCGATCAAACGCGCGATCGAAATATCGGCCAAACCCAATGAGAGCTGGTACGCGGTGCTTATGGCCAGCTACGTCGAAGGCGAGAAATACGACGAGGCGATTGCTTACGGTGAGTCCGTGCTCGCACGCGACCCGAACAACAAGAGCATCATCAAGCAGCTCTCCAATGTCTTTGTTGAGAGCGACCAGGAACCGCGTGCGATGGCACTAATGGAACGTGCCTACAGCGGGGGCCTGCTGACCAGCGAATCGGAATTGCGTCAATTGGCCCAGCTCTACGCCTACGCCGAGAAACCCGAGCAAGGTGCCAAGATCATCAACGACGGTCTGGCCAAGGGCGTGCTCAAGGCAGATCTGTCGACGTATTCGCTGCTCGGCGAGGTTTACTCGCAGGGTGACGACCATCTTAAAACCGCCGAGGCCTACGGCAAGGCAGCGCAGTTTGCGCCAGATGGTGATATGAAGTTTCGACAGGCGTATGCATTGCTCGACGCCGAAAAAACCGCCGAAGCAAAGGTCGCCGTGCTTGAGGCACTGAAAAAAACGCCGTTCAAGCACGAGGGCGAGAGTTGGGTGATCCTCGGTAACATCGAGATCGAGCTCAACAACAAGGCTGCGGCGATTGTCGCCTTTGAAAAAGCGGCCAAGTTTCCCAGTACGCAGAAGTCAGCGCAGAGCTGGCTCAAGAACGTTCGCAAAATGTGAAGACTGGGCAACACGATCCAAACCCGGATTCGTGTCAGCTACGTTTCCATCTTGTAACGCACTGGAGTCATGCTGTGCGCAAGCCTGGGGAGTCAAAAAGGTCCCTAGTTAGCAACCGGCCCACTCGCTATACTCGCCGTCCGAAGAGTCGCCGGCCCCGCTGGGGCGGGTCTCGGGGAAGTGAATTGCGGGGCCAATCGAGACCCATGTCCCATGTCCTATCGTAAAGAAGACAAGAGTTTCAGCCTGCGCCGAGTAATCGCGCAGTCTACTGCCGTGGCACTTCACGCCGGCGTATTCCTTTTTCTGCTGGCACCGGTCAAACCACCGGCGTCCGAAGACGAGGAAGCCGAGGACGTGGTCGAAGTGGTGTTCCTCGAACCACCGCCGCCGCCACCACCACCACCACCACCGCCACTGGAACCGCCGAAGAAGATCGAACCAAAGATCATCGAGAAGCGACCGAACATAGAGCCGCCACCGGAAGAACCGCCACCGGAAATGGTGTTCGACGAAGCGTTGGTAATGTCCGAAGATGCGCCGCCGCCTGCACCGCCCGCACCGCCCGCACCGGATTTGCCGCGCGATACCCAGGCATCTGAAGATCCGAGCTACCGTCGTATGCGTCCGCCGCGCTATCCGCCGGCTGCAATGCGTCGCCGTCTGGAAGGCGAAGTCGTTTTGTTGATCACCGTGGGTATCGATGGAGTACCCGTCGACGTTCAGGTGCAGAGATCCAGCCGACATCGCGAACTCGATCAGGAAGCGATACGTGCTGCACGCAGTTGGAAGTTCAATCCTGAAATCCGCGATGGACGTGCGGTGCAGGGTCGCGTACTGGTACCGATCAAGTTTTCGCTCAGTTAGTTTTTCACCCAACTGCTTTTGATTC
Source organism: Pseudomonadota bacterium (assembly GCA_034440555.1). Taxonomy (GTDB): domain Bacteria; phylum Pseudomonadota; class Gammaproteobacteria; order Xanthomonadales; family Ahniellaceae; genus 0-14-3-00-62-12. The sequence goes on from JAWXCG010000343.1 coordinate 9,901, forward strand.
GACACGTGTTGATCCGACAAATGTTAGCTTAACTGCTGTTTCGTCCAATTACAGTTCGTCCAACTGTCTGCTAGTCCAACTATTGCTAGTCCAAC
>JAWXCG010000344.1:0-7810 GCA_034440555.1 Pseudomonadota bacterium
CACCACGCGTACCGACGGCGGCGTAGAGGCGGGTGCTGCTGGCATCATTGACGGCGATCAGGCCGGTGGTGTCCTGGCGTTGCGAAACGTGAGCGTTGGTCAGGCAGGGACCGGTCCAGTTGCTGCCCGCATCGTAGGAAAAAAAGATGCCGGTCTTGGTGCCGACAATGACTTTGTTGCTGTCGTTGGGATCGACCACGACTTTGCCGATTGCCTGGTATTGCGGAAAGCCACCGGCGGACGGACCATAGAAGGGGTTGAATACATCGGTACCCAACACCTGCCAGTTCGCGCCCTGGTCGGTGCTCTTGAGCAGCCCTGCCGCGCCGAACGACCACGAGCCAAACCGCAAGTCGCCGGTGCCGGCATACAAAGTGTTGTGGTTGTTCGGGTCGAGCGTGATGTCGCCTATCGCCATACTGGCGATCTCGGGAAAATCGGTAACCACTGTCCAGGTGGTCGCCGCCGTGCAGCAATTCGTGGTTTTCCAAACACCGCCACCATCTGAGCCGGCGTAGGCCACGGTGGTGTCCACCGGGTCTACCACAATGACATTGGTGCGGCCCGATGCAGCTGAGCTGCCGGCGTTCAGCGGCATCGGCCCGAGTGCGGTGAAGACCAACGGGTCCAATGCCAGCGGACTCTGGCTGAACCGGTTGATCGAGGTGTCGACGCCCGCTGGCAATGCGGCTGCGATGGCGTGCGCTTCGAACGCTGATTCAACCATCCAGGCGGGTTCGAACCGGCCAGTCGGATAGGACAGCTGCAACGCGCGCACTTCCCCTGGCGACGGCGTCCATTGTGGTGCTTCCGCTGCTGTCGAAGGCGCGTCCAGATTCATCGACGCACAGGCACCCAACAGAACCGATACAGCTGCAACTACAGCCGCTACTCTGATATGACTCGCCATCTCCCAGCCCCCAAAGCCAAAACGCGAAGGCTATAGAGATTTTGCGCAATTTGCGAATGCTGTTGGTCCTGCATTGACTGCGCCTCGGCCAAATATCCTTGGGTCAGCGCGGCGCTGCCACTTCCAGACGACGTCCGAGCACGGGTCTGCTTCATTGTTTGGCTAGTCAAAGCGCATCGTTGTCCAGCTCACCGGTACGAATGCGCACTACGCGCTGCAGGTCGTAGACGAAAATCTTGCCGTCGCCGATCTTGCCGCTGTTTGCGGCGTTCATGATGGATTCGACGGCGCGGTCGACAAGGGCGTCGTCGACGGCGGCTTCGATTTTGATCTTGGGCAGAAAATCGACTACGTATTCGGCGCCTCGATACAACTCGGTGTGTCCCTTCTGTCGTCCGAAGCCCTTGACCTCGGTCACGGTGATGCCGGCGACGCCGACTTCGGCCAGGGCTTCACGCACGTCGTCGAGTTTGAAGGGCTTGATGATGGCCATGATCATTTTCATTGGGGCAGCTGTTCCAAAGTTCGGGGCGGGGCAAGTCTAGAGCGAATGGCAGGCGCCGGCTTGCAAGCGGCGGTTGTTGCAAATCGCTCGATCGCGAACAGACGCGATGTCAGCAGTGCGACGGCGACGCACGCACCGTCGCAGATGTTTAGTTCACACAGTCCAGGCCAGCGATGCGGGTGAGTCTGGACAGCTGCAAACCGCCACTGCCGAAGCCGGTGACACTGCTGTTGTACGTCGAGCGACCCGCATTGCAGTCGATGTCCAGGGTCAGCGATCCCCATGGACTGACCATCAGATCGGCCGGATTGTAGGCCGCGCCGAAGCGAGGGCCGCGCGTGGTCAGCATGTTGGAGAAAACCAGATCGCTATTGACCAATTCGCCGGTGCCGAAGAACCAGCGCCGATTGCCTTGGAGGTCGTAGCTGAACCAGTAGACGATGGCGCCGCCGGTGCTGAGCATTTCCAAGACATAACCTTCGCCGCTGTGTGTAGTGTCGTACCACGATCCGGACAGGCCGGCACCGGCACCTGCGACCGGACTTGATGCACCACATCCAAGTCCCAGCATGCGCGTCAGTCGCGATAGTTCCATGCGGCCTTTGACACCGTCGATGGTCCAGTCCATCCAGCCCGATTCGCAGGAGCCGAAAGCAAACGTCGCCGACCCGACCACTGTGCGCGTGATGTTGGCCGGATTGAATCCTGGGCCGAAAGTACCGCCTGCGCTGCGCACTACGTCCGGAAAGATGACGCGGTTGCCGCGAATCTGGCCAACCATCGTGTACCAGTCCTGTTCGCCCAGCGCGTTGTAGGTAAAAAAGTAAGCAAGGGCCAGTTCGTTGGACAGTATTTCGATAACGAATCCTTCGCCACTGCGCGCGGTGTCATACCAGGCCGACGACGACCCAGGCACCAGCACAAATGGATCGCCGAGCGCCTGATCGCTGATCTGCAACCTGACGCTGGCGTCGAGACCGCCGCTGTCGGTCTGTGCGCCGCTGATGTCCTCGTATCCCGCCCAGGCTCCCAGTTGCCAACGCACCACGGTGGCGGGATTGGCGTCGAGCGGCTGGCCGGTAAGGTCGGCGTCGGCATGACGCAAATTGCCCTCGACCGGTGCGACCACTGCGGCAAGGTTGGTGGCGTTGCGCGGCAAGCGGATATCAATTGATGTGGTGTCGTCGCTGTACCGGTTGTAACCATCTGGAGCGGCACCGGATTGATTCAACCAGCGCCGGTTGCTGCTGGTCAGCGTCAGTGGCTGCGAATTCACGAATGCAACATCGAATGCTTCAGTCGAGGATTGCGCGACACCGGGATAAGGGGTCAACACGTTCCCCGAACGCCAACGCATTGGTTTGTCATAGCGATGCGACAAAGTGTAGTCGCGATCCAGCTGCAGTGGCTGCGCCTGATGCGTAATCTGCCGGCGCGTGGTGTCCGAGGTTACGTCCCATTGCGATTCAAAAACCAGGGCCCCGGTCGTCTGATCAAAAATTTGCGTGGCAGTAACCGAGGGCGGCCCCGCCTGGCGATAGAACACGCCGGCCATCGTCTCCGACACGTTTTCGCGCACGCGGCGGATCTGCGCTTCGGGCAAGATAAAACCGTCGTGGCAAGTTTCTGCGACGCCACCATAGTTGGCGCCGCAAAGCGGTTCATTGCGGTGATAACGGGTATCACCGGGGGGTTCTATTTCGAGTGTCCACGCCGGCACCTGGAAGTTGTGCGTGAACAGCTCGTCGGTAGTTCCGATGCCAAAAAACGCCGACAACTGGGTCGAAGGCGGAAACACATAATTACGTCCGTTGGGCAGCGCAGAATGGTGTGCGGAAAACCCTGCGAGTATCGATTGGGTGATATCGGTCAGGCGCTGATTCTCGCTGCGCGACCAAAACAGCACGCGTCCAAACGAGTGCACATCGGTGTAGACGCGAAGCTGACTGGCCGGACCCAGTTCTGTCGCTGCCACAAGAGCCTGTGTCTCGGGTTCGGAATGCGGGCTGGCCCCGTGATGCACAATCGACTGCACGTTGCTGGACGAGGAGTTGTTGGAAGCCCAGTAAGGCGGATTGTTACGATTCAGGTCGACGCCATTGAGATGGTCGGCCTGGGTGGTCATCACCTCATCGACATTCAACATATTCTTGCGCCGCATGCGGCCGTCCCGTGGCGACTGGCTCGGGTCATCGGGGTCGGTGCCGAGCCAGCTGTCGCGGGGGAATCGCTGGGTCTGAACAAAACCGTCAACGTTGAGTACCGGGATGACCATGATGTTGACGTTGTCGAGCAGGTAACGATAGAAGCCGGTGTCGCTGGCTTTGGAAGTCAGCAGCTCCATGACACCGGTCACCACTTCGGGTGACTGCCATTCGCGCGCATGGATGCCGCCGTTGGTTAACGTCGCGGGTTCCGGCAAACCCCAGACCGTAGTCCTGTCGGCATCGCCCAGTCGATACGCCCAGACACTTCGTCCAGCGCGTGTGGTGCCCACCACATGCGCGTGCGCAAGCTCAGTGGTTCCGACCAAATCCTGATGGCGTGTGTGCAGCCCGCTGTAACTGCGAAAGCCGTCGAAGGGCAGGGGTGTATCTACCGGAATCGGCACGGCATAGCCAAGCGCAAGCAGATTGTCGTTAGCGTTGGTGGCGGTCGTGGCCGACCACTGCACGATGCGCTGTTGCGCATCGGCAAGTGGCGCGATCAGCAGTGCGACGCTGGTGGCGAAAAGCGTTGCTCCCTGAGTCATTCTGCGTTTCATTGCGGAATCTCCGAAATATGATCGCGCCGCAGCGCCAGGCGCGCTCGCTGCGCGCGCAACGTGGTGTTCGCCGCGTTGGCCTGCGTTTGCAGTTGGACCAGTGTCTTTGCAGTGGGCGCAACGGACAGAGCAAGTGCAGCGCAGCTGCCAAGCTCGGCGTCGCTGAGCCAATCCAACAACAAGAGTTCAGCGCCCCTGTGTCCGGCGAGTTTGTGTGACCAGATACCGATCGCCAGCGCAACTGCAGGCGCGCCCGCGTCGCGCCGCAGGGCAACCAGCATGTTGACCAGTTGATCCACGCTGAGCAGATCGCCGGATGCCTGCAGCAGTGCTCGCGCCTGACTCCCTGCGCCCTGCACGATCAGCGCACTGATGGCGTCGGCATCGCGCAATGCGATGGCGGCGTGACCGGCTACAAGCGCGAGCTGCGGGTTAGCCGATGAACTGGCGCGTGCCGCGGTCAGCACTTTTTGCAGAGCACCGCGGCCGCTGACATTCAGCGCATCGAGCAGTCCGGCGCGGGTCGCAGGATCGGTTGCTTGCGACCAGTCCGCGAGAAAACCCTTCGGGTCGGTACGGAGGCGGGCGACGGCGCGCTGCTGCGCCTCCTCACGCCGCCAACGATTCTGCACGCCATGCGCGCCAGCTGCGATATTGAACAGCGGTGTACCCAGCGTCGACATTTCCTCATGAGGCACCAGCGTGTGTGGCTGCCACTGCGCAAGAAACGCCATGGCTGCATGTGGCACCTGATCGCGCCGCAGGCCATCCAGCGACCGCACGAATTGGAGCAAGGCTGCCTCGCGTTGCGGCCACGACAGGTCTTGGCGTGCCGTCAGTGATTCCAGTTCAGCAAGTAGCGCGTCGCGATTGTGCAGCAGCACAGCGCGCAAGCTTGCGGTGAGTCCATTTGTTGCCGCGCTCTTCGCGGCTGCCAGTGCGTCCTTGGTCTGCCAGTTGGGTGAGGACCACGCCTGTCCATCCTCGAGCGGCATGCCCGCACCCGACGAGTGCAGCGTCACTGCTGCCGCTGATTGAAACAAACCTGCCGCGAGCAACAGGATCGGAATCGGATGACAGGGCAACATGCGACGCTCTCCTTCATTTCCAGTAGCGACAGCCGGTCAATTGCACCGAGCAACGGTCAGCGCTGCGAGTCTCAGTGTAACCGGCACGAGAAACCATTCCCCGCGCCGGCGTATGCTGAACTTGGTGGATGCGGTTTCAAAGTGCCGATGGTTGCGGCCGTACTTAAGCTGGCGCTGGCCCCGTGGACCTGCGTAGTTCAAGCGTGTACGGCACGCGCAACATCCTTCCCGCTTCGCGCTTGTGAATAGAAGCGAGTAACTCCAGCGCAGCGATACGGCCCATGTCGCGGCTGGGTTGGCGCACCGTGGTCAACGCCGGAAAGATCTGGCGCGACATCGGGGTGTCGTCAAAGCCGGAGACCGAAAGGTCTTCGGGCACCCGAAGTCCGCGTTCCAGCGCCACCCGGATGACGCCCGCCGCCATGTCGTCGTTGGCGGCGAACACCGCAGTCGGTCGCTTTTTCAACGCGAGCAGGCGTTCGGCACCGCGTACGCCTGAGTCAAATGAAAATTCGCCATCCACCACCAGGACTGGATCAAACTTCAGGCCCGCCTGCTCCAGACCTTCGCAGTAGCCGTTGAGCCGCCAATCACTGGCGCCATGGGCGACATGTCCCTTGATGTGGGCGATGCGGCGGTGCCCGAGCCCCGCCAGGTGCTGCACCATGTCGAAGGCCGCGCGCGTTTCATTCATCGCCACGCCCATGCAAGTACCTTGATTGATTGGCGAAATGCTGGCGAAGGCCAAGCCCAGTTCGGCCAATCGGGTGAGCAGCTCCGGAGCGTCCGTGATCGGCGGCGTAAGGATCAGGCCATCCGGTTGCGAATGCCCGATCATCGACTCGACCGCGTCCATGAAATTGGGACTGTTGAAATCGAGCGGGCACATCATCATGTTGTACTGCTCGGTCTCGCAGGCGGCGAGTACGCCGGCCATGATTTCCATCAAATAGTTGGCGGAAGGATTGTCATAGAGCAGTGCGATCAAAAACGATTTATGTCCGGCCAGGCTGCGCGCCGAGGGATGTGGCTTGTATTTGAGCGCATCGACCGCCGATTGCACCCGCAGGCGGGTGTCTTCGCGCACATTTGGCTCACGATTGAGCACGCGAGACACGGTTTTCATGGAAACACCCGCGACTTCTGCCACGTCTTCGATACGCACTCGAACGGCCATACGCTCTCCCTTGCGCATCCATCTTGACTTGCATTCTGCCAGACGCAGCGGCCTGGCCACAGGAAACGTGACAGCGCTGTCATCAACAGTTAATTTTGGCGCTGCGAATTGTCGCACGTCGCAGGATTTTGCACCCCGGGAGGGGAATTCCGAATGCTAGGTAAAACCGATCTCACCCCCTGGTTGCGTAGCGAGGCCAGCGCCGGCTGGCTGGTTGCCGACATCGGCGGAACCAACGCGCGCTTTGCGCTGGCCCTGTCCGCACCGGGTGCCACAGCGATGCAGCAGGCAGCGTTGCAACATGCGCGCACCCTGCGCGTGCGCGACCACGCCACACTGCACGATGCGATCGCCCACTTTATGGACACGATCCCGCTGCTACAGCATCCACGCATTGCGATCCTGGCCGTGGCCAGCGCGGTGACCAGAGATGCAGTGACGTTCACCAACAGCCATTGGAGTTTTTCCATCGACGCGCTGCAGCGCGGCCTAGGTCTGGATGGCCTGCTGGTGGCCAACGACTTCGCCGCCGCGGCGCGCGCCGTGCCCACTTTGCAACGCAGCGATCTGCGGCCCGTCCATGGTTGCGTCGATTTCGATGATGGCGGCCCCGGAATGCGCGTCGTGCTCGGACCGGGCACCGGACTGGGATTGGCGGCGCTCCAGCGCGATGCCGCGGGCGCTATCAGCGTCATCGAAACCGAGGGTGGACATATCAGTTTCGCACCGCGCAACGCCGATGAACTTTTCATTCTCGAATATCTGGTCGGACGTTTCGGGCGCGTCTCCTACGAACGCGTACTCGGCGGCGACGGCTGGTTGAACCTGTACCAGGCCTGGTCGGCCAAGCTCGGAGTGCAGGCGATTTTTGATACGCCCGAACAGGTGTCGCAGGGCGCCCAGCGCGGCGACGTTGCGGCACGCGCGGCGACGCAATCCATGGCAGCGATACTGGGCGCCTTCGCTGGCGACGCCGTGCTCATGTATGGTGCCTGGCAAGGCGTCTATCTGGCTGGTGGGTTGCTCACGCACCTGCTCGATGGAGACACCGCAGAGGCCTTCCGCGTCGGCTTTGAAGACAAGGGACGCTTTTCTGGTCTGCTGAGGAAAACCCCCGTGTTGCACATCGTCAACCCGGATCTCGGCAACCTCGGTGCCGCGGCGCTCGGAGCGGACTGGCTAGCGCGAGGGGGCCGCAGTCAATGATGGAACGAGGTTAAGCAATCGGATGGCTACTCCCGTATTTCTTTTGTTTGGCGCCACTGGCGACCTCGCTCGGCGCATGTTGTGGCCCTCGTTGTTCCATCTGCATTGCGATGGACTGTTGCCGGTTGGCCTGCGCATGATCGGCAGCTCGCGCGCCGAC
>JAWXCG010000345.1:0-23214 GCA_034440555.1 Pseudomonadota bacterium
ATGTTCGAAATCCAGCTGGTCCATCGCTGCGTTCTGCTTGGTTGTTGGTTGCATGGCTTTCTCCGCGGCGCGCAGGATAGCGCTGCCCGCGGGCAGCGCAGAGGCGCAGCAAGGGCGCCAGCATGGCAGCTGCGGTGCCGGCCGCACCTTAGAAAGGTCTGAATAGGTCACGACGTCGTCATGACTTATTCAGACCTCCCTTAGCTGGCAGTCGCAAACGCTCGCTCATGGCAACGCAAGGATCAGACCGCGCTGCTGCCAGTCGTCCAGGCACTGCCTGAGGTCGGCGCCCAGTTGCGCGTCCGGGGCGTCGAACTTTGTCCGCATCGCCTGCAATATCTGCACTTCGTCGCTGCCTTCGATCAGCATGCGCAGTATCAAACTCGCGCTGAGGTTGGCACCGAAGTAGCTGCCCACGCGTGCGTCGAGCAGCACTGCCTCTTCCAGCGCGGTCTGCGCCAGCACACCTTCAGCCAGCCGGAATCGGCGCCCACTCATCGGTCAAACCTCATGCCGGGCGCTGCTGAATCCATGCGCGAAAATCGATTGGTCGCTTCGGGATCCGGATCGAGGATAACCTCGCCGCATTGCACCCAGGCATGCGCTCGCAAGTTGCCGCCGTTGCGCTGCACACCAATGCACAGCTGTGCCGGGATGACATGGGCATCGGCCCATTCGACCAGGCTCAACGCACGATCGAGGCAACGACTGCGCGGCATCCAGTGCGCCACGCGCTCGATATCGCGCATTCGTTTGCGCAGAGCCTCGATCTCACTGGCTTGCGCCACAATGACCGAGCCGCTCGCGCGACGTGCAACCTCTGCTCCCGCATCGCGCCACCAGCGCCAGCGCCACAACGAGATCCAGACGGCGAAAAAGGATTTCATGGAAGACCAACAGCATGCAGCAACTGATAGGCCGAGGCCCTCGTGCTGGCCTGTTGCTCTTCTGCGACGCGCGGCACACACAGGCGCCATACCGGAGTACGCAACGCCAAGGCCGCACAGAAATCGAGGTGACGGGCCAGTACCGCCGGCGCGAACAAGCGCGCGGCAACGCTCTCGCGCATCAGACGACGCGAAGCTTCGGTCTGCGACAACTGCGTGAAGGTCAGCGCACCCTCGCCAATTTCCACCCAAACGAGCGCAGCCAACGGTAAATCGAGGTCATCAACGAATAGCGCTGGCGAAAGCTTCAGTTGCGGAAACCGGGGCAGAACTCGCGCCCCTGAATCGGTGAGCACCACCGGCGAGACGTCGTCGGTGAGCCGCAAGCTTCCTTCAGTTTTCGCGTAGCGAGCCATGCTCGATTTGCCTGACCCTGAAGGCCCGAGCAGAAGCACTGCGCCGGATCCGCACAGGATCGCTGAGGCATGCAGGCCAAATATGCCACGCGACGACAGCGCCAGCATCAAGGCAGGACCGAGCAGCAATTCATCGCGCAATGCCGTATCAGCGGGAAGATCGAACGCGTCTACCCGATCGCCACTTGTGCTGACGCGAAATCCGGGGCCATCGTCAAATCGAACGCATTGCTCCGTCGTGCTCAACCAGCAGCGAAACCCCTGTAAGGCCTGACCAATCCAGCCACTGCCCACGATGTCAGGCGGACCCGCGCAACGCATGGGCTCACTCCTGCGCGGCGATCTGGCAATGCCTTGCAGCTTTGTGTCCACGACAAGAATCGGCCGATCAAATTGCAGATCGGTCTGCGCGATGCGCGTCGCGTAAGTGAGCACATCGCGTTCAGCGTACGTTTCGGTGAAAAATTCGATAGGCGCAAAACGCAGGCCCGAAGCGCTTGCCGGCGAGTGGATCAGGGGCAGCCAGGACATCGCTGCGGCTGCGTGCCACCGGAGTCTCCAACACCCGGTGAAGCGCCCAGGGTAACGTCACGAAGCTCTCCGAGCTCCACCAATGCGGGCGCGATGTAGCTCGACCGCTGCGATGGCAACGGCGAGCAGGGCTGCTTGGCGGGAGAAAATTCACTCACGGAATGCCTCGGGTACTTCACACCTGTTAGCCCCAGATGCTAGCACAGCGCCCCCCCGGCCCCAGTGGCTGCGCCACCAAAGTTCATAACTTAGGCATAACCAGATCAGCAGCAAATCAGACTCTGTGAATGCGCGTTCACGCGCACGCCGCAGTGCCGAGGGCATGATGTAGTTTGGCCAGCGCGCGTCAGGCGCGTCCAGCAAGCGCGCCACGTCGCTCGCTGATTGTTGCAAGACACCGATGCGAAAAAACGGGGCAAGACTGCCGCCTTTGGGGCGCGTTCGCACTGACTCGGGCAAGAGCCCGCGCATCGCTTCGCGTGTCAACGATTTGGATTGTCCGTTTCGGCACTGGTAGTGCGCGGGCAACGCAGCGGCAAATGCCACGACGCGAGGGTCCCGATAAGGAGCCAGCAGCTCGATGTTGTGCATGGCGTGGAAGCGGCGTCCCAACTCCGCATCCTGAATTGCTTCCGCACTATCTGCACCAGTATGTGGGGCGTCGGTACCGAGCGTTTCGAGCAACTGCGCACCCCATTTCGGTTGCATCCAATGCGGCGCTTGCCAAGTGATAGCAGCAGGGATCGAACCTTCTCGCGCCAGCATTCGCCAACCCGGTTCCCGCCACAACGCGCTCAGCCCGTGATGTCGCAACAGTTGCAACTCTTGTCCCAGCACCCAGGAAATACCCCGGTCGATCAATCCAGAACGCATCCATTCGCCAGCTTCAGGGTAGAGATGATCACCGAAATTGCCGCTGATCAATGCATCGCAGTTAGCTGACTCGGCCACGCAGTAGAGGTGCTGCTGCAACCAGCGATACGGATTGGCGGGCGGTCCGTCATCCTCTATTGGCCAGTGCGCGAGTCGTGCCAGTGGCCGGTCGTGATCGCCGTTGAACAGGCGTGACTCGAGCCCCAGATGTCGCGTGGTGGCGGTGATCCACTCTTGTTCATCGGCAGCAGGCGTCTGCGGCAGAGTCCAGGAGTACGCGCACAGTGTGCTGCGTGATCGCATGCCGACTGCCGCAAGCGCACTGGAATCGAGTCCGCCACTGAGCATGACGCCCGGCTGCCGCCACCCGCTCAGAGCCTCACTGACCGCTGCGGACAGTGTTGCGAGCCAAGCATCACGCGCTTCTGCGTCGTCGGCAAATTGCAACTTTGGTTTTGCAGCCACGGCGCTCGCCTGCCCGGCTCGCATCCCCTGCGCATCAAAGCTGCAGTTTGCTCCGGGCAACATCGCCTTAACACCCTCGAAGTAGCCGCAGCCGCTCGACGGTGCCCGTAACGCAAAATACGCAGCGACCGAGTCAGGATGTTCCTGCAGCGAACGACCCGCCGCCAACAACGCCGCACTCGGTCGCGTTGCAACCACTACGCGGTCTTGGTCGAATACGAAATGCAGGCCACGCGCGCCGCTTGGCGAACGCATCAACCACAGCCGGGTTTGCTTGACATCAAAAATCGCCAGCGCGAAATCACCTTCGAATTGCGCCGCAGCCGACTCACCCGATACGCTCCAGGCCAGAGCGGCCAATGACTCATCGTCGCAGCTCGCGGCTTCGGCGACGCCGGTCAAATCGGCGCGCAGACGAGTTCGGCATCCCAGCGAGAATCGACCATCCATCGCTACGATCAGATCGCGCTGAATCGCCACGTCGCTGACGTCCGCAGAAATTGCCCGGCTCGCGCCGAACCCTTGCGCATTGATGCGCTGCCAGCCGGCGCTGGCGAAACCGCCCAACGCGAGTTCAGCCCGTGACATCGACTCAGACGCAATAGTGGCGCCGGCCCAGTCGACGGCGAGCACGAATGCACCCACCTCAATTCAACTCCACTCGCGGCCGCACCCGGTCTGCCGCGAGGTCACCGAATCGGCATCGCTGGATCGCCAAGCAGCGTGCTGGAGATCAAGATGTCGCGATACAGTCCGCTTTGACCGGCGAGTGCAGACTTGGCGGAACGCAGCGCATCGCCCACGCGCGTACCCGGCGCAAGGAACGGGTAAAGCGCATTGCCGAGTGCCTGATGGGCCTCAGCTCCAGTGAGCGCAGACACGCCGATTACTGCAGCGGCACCCTTGTTCGGCGACAACAGGAACGCGTGCGCCATGGTGTCGGCATTGGGCGATACGAAATAGCTGTTCCAACACCCCCACTGCACCACCAGATCACTGACGCCGCTGTTCAATCCAAAGACCTGGGCCGAGGTCAGAACTGTCTGATCTGCGGTGCTCCATTGAATCGGTGCCGAGTGACCGACATAACTCACCAGCGAAGCGCCAGCATTGAGCTGACCCAGCAGGATCGTATTGGCCTGAGCAATTCCCACGTCATCGACATAAGCCTCGGTGGGCTGCCACGTACCCGGCAGCAAAGCTGCAAAGCCGTCGCTGATCGAGGAGAAGTCCGATTCGCCGTCGGTACCGCCGGCTACCAGCACCAGGCGACGCTGCGGATTGCTGCCTTGAATTGCAACCAGCTTGTCACGCAGCGCAGCAAGCTCGACCAGGCTGCGTACTGGCAGCCGACCGATGGCAAAATCCGGCGCGTCGTCGCCATTGATGTCGGCATAGACACTATCGGTCGGCGTGTATGAAATATCGCCAACCTTGCTGTACAGCGTCGGCACAAAGCTCACCGAACCGGTACCGAGAAAATTCTTGTAGTCATAGGTATCTGCGCCGACCAGCAACACGTAGTCAACGCCCATCGATACCGCCACCTGCTGCAGGTAGCGACGAATCGCTTGTCCTTCAGGCACGGAGTCGCCGAACTGCTGATAGACCTGCGCCACATCAACCACCCGGGTAGTCAACCCGCGCGACTGCTGCAAGGCCACGATATCGCCCAGCTGGTCGATAAATAGACTGTGGCTGATAATCAGATAGTCGGCAGTGCCAGTGGTGATATCCCCATCTTCCGGCAATGCTTCGACTCGGGTTACGCCCAACGCGCTGATATTGGATACCCAGTAGTCACCCGCGCCCGCAACGAAGGGTACCGAAGCATCGAAACCGCCAGCACCGGCTTGACTGGTCACAGCACTCAGATGATTCCATCGATCGCCGACACCGGCGTATACAACCAGAGGCCCCGCGAGCAGACCATTGGCCACGAATCCGGCGCGTGCGTTGCTGCCCTCAAAGCTGGTGCGCAGCAAGCCACCGCCATCGGCATCGGCTTCCAGCGCAGCGCCACCGCTGGTATCAGCATTGATGCCTTGCACGAACAGTCGCCCCTGATCAGCCACAGGCAACCGCGGATAGCGCAGTTCGACTTTGTCCAGATAGACAACGTCGTAATCGAATCCATTCTGGCCGGTGGTTTCGACTACGACAGCAGCGTTGCCATTGGAAATATTCGGTAGCAGCGCCGACAGCTGCTGCTCGCGGATGCCATCAAATACTGTCTGAGCCGCTTCCGAGCCATCCACCGAAAGGCGCACATGATGATCCTGCCCGGCGCCGGACCAATTGGTTACACCGATCAGTTCCGCGGAAATCTGCGCGGCGAACTCGGTCTGCGCGACTTGATCCACCGGCAGATTGAACGAAAGTGCAGCGGGGGCACCTACAAACGCCACCATTCGCCCAGCGTGCCAGGGGTCATCCGTTGGCGATGCGAAGTTATAGAGGCTCTCAGGCGAATAGGTTTGCACGCTCCAGTACCAGGCATCGCGCAGCAGGTCGGGCAGGCCGCTATCAACATCGATCGCGACAACGCCAACACCATCCGCCTTCACCAGATAGGGAAGTTCTTTGCTATAGAGCGAGTATCCGGGTCGGACCAGGAAGTCGATGTAAGAGCCCGAGCCAAAGTTCGGGGTGGCCGAATACACCCGTCGCGGCACGCCTTCGTCACGCAACGTTACTGCGATCTGATCGACCGGAATGCCGGCAAAGTCGACACCCTGCGCCAACAATTCTTGAGCGGTGACGCGGTAGAAGCCGGGCAATTCCACCCAGAGTTTTGCGCCCTGGATAGCCACTCCTTGCGCAGCCTGGGCCAGGCGATTGTTCTCCACCGCCTGGCGCACACCGTTCCAGTTGACGGTTCGCAGCACCGGGCGCACGCCATAGGTTTGGCCCGCAACGAAGGGTCCGCGCATCGTTGTACGTCCGAGCGTATCGTGGTCCGCGATGTAGAACGTTCCAGACGGCGGCGCCTGCGCAAGTGTCAGCTCGTAGTTCGACACTTCGGTCGTGTTGATTCTCTTGCTCGGCAGCACCGAATTGGAGATGCGCTGATACGCATCGCCGCGTTTTTCATGCACGCTGTAGCCGACGTTGTTGGTCTCGGTCGCCGAGGCAAAACTCAGTGCAAGCTGACCATTGCTAACGTTGGATTGAACGAACATGAGACTGACGGGAAGCGTCGTGGCCGGGATTCGATGATCTTCGATCTCGCCACCGGTAATCTGGCCATTGTGCGCCGGATTGGCAGCGCCCCCGATGAACGTGGCGTCGGCGCTGAGGCGAACACGCAAATAGGTCTGCGCCGCCGTCGCATTGGTAACCCCGGTCCAGCGCAAAATGCGAGTTCCTGTTCCGGTCGGCGCATTGCCCGTGATGAAAGTGCCATCGATCGCACCACCACTGCCATTTCCGAGCGCCGGGGACGAACGTTCATTCGCATCGTTGAAATCGCCATCGGCATTGAAATCCACCCAACCAACCAGTTGTGCGTCAGCGCCCGTGCTGTTGGTGGTCACGACGCTGACGCAGTATTCGTTGAGCGCCGTGTCATAAGCGCCGCAGCGCCAAAACTGGGGCAGCCCGACCGGGATGATCAGCGTTGGAAAGGTGATGCCGTCTTCGTCGGCGCCGTCGCCATTGGCAAGCGCGCCCGGTGTGCCATCGGTCTCGCCATCGGGCATGGTGCCCATGAATAAATTGCGCTGCCCCATCGTGTTGCGGGTCACTGTGCCGGCGGCGATTGTGGTGTTGTAGGTATCCGGTGCGTCGCCATAGTCATATGCGCAAAACAGAAAATCGGAAAGACCGATGACTTGAAAAACCTGCGAGCCGTCATTGGGTTCATCACCGGCCGCGTACTCGGCGCGCAACGAGCGCACTGGCCGGGCAAAGCGATAAGTGACATTGCCATCGGTTGACGCATTGGCCACCGAGCTATCGCCCTCCGCCCAGTCACCGGCGTAAGCTAATTGTGCCCCGACCAACACCATCTGCTTGGGCACAGGAACACCGGCGTCGTCGAACCCGTCAACACGCATGTAGTCTTCCCAACCACCGCCGGGTGGCAACCGATCCACATCCAGCAAACTAAATTCAAGCCAGGTTGCTGCTTCGGAAAAGGTGAACGTCACATTTTCTGCGCTGAGCTCGGGATCACCGCTGGTATCGAAGTTGAGCGAGTAATAGCCCGGATGATTGCCATTGGTTGTGGTTCGGGTAATGAAACTTGGGATTCCGGTACCAGCGTCCGCTGGCGATTCACCGCTGGTAGCGGTCTGGGTCAGGGTCACGCCGCCGGTGGTAAAGCTGACGAACGGCGTTAGATTGGGGAGCGACCCCCAGTCAAAGGTGAGGTTATTGCCACAGGCGGAGGCCACCGTTCCGGCGGTGTGACGAAGGACCAATCGCGCAGAATTGAACGTGCCGTTGTTCGCGCCGACCGTGTCGCACATGCGCAGCGTCCAGGTACCTGCAGATGTGCCGGCATAGAAATTCATACCCGCCACGGAGACCAGACGGCGGTAGCGCGAATTGGCCACGGGGTCGGTATCACCATCATCCAGCGCGCCCTCTACATTGATCGAGAACATCGCTTTGTAGTTATCGTCTGCATCGGCGCTTTCGGTCACGAATTGGAGCAGCGTGCCAGAAGGCGAAACCAGCGTCATGCGCAGATCGCCGCGGTTGATGTGGTCGATATCCACGCCTACCGCGATATCTCCAACGGTGAACGCGTCAGTCACAACAAATGTGCGTGCCAATGGCGTGGCACAGGGCGTGGCAGCATTCGACAAAGCGCCAACAGTCGTATTGTCGTAGGTGTAGACGACCTGTGCCGAAGCGCCGAAGGCGGCACCGAGCAAGAGCATCGCCAAAGTCAACGAGCCCAATAGGCGCCTCCGAGAGTTCGTGGCGCTAATGATCAGCGGGTCAAACATGACAACTCCCTAGCCGCGTGAGCGGCATGATGGTTTGGCCTGCTCAGCAATTACCCATGCTGTTCAGCACGACACTACGGCGAACCCCGGCTCACCAAATCATCCCGATCATCGTGACGGGCGACCGATTCGCGAAGACCGATGCGGCGGCGCGGCGAACAACCGCGCTTTAGACACCCTGTTTCCTGCACGCTACGCATTGAGTATGAACGAGCACCCGTGAATCTAGCAAGAAGCCCGCCAATCATCGGAAAACAATCGTCGCGAAGCATTCAGATTGCCGTTTTCAGACGCTAACCCCGATAATCCCGATAGCTGACCTTGGGAGAGTGCGATGAGTGAACGCGATGTAATGGAGTACGACGTCGTCATCGTCGGCGCCGGCCCCGCCGGGCTTGCGATGGCGATCCGGCTCAAACAGATCAAGCCGGCGCTCAGCGTCTGCGTGATCGAGAAGGCGTCAACGGTGGGTGCGCACGTGCTGTCAGGCGCGGTTATCGAGCCCGGACCGCTCGATGAACTGCTGCCTGGTTGGCGTGAAAACCCGCCGCCCATCTGCGTTGCGGCGGCCGACGATGAAATGTGGTGGCTGTCCAAGTCTGGCGGCATGAAGCTGCCAACCCCACCCCAGTTGTCCAATCACGGTAATTTCATCGTGTCGTTAGGCGCCATGTGCGCGTGGATGGCACCGCAGGCGGAGACGCTGGGCGTCGAGATTTATCCGGGTTTTGCCGCGGCAGAAACCTTGCACGACGATAGCGGCGCGGTGATTGGCGTGCGCATTGGTGATATGGGCGTGGCCAAAGACGGCACGCACAAACCGGGCTATGCACAGGGCATCGACATCCGCGCCAAGGTGACGGTACTGGCGGAGGGTGCGCGCGGTCATCTGACCAAGCGCCTGGTCCAACGCTTCAAACTCGATGCAGATTGCGACCCGCAAACCTATTCGATCGGCATCAAGGAGCTGTGGCAGCTGCCACCAGGACGAGTGAAGCCGGGCAAAATCGTGCATGGCCTCGGCTGGCCCGCTGACAACGCAACCTACGGTGGATTTTTTCTGTATCACCTCGACAAGGACCGCGTCGCAGTAGGTTACGTCGTGGGTCTCGATTATCGTGATAGCCGGCTGTCGCCGTTTGAATTGTTCCAGCAGATCAAACATCATCCGAAGATAAAACCGCTGCTCGAGGGTGGCAGCGTGCTGTCTTACGGCTCGCGCGCGATCGCTTCGGGCGGCTACCAGTCATTGCCCAATTGCGAAATGCCCGGTGCCCTGCTGATCGGCGACTGTGCCGGCACCTTGAATTTGCCAAAGATCAAGGGCACCCACCAGGCCATTCGCGGCGGCATGCTCGCCGCCATGCACGTTGCCGAATACATGAGCAGCAAGGGCTGGGACGCCGCTCTGCGTGCCTCTGTAGTAATGAGCGAACTGAAGAAAGTGCGCAATTTCAAGCCAGGCTTCCACAAGGGCTTGTGGATCGGATTGATCAACTCGGCCTGGGAAACCATCAGCGGCGGTCGCTCGCCATGGACGCTGCACAATCACGCCGACCATGCGCAGACCCGAAAAATCACCGAATACGAATCGCCGCGACGCGATTTCATCACCGAGAAAACGCTGCCACCGCGCGATCGGCTGGCGTCGGTGTTTTATGCCAGCACCCAGCATGACGAAGACCAACCGGTGCATCTGCGCGTCAGCGACACCAGCATCTGCGTCGGCCGCTGTGCAACCGAATACGACAATCCGTGCACGCGCTTCTGCCCTGCTGGCGTCTATGAAATGGTCGGTACCGGCGCCGAGCGTCGGCTGCAGATCAATGCGGCCAACTGCGTGCACTGCAAGACCTGCGACATCAAGGACCCTTACCAGATCATCGACTGGGTAACGCCGGAAGGTGGCGCCGGACCCAACTACCAGAATCTCTAAGCACGATTGCGCCCTGGTCCAACGAAGGCTCATCGGCGCCCATAGCTGGACCAATGTTCACCCAACCTCACCGCAAGGAAGCGCATGAAACCCATAGCCCTGGTTACCGCCAAAGCCGCACGCGACCTCGACGAAGACTTGCCACCCCTGTCGCAGGCGCTCAAGGAGGCCGATATCGCGCACCAGATCGTCTGTTGGGACGATGCTGCGATCGACTGGTCGCGTTTCGGCATGGTCGTGCTGCGTTCAACCTGGGACTACGTAACGCGTCTGCCCGAGTTCCTGGCTTGGGCCGAGCGCGTAGCCGCGCAAACACAGCTGCTCAATCCGCTGCCCTTGCTGCGCTGGAACATCGACAAGCACTATCTGCAGGATCTGCAGCGCGCCGGTGTGACAACCGTGCCCAGCGTGTTCATGCTGCCAGGGATAAACGCGGTGCAGTCGCTCGAGTCGTTTCTTGATGGGCACAGCGATCAACTCCACGCTATCGACTTTCAGGAGTTCGTCGTCAAGCCCTGTATCGGCGCGGGTTCCAAAGACGCGGCGCGCTTTCACCGCGATGACCAGGCGATGGCGCTGACGCATCTGCAACGACTGCTCGATCAAGGCCGCAGCGTGTTGCTGCAACCCTATCTGGATCGAGTCGATGCCGATGGCGAAACAGCGTTGATTTTCCTTGACGGCTCGTTCAGTCACGCCATCCGCAAAGGCCCGCTGTTGAGTCGCGCAGCCAGCCCCTCCAGCGCGCTTTTCGCGCCCGAGCAAATCGCGGCACGGATCGCAGATACCGCGGAGCTGGCGTTGGCCGAACAAGTGGTCGCGGTCATCGCCAGGGATTCCCGCTTCGCGGCAATGTTTCCTCTGCTGTATATGCGCATTGACCTGTTGCGCTTGCACGATGGAACGCCCTGCGTTTTGGAGCTGGAGACAACCGAGCCATCGCTGTTCTTCGATCATGCGCCCGGGTCGGCCCAAAGCTTCGTCGAAGCGTTGCGACGGCGCCAGTAAGCACTTGTGAGAGCGGCTTCAACCGCGAAGCTGCCAGGCTCCAGGAAAAAGGAGCGACGCGGCTGAAGCCGCTTCCACAAACCGCCGCTTGACCAGCGATCGCTGTCAAGCGCCGTGGCGCCTACACTACAATGGCTGCCCTTTGCCTCTCTGATGTGGATTACCCATGAAGATTCTGGTCGCCTACAAGCGGGTCGTGGATTACAACGTGCGGGTGCAGGTCAAGCCCGACGGCAGCGGCGTGGTCACCGACGGCGTCAAGCTCTCGCCCAATCCGTTCGATGACATCGCACTGGAAGAGGCGCTACGCCTGCGCGAAAAGGGCGTCGCGACCGAAGTGATCGTCGCCACGATCGCTCCAGCCGATGCCGGGGCGCACCTGCGCAACGCGCTGGCCATGGGCGCAAATCGGGCTATTCATGTCGTCTCCGACCAGCCAATCCAGCCACTCACGGCGGCGCGCGTGCTGCTTAAGCTGATCGAGAAAGAACAGCCGCAGATTGTGATTCTCGGCAAACAGGCGATCGATGACGATTGCAGCCAGACGGGTCAAATGTTGGCGGCACTTTGGGACCGCCCGCAGGCCACATTCGCATCGAAAGTCGAAGTGATCGGCAGCAGTCTGCGTGTTACCCGCGAAGTCGATGCCGGCCTGGAGGTACTTGAGGTGGATCTGCCGGCCGTGATCACCACGGATCTACGCCTCAATGAACCGCGTTTCATCAAACTGCCAGACATCATGAAGGCCAAAAGCAAGCCGATGGAAACGATCGCGCTTGATTCTCTTGGCGTGGAATCCGGCGACCATCACCGCACCACCACCTTCGCACCGCCGCCTAAGCGGCAGAAGGGCGTGATGGTGAAGGATGTGCCCGAACTCGTTGCCGCGCTCAAGGCCAAGGGCCTTTTGTAAGCTCGAATCACTTGAAGGAATGCGTCATGACCCAGATCCTGATCATCGCCGAGCATCTCAACGGCAAGCTCAACTCCAGCACCGCTAAATGCGTAACCGCGGCCAAGCAGATGCAAGCTGCCGCCATCCACATCGCCGTGCTGGCCGCCGACCCGGCGCCTATTGCTGCTGAAGCGGCCTTGATTGCCGGCGTCGATAAAGTCATCACCGTTGCCAACCCTGCGAATGCGCATGCAACCGCAGCAGCCTTGGCACCGCAAATCGTCGCGCTGGCGGGTGGCTACACCCATCTGCTCGGCCCCTCGACGACATTCGGCAAAGACCTGATGCCACGCGTCGCCGCATTGCTTGGTGAAGCGATGGTGTCGGACATCATGACGGTAGCTGACGCGCATACATTCCAGCGCCCGATCTATGCCGGCAATGCCATCATTACCGTGACCTCGCCTGCCGATCGAAAACTGATCGCCAGCGTGCGCAATGCCTCGTTCGCGGCTGCCGCGAATGGCGGCAGTGCCACGATCGAAGCGGCCACGATCAACGTGACCTTGCCAACGCACACCCGCTTCATCGAACTCCAGGCTGGTGCCCAGGATCGCCCCGATCTGCAGAGCGCATCGCGTGTCGTCTCCGGTGGTCGTGCGCTCGGCTCAGCCGAAGCGTTTTCGGTGATCTACAAACTTGCCGATAAACTCGGTGCCGCCGTGGGTGCTTCGCGCGCTGCTGTCGATGCCGGTTATGTGCCGAGCGATCTGCAGGTTGGTCAAACCGGCAAGATCATTGCACCGGAACTCTACGTCGCCATCGGCATCTCCGGCGCGATCCAGCATCTGACCGGGATCAAGGATGCGGGCACCATCGTCGCGATCAACAAAGACGGCGAAGCGCCCATCTTCGAGATCGCCGACATCGGCCTGGTCGGGGATCTGTTCAAACTCGTGCCGGAATTGGAACAGGCATTGGGCTGAGCACGCCGCGCTTCAGTTCACACGCTTTTCATCAGTCCGGCCCAGCGCCGGGCTTTTCATTGATGCGTGAAATTTCGTAAATAGCTGTGTTTGACTGACCAGCGGCCTTCCTTAGTCGGCGCCGCAGTGCCAAATTCATACAATTAGGCGGCGTCTGCCGCTGGCAGGAACACATTTCGTGAATCACTTGGCGGTACCAAGCACCAAAGCTAAAGGCAGCAGAAGGCCCTCTCTTGTCTTGTCGGCGCGCATCGCCCTGGGTCTGGTTGCGGCACTGACCCCGATATCGCTGTTGGCCGGCGGCTTCCCTTCCGGCAGCAGCACCATGCCGCTGCTGGCGGCACGCGCTACCGATCTTGCCTGCAATCAGGGTGACTGGGTGCATTGCCCGAATGTTGAAGGTGGCCTGGCAACCAACAAATATCACTCTTATTTTGTCGAAATTCCGGCTGGCACCGGCAACCTGACCTTGCAGATCTTCGACCCCGATGTCGGTGCTGGTGCTGCCGCCGAGAATACCGCGGGTCGCGACACCGGCGTCGCCACTGCCGCCCAGGCAGCGCAATACACGCTGCGCAATCCGGCTGGAGTCGTGCAGACCATTCGCTTCGATCGCGGCAACGGGGTCGCCGTTGTCGGCGCTACCACTACGGGTATCGCCACCGCCGCGGGTGTCGGCGTCAGCTGCTCCACCGCGGCAACCACGACCGCTGATAACGCCTGGTGTACGTCGTTCACCGCAACCTCGCCTACAGCCGGACACTGGGAGCTGCGCGTCGCCTCAGTTGCCGGAACGCCCATTCACTATCTCGGCGTTCGCGCCCAGGACACATCCGGTAGTCGCGATTTGAATGTCTATGCGCGCAGCTT
The DNA here is from genome assembly GCA_034440555.1 of Pseudomonadota bacterium. Classification (GTDB taxonomy): domain Bacteria; phylum Pseudomonadota; class Gammaproteobacteria; order Xanthomonadales; family Ahniellaceae; genus 0-14-3-00-62-12. Next base: position 13,826 of record JAWXCG010000345.1, read on the forward strand.
CATTCACTACGGCAATCAGAACGTCAATACCGGCCGCGTCTATAACGGTGGCAACGCGTTCTATCCTTATGTCACCGAAGGCTGCCAGCTGCGCGCCGCCGATTTCGATTCGGATGACACCGGCAGTGAGTCGATGCGTTATCGCAGCCGCACGGGCAGTTTCGATCAGACCATTACCGAGGCGGCAAACGACATTTCCGGCAATGACGCATGGAACGACGAACTGCTGACGTTCACCAGCGCGCAAGCGGCTACCCAATACGGCATCTGGCTGACCGAAGTATCGTCGGGCACAGACACAGCAAATCACGTTACCCCGTGGTATGGCAGCGAACTTTCCACCGCCTCACCACCGACTGCGCAACCACAAGGCGGCGCCGACCGCGGCACGCCGGTAGTTGCTGGAGAAAGCTACCGCCTCTACTTCCCGAACAATTCCGGTGGCGCGCCGACCAAGCCTTTCAGTGAACAGCGATTGTCTTACGTAAGTGGCACGACGCCACCGACTGCAGGATCGACAGCGATTTATCGGGTTACGCTTTCGATCGTCAACCCAACGCCTTATCCGATCGACTTTGCCGACAACGCCACCGATGACCTGGTGATCTCGCGCGTACCCAATGATATCCCCAATACTGGTGGAGGCCGCCGCAACTACTCTTACGTCAATCCCTCGTTCTTAACGACATGCGGGACGATCGTGGCAGAACCTGCCAATGGCGCCGACGATGCCGTGATCGAATGGAATCCGGGCACTATTGCTGCCAATACGTCGTGCACCGCCGAATATCAGGTGCGTTTGACTCCAGGCACTGCTGACACCATCGGCACAATCGCGCCATTGTCGGGCACCGGCGCCACCGACGGCACGCTGGCTCGTTTCCTCGACGAAACCGATACACGCTTTGTTTTCGGACCACTCTGCACCCTGAGCCTGACTACCGGCACGCCAGTAGCGGTACCCGTGACGCTGTCGCATTTTGCGGCGAGCTTGAACAGCGCCGGCGCACTCAACGTCGAATGGGGTACCGACAGTGAAGCCGGCAGCATCGGATTTCATTTGTACAGCGGCGATGGTCCGGATACGCGGCGCCAGCTCAATCAGCAGATCATTGCCGCGCGTGGCGGCAATACATTGGAAGCCACCGAATACAGTGCGCAGTTGTTCAATTACGATGGCAAGCCACTGTGGATCGAAGAAGTGGCCGCTGGCGGCAAAACAACATTATTCGGTCCGTTCCGCCCCAATCAGCCAACGGGCACAAGGCAGGCGCGAGGGCGGATCAACTGGACGTCGACGCGGCAGGCGCTCGCTGCCGAGCGCGTGCTGGCGCGTGGCGATGCCGCCGAAGACGAACTGGTGCTGCGTATCACGGCGGATGGCGCGCATCGATTGCGCTACGAAGATCTGACGGCGCAGGGCATCAACTGGGCAGGAACCGCCACCGATCAACTGGCCCTGTATCTCGATGGCGAGGCGCAAACCGTCGCCGTTGATGGCGGCGCGACCTGGGTGCCGGGTAGTGCCATCCGATTTGTTGGCGATGCACGCAAAGACAGCCTGTACACGCGTGAGCGCATCTATCACCTGCGACGCAACGATGCCTCCGCGCGACCGATGACGAGCGTTCGTTCGCAGCAATTGCCGGCAGCGGCGATCGGCGAATATCGCCGTAGCGTTGTCGCGGAGCCCAATAACGCCTGGAGTTTTGCCGCGCCGATTGCCGACCCTTGGTATGCGTTTGCGCTGACGCGCGTGGGCAGTCAACGCCCCACCGGCAGCCTCAGCTTCAATGCACCCAATCGCGTTGATGGTGAAGATGCGATGCTGCGTGCCAGTCTTTGGGGTGGCTTGAACTACGCCGAAGGACCGGACCATCGCGTAGTTATCGACATCAATGGCCAACCGGTGGCCGACGATCGCTTTGACGGGATCGGCGCGCGCCTGCTCGATCATGCGCTCGCTGCAACGGACTGGCAGAGTGGTAGCAACTCGGTCGCTTTCACGCTCGATGACTCCGGCTTCGAAACCGATAAAGTCCACATCGAATCGGTCTCGCTCAGCTACAGGGCGCGGCTGCTTGCCGAGTCCGATCGGCTCACGCACCACTACGATGGTGTCGATCAACAGAATACTGACCGCCTGTTCGCCAACGGGCTTGGCGATGCCAGCAACGAATGCAATGGCAGCAGCGACTGTGTCGGCTATCGTGCGAGCGGATTCCAAAACTCTTCGGTGCTGGTCTATCGGCAACGTGACACACAGACCGAGCAACTGCTCGGCACCGTCGAGACGTCCGTCGATGGTTTTGCGGTGCGCTATGGCGGCGATCAACTTAGCAGCGATCGTTACGTGCTCAGCACGCTGGCCGCGCATCGCACCCCGGTCGTCGAGTCGGCGCGACCACCGATTGATTTGTTTGCAGGCGCCGCCGAGTATCTGGCGATTGCCCCGGCCTTCATGCTCAATACGCTGGAGCCGCTGTTGGCCGCGCGCCGCGCCGAGGGGCTGAGCGCACGCGCAGTCGCCATCGAAGATATCTACCCACAATTCGGCGATGGCAGCAGCGACCCCGAAGCATTGCGGCGGTTTGTGCAGGCTGCTTACACCGAGATCGGCACCCGCTATCTGCTGATCGCTGGCGGTGACACTTACGACTATTTCAACTACACGGGCGCCGGCTCGGTCAGCCTGGTGCCCACTTTTTATCGCAACACACATCCGTTGATTCGCTACGGCGCCAGCGATGTGCCATTTGGCGATCTTGACGGCGATGACCGGCTCGATATCGCGGTCGGGCGCCTGCCGGCACGCAACCTGATCGAGCTTCAGCGCCTGGTCTCCAAGACGCTGCTGTTGAACAACACTGGCGTGCTGTTGCCGGCCTTGCTGGTCGCCGACCAACCAGGAACCGAAACTGATTTTGGTTTGGTCAGCGATCAGTTCGAGATCTCTGCGGACAGCGCATATCGCGCCGCGCGTGCGACGCCCGAGCGCGTGTTCCTGACTGCCGGTGCCGATATCGCTGCGGCGCGCAGCCAGATGTTCGCCACCATTAACGGTGGCCGGCAATGGGTGAGCTATTACGGCCACGGCTCGCCGATCGGCTGGACCTACGCCGGCCTGCTGTCTGCGTCTGACGTGAGCGCTGGGCTTTTCACCAATAGCGGCGCGCCCTTCCTGACGACGATGTGGGGCTGCTGGGGCGGCTTCTTCGTCGACCCGAACTATCAAGGCCTGAGTCATGCGTTGTTGGTCGGCAGCGACGCGGGTGCCGGTGCCGTCATTGCCGCCAGCGGCCTCACCGAAACCATCAACGACGAACTCTTTGCTGCATTGCTGGTGCCGGCGATGACTGCCCCGGGGACCCGGCTCGGCGATGCTTTCCGTAACGCACAGAATCAATTCGCGACCGACCACCCCGACGCACGTGATGTCAGCATGGGCATGCTGCTGCTGGGCGATCCGGCGCTGCGGCTGATGCAATAAACCATTGCGCTGTCGGCGCATGTAGGAGCGGCGCAAGCCGTGAAGCTTGCGCCCGGGCAATTGAGGTGCGAAGTGCGAAAAGCGCTTCGCGGCTTGCGCCGCTCCCACAATCATTGCACGCACCGGCGCGTTGCTACCAAGGTACGGTTGCTCCGCGGCACTCGCTCGGCTAACGTGAAGTCACCCCGAACTTCTGTATTCCCATGACCGACCTGCTCTGGCAACCCAGTCCGGAACGCATCGAGCGCTCCAATCTTGGCCGTTTCATCAAGCGCGTCCAGCAGGAAGTGGATGCGCAGGTGTATGACTATGTCTCCCTCTACGACTTCTCGGTCAAATATCCCGAGAAATTCTGGACCGCGGTGTGGGACTACTGTGGCATTCGCGCCAGCGGCGATCGCAGCCGCGCGCTGATCGATGCCGACAAGATGCCGGGTGCGGAGTTTTTCCCTGATGTGACACTCAACTTTGCCGAGAACCTGCTGCGCTTTCGTGACGACAAACTCGCGATCGCCTTTCGCGGTGAGTCCGGTATCGCCCGTGATCTGACCTACGCAGAGTTGCATGAGCAGGTGTCACGTGTGGCTCAGGCATTGCGCGCCGAAGGCGTCGGCGTCGGCGATCGCGTCGCCGGATTCATGCCCAATATTCCGGAAGCAGTGATCGCGATGCTGGCCACCACCAGTATCGGAGCGCTGTGGTCCAGTTGTTCGCCCGACTTCGGCATCAATGGCGTGGTCGACCGCTTCGGACAGATCGAGCCGAAGGTGTTGTTCAGCGCTGACGCCTATGCGTACGGCGGGAAATCGTTCGACTGCCTCGACAAGATCAGCAGCATTCTTGCGCAACTGCCGAGTGTGCAAAAGGTCGTAGTCGTGCCTTACCTCAGCGCCACGCAAGACGCAGCGCGCGTGTCGCGCGCGGTCACACTCGCTGAGTTTACTGCCGCCTACGAACCTGGACAGATCGAGTTCGTACGCCTGCCTTGGTCGCACCCGATTTACATACTCTATTCCAGTGGCACGACAGGAATTCCCAAATGCATCGTGCACGGTGCCGGCGGCACGCTGATCCAGCATCTAAAGGAACTGGTACTCCACGCCGATGTGAAGCGCGAAGACAAACTCTTTTACTACACCACCTGCGGCTGGATGATGTGGAACTGGTTGGTTTCGGGCCTGGCAACGGGCGCGACCGTGTGCTTGTTCGATGGCTCGCCGTTCCATCCCGACGGCAATGTGCTGTGGAATATCGTCGATGAGCTTGGCATCAGCGTCTTCGGCACCAGCGCCAAGTACATCACGGCGATCGAGAAGGCTGGCGTGAAGCCGGCCGAAACGCATAAGCTGTTGAACCTCAAGACCGTGCTGTCCACCGGCTCGCCGCTGGCGCCGGAGAGTTTCGACTACGTCTATCGTGATATCAAATCGAGTGTGCTGCTGGGATCGATTTCCGGCGGCACCGATATCGTTTCCTGCTTCGCACTCGCCGCTCCGGTACTGCCGGTGTATCGCGGGGAATTGCAGACGCGAGGTCTCGGCATGAAAGTCGAAATTCTCGACGACGAGGGTAAATCAGTTCGCGAAACACCCGGCGAATTCGCCTGTACGGCGCCATTTCCGAGCATGCCGGTTGGCTTCTGGAACGACGCCGATGGCAGCAAGTACAAGGCCGCGTACTTCGAACGCTTCGACAACATATGGTGCCATGGCGACTGGGCCACGCTGACCCAGCATGATGGAATCATCATTCACGGCCGTTCCGACGCCACACTCAATCCGGGCGGCGTGCGCATCGGCACGGCTGAAATATATCGCCAGGTCGAACGCGTGGAAGACGTTTTGGAATCACTCGCCATTGGTCAGGATTTCGACCACGATGTGCGCGTCGTGCTGTTCGTTCGGCTGCGCGAAAGCATTACGCTCGACGAGGCGCTGCAGGCCCGAATCCGCAAAGTGATCCGCGAAAACACCACACCGCGGCATGTACCTTCCAAGATCATCCAGGTACCGGATATCCCGCGCACAATTTCCGGCAAAATCGTCGAACTCGCGGTGCGCAACATCGTGCACGGCCGCCCGGTGAAGAACACCGATGCGCTCGCCAATCCCGAGGCTTTGGATTTCTATCGCGACCTTCCGGAGCTGGCGGACTGAGTCACAGACCGCCAGGGTCTGAGCTTGAAATTCTCGCTATCGCGACGCAACAAAATCGTAGGCTGGCCGTGAGCGTAGCCAACCCCAGCAACGCTGCGTATTTGCTGGGGTTTGCTGCGTTCACCACCCGCCTACTTGCAACGTTCGGTATGCACGCAGAATTTCAAACGAAGGCACCGCTCACGGATCGGTTCTCTTCGAACACCTCAGTTCGATGCGCCGCCGAATGCCCCCTTTTCCGCATTCCTCCGTATGGGTCGGCACGGAGGAACCCATCATGAAAACCTTGTTGCGCCTTGCGCTGATCGTCGCCGGCTGTTTGATACCGCTGGCGATGACGTCGGCCCAGAACTACAGTCTCAAGCAGACGCTGCGACCGCAGGCAAGCGGTGAAGGGCGGCCCAACACCCAATTGGGTTGGCGCATCGACGTCGACGGTGACATCGCCGTGATCGGCGATCTATTGCTCGATGCGCAGGGTGGCGTGCTGAATCGCACATTGCTGCGTGGCTACCGGCGTGTTGCCGGTGTCTTGCAACGCGCACCGGATCTCGACCTTCAGGACAACAGCGGCGCATTGGTCGAAGTAGCGTTGAGCGGGACGCGCATTGCGTACACCACACGCAACGCGGGTAACACCAGTCGGCGCGTATCCGTCCATAGCTTTGGCACCAACGGATGGGCACTCGATATCAACAGAACGACGAACAACAGCGCCTACGGCAACGCGCTGGCGGTAGACGACGATCGTGTCGTCATCAGCGACAGCTCCTTCAACTCTGGGCAGGGACGAGTGACCGTGCTGAGCCGTGCCAACACCGGCGTGTGGTCATCGGTTTTTCTTACGCCTTCGACAGCGCAGGCCAATGCGTCATTTGGCGCCGCGGTTGCCATCGTCGCTGGCGCTGTCGTGGTCGGTGCGCCTGCGGAAGATGTGGGCAGCGGCCCGATCCTCGCCGATGCAGGTGCGGCCTATGTGTTCGAGTTGACGATGACGACGTGGAATCAGGTCAATCGACTCACCGCGTCCACACCACAGGCGCAGGCGCGCTTCGGAGCGCAGGTCGCCATCAGTGGATTGGATCCATCAACGCCCGACCGCATGCTGATCGCTGCGCCCAATGAGCAAGCCGACACCGGCGCCGTCTACGGCTTCAGACGCGGTGCCTCCAACTGGACAGCGACGTTTCGTCTCAGCGATGCCCAGGCCGGCCAGCGCTACGGAAACGGCCTCGCCCTGGATGGCGCCTATGCGGCCATCGGCGCCGATCTTTACGACATCAATGCCTCACTGAGCAACGCCGGTGCCGTGTATGGCGTAACCTTCAACGCCGGCTTCACCGCGACGGCCGCCGTGCAGCGCCGCAGCGCGCCACAGCCGCGCGCCAGTCAGGCCATCGGCGGCCTCATCGCACTGGACCGCAATGGACCGGCCACGTTTGTCAGCGATTTTCGTGCCGATCTTTACGGCAATATCCTCCAGGGCGAGGTGCTGCTCAGCCAGGGCAATGGCGTAGAGCCATTTCCCGTGCTGGTTCGTGCGCTGGATATCGGCCAGGGCTTGACCGATGCGCGCTACGGTTCGATGTCGGTCGATGGCGATGCGCTCCTGATCGGTGCCGGCAACGAAGATGTGGGCACGCTGCAGAACTTGGGTGCTGTTTATTTCCACCGGCGCCAGCCCGATGGCCTGTATCTGCTGGAACAAAGAATCGCGTCGCCGGATGCAGCGGCCGGCGATCAATTCGGCGCGGTGGTGGCGATCTCGGGCGATATCGCGCTGGTCGGCGCAGCGTTTTTTGATTCGCAATTCGGCACCGATACCGGCAAGGTCTACGTGTATCGGCGCAATGCCGGCATCTGGCAGCTGGAGTCTCAGCTGCTGACCAATTGCCAGAACTTCGATCGCAGAAATTTCGGGCGCGCGCTTGCCTTCAACGGCACCAGTGCATTGATCGGCGAAATCTGCAACGACGGCGATGGCCGCGCAGATGAAGGCGATGTGTCGACACGCCAAGCCAACACTAGCTGGCAGCGACAGCGCTTCGGCGTCGCCATCCGGATGTCGCGCGGCGCCTGGGATGCGGACCTCGCCATTGTCGGCACCCCCTCATCGATAGGCGCACCGGATATTTACAGCGAAGGCGAGCTCAGCACTTATCGCCGCGATGTCGGCGATGGCGAGTGGTACCCGGGTCGGCCCGATGTGATGGGACAGATGCCGGACCAGGGCTTCGGGCTGGATGTCAGCGACGACAACGGACTGCTGGCGGTGACCAGCGTCGCCAACAACGTGCCGGTCAAACTTTATCGGCGCGGCTTCGCGCAATGGCTGCCAGAAGCTAACCTGATCGCCGATGCCGGCAATGTCGGCCCGACCACCAGCGTGGCGGTGCGCGGCAACCGTGTTGCCGTCGGCGTCCCAGGCTATGCCGGCAACAGCAGCAACGAAGGTGCCGTCTATCTCTATTCAAATCCGAACAATCTATGGACGCAGCAACAACAACTGCGTTCGCCCAACATCGAAACATCGTGCTTCTTCGGCAGCGAGATCGCCATGCATCCGGATGGCAGCGTCTTCGTCGCCGCCAAAGAAGAGGACGCAGACTTCGTCAACGAAGGCGCGGTGCATGTGTTCGCGCCGCCCAGCGAGTTGCTGCTACGCGATGGCTTCGAATAAACGCAAGCGACGCGGCCGACAGCCGCAACGCTACTGGCATTGCCAATGGCCGTTGCCACTCATGACCCCGCCGTCGGTGCTTTGCGTAAGGGGAGCACAGGTACCAACAAGGAAATACACTGATGAATCGTTTACTTGCTGCCATCGTCATTGTCGCCGTCGTGCTGGCGGCATCAGCGGGCGCAGCCCAGGTGGGTGCGCCATCGAGTGGCTTCGGCCCGGAATACGGCATGGGCGCGTTTCAGATGTTGAGCAAAGGGCATCGTTACGATGTGTTCGGTAACGCCATCGCCGAGGATTCGGACGGGCGTCTTTTGGTGCTGTCGAGTTGGCGCGATGGCGCCGCTGATTTCAACCGCGATTGCGCGCTGACACGCATGCGCCGCAATGCGCGCATGGTCGATATGGACTTCGGCGATGCGCTCGAAGCCACTGCCCGCATCACTCTGGATCGCGGCGGCACCCATGCCGACTACTGCATTGCTCTGGCGACCGATCCGCTGAACCGTCCGATCGTCGCCGGCCATGCCGATACTTCCGGCAGCAATGTCGCTTTCGTCGCCAGGCTTACCGAGGATGGCGTGATGGACACGGCCTTCAGCAGCGATGGCGAGCTCGCGCTGACCTTCATTCCCTTCATCGGTGTCGAAAGTCGATTCAATGATGTCGTCGCGCTCAGCAACTCGCGTGTGCTTGCCTGCGGCTACGTCACGCGCGGCAGCGAACGCAACATGCTGATCGTGAAGACCACCGCGAGCGGAAGTCTCGACATCAGCTTCAATGACAGCGGCTACAACGAAATCGATTTCAATGGCGGCGGCGGCGACAACGACATGTGTTCGCAACTGCTGGTGTTGCCCACTGGCGATATCGTGCTCGGCGGCACCGCGAGCAGCTTTGCCGGCCGCGAGACATTCGCCTTTGCGCGCCTCGATGCCGATGGCGTGCTCGATGCCCAATTCAGCGGAGACGGCCGCCTGCGTGTCGACGATGGTGCCGTCACGCTCACCTCGATCGAAGACATGGCCTATGACCCGGCAAGATCGCGACTGATCGCCGTCGG
>JAWXCG010000346.1:0-4874 GCA_034440555.1 Pseudomonadota bacterium
CTCCGGACTTGTTCAGAGGTTCCTTAGCTTCAGCCGGAGCAGTCCAGGCAAAGGGTCGCCGGACCGTAGCAGCGGACCTGGCCGCGGCAGCTGCTACGGAGTCGCGAAGCCTCGCGCCCAGCTGCACTCCTTTCGGCAGGTTGGGGGATACCAGCTCAGAAATCAGTTGCTTGCCTCTTTGCGGCGTGCAACAACGACCCGGGCTCGATCGTCGGCGCCGGTGATCGAGCCGGTGTTGCAGTGCTGGACGTGGAGCAAGGTCAGATCATTGCGCAGCGCATGGATCAGCGGCCGATACGCAGATGCGACAACGGCCATCACTGGCTCAGCTAATTGCCTCTGGGATCAGTGAACACTACCCAGCATCGAAAATCACCCTGACCCTTGACCTGTGACCCTTGACTTGAGGCCTACCCACCCAACGCAATCGCCGACCCGCTGAACGCAATTACCAGATCGTAGAGCGCAGGCGGCGGATTGATCGGCGTGGCTGCGGCGGTGCCGAATTGGGTTACGCCATGTCCGAGCATCTGTCGCAGGTCATACGTTGCGCCGGCAAGCGCGAACGGCGCACTGTCGATCAGCCGCGCGGTAAACACATTCGAGGAAAACAGCGCCTGCGCCTGCTTGCCGGCGCCTTCGGCCACCGTAGTGCCGACCGCTATGCTAATGCGCCGAAACGTTGCAATGCACTCGCCCTGGGCGAAAGACTCCGGACTGTTAAAATTCCCCTTGGGTTTGCGCTGCAGGTAAATCGAAAATTCACCGACCGGATCCAGCGCCAGACTCAGAGTGCCATTCACCAATCCGGTTGCCACAAACGGCGTAGCGGCAAAAGTGAAATGCGCCGTCGACTCGCCCGGCGCGCCATTGAACATCGGCGCGGCGATACCGGCCAGATGGATGAAATACCCGTAATCGGCCAGCGATTGATCGGACTTGCGATAAAAGCGGCCGGTGACGTACCAGGCCAGCTCGGCGGGCAACAGGGTGGACATACGGTGTCTCGATAGCGGAGCTTTCACTTTACGATACTCGGCGCTGCTGTTGCTGCCGCGGAGTCGGCAGTATTGGAATCAACCACACCCACCTGCTCCGCACCGAGCCAGCGCTGGCGCGCCCGCCCTTGTCTGTTGGTTTTCGGCCTTGATGGGCATTGCAAGAAATGAGTACGTTCGGTTTCGGTGCCGATTGGCGTTATATGGATTGAGATGGGATCGCCATGGCGAAATGCCGCGGCGGCGGAAGTCGAAAATTGTCACACTCGGAAGGGCGGCGTTGGACTAACCTAACCGTCACAGTGGAAGCCGACATGCAATGAGTTCGTGTGTGAGGATACGGTGACTGCGATGAGGATCACTTGCGGTCCGAATTGGATCGGAAGCAAGCGTGTTTGTTTGGTTTTATTGGTACGGTGTAGGTCGGGCCACTGGTCGCTGCTGACCTCAGTAATGGTTTGGCTGCGTGACTCGATCGGAACTGCTGTGGCAAGCATGAACCACGGCAATCTTGGACGCTTTGGAATCACAGGGGAGAACGGCTAGTGAGCAAGCTCAGCGCGGCGCTTTCGCGCATTTGCAGTATCGGGGCTTTGCCGTTGGCAATCCTCTCGATCGGAACGGTCGCCGCAGCGACTCCGGATCATTTCCCGAATCCGATGTTCAACGATGGCCTCGAAAATATCGGCAATGGCCCCGCGACTACCGGCGATGCAGCGCGCTTTCTGGCGCAGGCAACGTTCGGGCCGACCGATGTCGATATCGCGCGGCTGCGTACGCTCACTTACCAGGGCTGGCTCAACGAGCAATTCAGCGCGCCGCCCAGCCTGCATCTGAACTACCACAACTGGGTAGCCAACATACTGGATGAAGGCACCGGCTCAACGACGTTGCGCGAAGCCTGGTTCCTCGGTGCTTTGGGCGGGCCTGATCCGCAGAACAATCTCATCCTGCATACCGATCAGCTGCGTCAGCGCGTGGCGTTTGCGCTCAGCGAGATCTTCGTGGTCTCGGATCAAAACACTTTGCTGAACCAGTTTCCCAACGGGATGGCTTACTACTACGACATCCTGGTGAACAATGCGTTCGGCAATTTTCGTACCCTTCTGGAGCAGACGACGCTGAGCCCGGCGATGGGCGTGTATCTCAACATGATGGGCAATCGGCGCGCCAACCTCGCACAGAACCTGCACCCGGATGAAAACTACGCGCGCGAAATCAACCAGCTGTTCAGCATTGGCCTAGTGATGCTCAATACCGACGGCACGCCCCAACTGCTGGGCGGGCAGCCGATCCCGAGCTATGACCAGCAACTGGTCACCGCGTTTGCCCATGTGTTCACCGGTTGGAAATGGTCCGATTGCACCTCTGCCAACTTTACCGGTTGCGGGCCCGACTACACCAACGGCACTAACTTCCAGACCCCGATGGTCGCGTTCACCGCGTATCACGACAACGGCACCGACCCAGTCAACGACATCGTCAGCAAGCAGCTGTTTGCCTACCCAGGTGCGGTGAACGGCGGACTGCTCGCCGCGGGCGGCACACCGCAATCCGATCTTCAGTTCGCACTCGACAACATTTTCCGCCATCCCAACATCGGCCCGTTCATTGGCAAGCAGTTGATCCAGCGTCTGGTGACCAGCAACCCGACACCGCAGTATGTGCAGCGCGTCGCCAATGTGTTCAACAATGATGGCAGCGCCGGACAGGTACGCGGCAATCTTCGCGCGGTGGTGCAGGCCATCTTGCTGGATCCCGAAGCCCGCACCGGCCAGTGGGCGCGGCCGGATACTTATGGCAAGTTGCGCGAGCCGCTGCTGCGCCTCACGCACTTCTGGCGTGCAATGGGCGCGATCCATCGTTGCGGTCGCGACTACACGGCCGGAACCACCATTTATCACTACGCCAATCAGCCCTATCGCTACGCCGGGTATGTCACGGCCTGGGGCACGGCCGATACGATTTACGGCAGTGGTGTCGGACAGGCGCCGCTCAATGCTTTCAGTGTGTTCAATTTCTTCAAGCCGAGCTATTTGCCGCCTGGTGAGATGACCGCAGCCGGTCTGCTCGGGCCCGAGTTCCAGATCAACACCGACACCTTGATCACCAATTCGACCAACAGCACTGCCGGCAAGGCATGGAACTTGGATGTATCGGATGTCTGCGCGCCCAACGACGACACCGGCGACGTCAAGATCAATCGTGCTCAGGACGCAGCCCTGGCCGGCAATGCCGATGGCGGCCCCGGCAACCCGGCCACGCTCCTGATCGATGCTTACAACATCCGCTTCATGTCCGGGCAGATGTCGCCCTTCATGCGTCAGGTGCTGCTGAATAATCTGAACACGATCGGCATTGCCGATGGTGCCGACTGGCGCGCGCAGCGCATCAGCCGTGCGCTGTTGCTGATCCTGACCTCTCCCGAATACATGATTCAGAAATAGGACAGGACGATGAAACCCGATCGCCGCAAATTCATCAGTCAGACCCTGCACGCCGCTCTTGGCGGCGCCACCGTTTTTTCCGCGCTGGGCAATATCCAGTTGCTGCAAGCCGCGACGCGGGGCGGCGGCTATGTGTTCACCGACTACAAGGCGCTGGTCTGTGTTTTTCTCTACGGTGGCAACGACAGTTTCAATACTGTGGTGCCCTACACGCAGAGTGCGTTTAACAGCTTCTTCGGCGCCGGCGGTGTGCGGCCGCAACTGGCATTGACGCGCAATCTTTTGCACCCGTTGAACGATGCGGGCGCAACATCGGCTGACGGCATTCAATACGCGCTGCATGCGCAGATGCCGGAAATGGCCGCGCTGTTCAATCAGGTCAGCAGTCCGCTCGCGATCATGGCGAATGTCGGCACCTTGGTCGGACCGGTCACACAGAACCAATACATCAACTTGAACCCGGCATTGCCGCCGCAACTTTATTCACACGCGGATCAATCGGCTTACTGGCAGGCATCGCCGCCCACCAATACGCCCACCACCGGCTGGGGTGGCCGCATCTGCGATCTGCTGGAGAGCGCCAATCCGCCGAATATTCCGATCATGACTTCGTTCAGTGGCGAAGACGCCTTCATTCGTGGCGAAAACGTCAATGGCTACATCATGAATGCGAGCCAGGCACTCACGCTCGATCTTCCCTACGACGACCATGCCCAACTGCGCCCCTCTTTCGACGCACTGCAGGCGGTGGGCACGCAGGCCAATATGCTGGAACGCACCTTCGCCGCCACCATCAATCATGCCGAGGCGACGGCTCTGGTCGTGCGCATGGCATTGAACGCTGCGGGCGCGCCCAGTTTTTCCAGCTTTTTCCCCAATGCCGATGGCTACAACTTTGACGCCCAGCTGCAGACCGCGGCGCGCCTGATCTGGGCGGCCTACAACAACGTGCCCGGCTACAGCGGACTCAAGCGCCAGGTGTTCTTCGTCAATACCGGCGGCTATGACACGCATGGCGATCAGCTTCCGCAGCAGGCTGATTTGCTGCCGGTGTTGTCGCGCGCGCTCACCGGTTTCTACAACGCACTGAACTCGATCGCGATCCCCGGCGGCACCCTGGCCAAAGTGGCGACGGCGTTCACTGCGTCTGACTTTGGTCGTTCGATGACCGCCAACAACGGCGGCACCGATCACGGCTGGGGCTCACACCAGTTCATTGTCGGTGGCGCTGTGCAAGGCGGAAAATTCTACGGCAATGGATGTGGATTTTCCGGTCAGGCAGCGAACTATGGCCTGGTCATGCCCAGCCTGCTCAGCCCCACGCCGCCAGCCTACGGCATACCATCACCCAACCTCAACGACCCGGGCGACGGCAATGGCCGCATCATCCCGACCACATCAGTCGATCAGTACGGCGCAACGCTGGCCA
>JAWXCG010000347.1:0-8684 GCA_034440555.1 Pseudomonadota bacterium
CGAGTGGACAGAACTCAATTCGAACAGCGCATGCGGAATCTGACATGCGCGAATTTTGCGGCAGAGAAGTAGGTCGGGTCCCGCGCAGCGGTACCCGACCTACGTGCTACTTTTTCGTTTCGATCCGGCCTACGCGCTGCACTGCACCCGAGCTACTTCTGGCTAATCGTGCCGGCCCTCACGGTGTCGCAGATAATTCTCCGGCATCAGTTTCCGATTGACCAGTTCATATTTTTTTCCGGTCTGCGCGTCGGGGAACAAGGCCGTGAACGTGTCCTCAGGCAGAACCGACCTCAGGCTATCCAGCAGCAAACTGAATTCGCGATTGACGGTGCCCGCATAGCCGTCGTGTGCGCCGGAGCTCTGGCTTTGGTAGAGGTTCCGATCCATAGCGATTTTTTTGTTGCTGAAGAGGCCATCGAGCCGCACCACTTCGGCCAGGGTCTTGGCATCCTTGACTCTCAATTCCTCGCGCACGTAATCCAGCATCGCGAGCACTTCATGACCGCGCGCGGCGCCAGCGGTCGGATCACTCAGCGCAAGGCGAATCTGATGCGCCATCACGTCGCGCACGAGCTGCTGCGATTTGAGCGCTTCTTCCTCGGAAGTCGCGCTGCTGAGCAACGCCTTGACGACCAGCGCCGCTGCCAGAATCGCCGCGGCATCCATCGCCTTGCCGTAAAAGCCGTAGACCCAGTAGCTCGCGGAAAGGCTGGGCGGCCAGTTGACTTGCGCGTAGTCGAAAACACCCTTGCGCGTCGACCACAGCACGCGATTGCAGGCTTGATGACAGACACCGCTGATCCCGTAGATCAGCCCTGCCCAGCTTGCCACGCTGTATCCATTCAATGCCGGATTGAGGCGCCAGTGCGTATCCCAATCCGCCACCGACCAATCGATCCGCGGGAAAAGCGTGAACTGAGCCATGCCCAGAGCGACCGACAGATTCGCCAGCTGGGCTGGACCTTGATTGGTCGATCCGACGATCCAGGGCGTCCACATATCGGCGGGATAAACCACGCCTCGGTTATTTCGCTCTCCGTCCGCCAGTGCAAATGACCCAAAGCAGGGCAGGGCAAATTTGACCTGATTCTTCTCGGCGATGGCGAACGTATGCTGTGCTACTTCGACGCCGCTGAGGTTGTAGTAACCGGCGCGAATGGTGCAATCGTAGAACTCGGCATCTGGTCTAGCTGGTCTTGTTGGCTCATGTTGTGGTTTCCTTGCGCTGGATTGAAGGGAGCGGCGGGCAGGCACAGCAAGATCTCGTTCGAGGCGCAGACGGGCGGCCGTTGTCGCGACCGTGAGCTCCTCGTGCATTCAGGCGCGGCACGCCTGCGCACGTCGAACCGGAGCAAGGCGATGAAGCCTGCATACGATCCGTTTGCTGTCGTTGGTTCGATGCGTCCCTGTCCCCGGTCACCGATGCGTTCGCTTGCCGCCGCTGCTTGACAAGCCGCATCGCAATTCGGGACGACACGACGATAGCCCGCATATGCTTGGGGCACAGCTGTTGATTCTTACAGGATGCCAGTTCCGCGGAATGCTAGGCAGATGCACAGGTCGCTGGTGAGCCCTGCGAATCGCAAGGACAATGGCGGCATCTGTTCGATACCGCGATGGAAGTGCGAAGCACTAAGGGAAGTAGCTCGGATGCAGCGCTGCGCTGCATCCGGACTACCCGCTACTCGTTACTTGCTACGCGCTGCCTCACCTTAGCGCGTCTCGTCCGCGCCAATCCGTTGCAGCCGATCGGATTGGCGCGGGAGCGATCATTCGAATCCGTTATTGAATATCGGATCGGCCAGACCTGCCGGTGTGACGCTCATTTCATTGGACGGCGATCCGCTGCCAACCGTATTGCGCGCAGTGACCGAACAACTATAAGGCGTGCCGTTGCTCAAACCGAGCACCGTGATCGGACTGCTGCTCGCGGTCGCGGTCACCGGTCCGGGCATGCAGCTGACGGTGTAGTCGATGATCGCGGAACCGCCGACGCTACCCGGCGCCACAAACACTGCGGTTGCCGAAGCGTTGCCAGCAGTCATGCTGCTGAGCGTTGGCGCGCCCGGAATGACAGCGGCGATGCTGATGCTGAAGGCCTGGTCGTCGTTACCTGCGGTGTTGCTGGCACGCACCGTTCCGGTGAAGGGGCCGGCCTGGGTTGTCGTTCCCGAGAGCGTGGCGCCAACCAGGCTAAGGCCCGGCGGGAAACTTCCGGATTGCAGCGCGAAGCTGGGCGCCGGGCTGCCGTTGGCTGTGAAGTTGTGTGTATAGAACACGCCGAACGTGCCGTTTGTCGGGGCCGAACTGGTGAATGCCGGTGACGTTCCCGCCATCGGCAAAGAAACGAGATCGATCCAGGCCGCATCCGCACCAGCCAGGTCAGTGGTGTCCTTCTCGTAGGACCAGGTCAGGGTATGCATGCCGGCAGTGACCGGCACGGTGATTTGCTGCCAGGCGAACTCACCGGCGATGCCCGGATTGGTGACATTGGAGCAGCCGCTGCCAATGTTCTGACGTACGCCATCGATCAGGAAACGGAAGCAGTCCCAGCCCGGCTCCGATGATACGCGTGCAAAGAACGTGATGTTGCCGGCGCTGAAATTGGCCGTGGTCTGAATGCGCGCATTGGTGCTATTGCCCATGGCTTGGGGTGTACGCAGACTGCAGGCACCTTCGTGCACGCTGTCGGTGGCGACAGCCCAAGCGACACTGCCATCGCCCGGCGTCGAGTAACCGGCCGGAAACACGCAGTTGGGCGGAAAAACGCCGGGATCGAGCACGGTGAAGGTATGCGTGCTGGTGCCGAGGCTGGCGCCATTGGTCGGGCCGCTGAGCGTCACCGTAAACGTCTCGCTGCTCTCGGCGACCGCATCAGCCGTGATCGGTATCGAAATGTTCTTCGGCGTATTGTCGCCGGCCGACCAGTTCAAGGTGCCCGAGGTGCTGGTGTAGTCGCCGGGCGCAGTCGCTGTGCCGTTGTTGGTCTGGTAGCTCACTGCCACCGCGCCATCGCTGCCGCTCGTGCGATTGACCGGGATCAGCGCCGTCGCGCCTTCGAACGTGGTCTGCGCTGCCTGCGCAAAACCGAGGGTCCCCGGCCCGCTGGCCAGACTCAACTTGAACGCACCGCGGCCATGAGTAAACGCAAACAGCTGGGCGGCATTGCCGCTGCCGATGATCTGCAGCCACTCAGTAGAAACGTTCGGGAAGCTGGTGATCTCGGCCGCCCAATTGCTACCGCCATCCTGGGTATTGAACACACCGATATCGGTGCCGATATAGACCTGATTCGGATCGCCCGGATGCACGACAATGCTCAGCGCCGGTATATCCGGCAGCGCGCCGCCGCCGCCGCCGCTGGCATTGGCCCAGGTAGCGCCACCATCGATGCTCTTCAGGACGTGCGGCGCGCCGAACGTGGCGATGGCGGCATAGGCGATATTGCTGTCGCTTGGCGCGAACGCCAGTGCAGCGACATAGCCAGTGACCGCGGTCGAAGTCCACGCAGTAGCTGAGGTCGCGGTCGTCGCGGACGTCGTGCGGTGTATGCGATTGCTGCCGCTATTGCCTGCCATCAGCACCAGATTGCTGTTGCCGGTGGCCACGGCGATCGCAGTGACGCGGTCGTTACCGCTGTTGAACAGCGTCGACGCGGCTGACCAAGCAGTGGCCGCATTGTCGGTACGCCATGCGCGCGCGCCGCCGAACCAGAGTCGCTGGCTATTGTTGGGATCCATCGCGAAGGGTGGGATGAAGACACTACCCTCGGCGGCCGTGATGCCAATGTCGCCGTTGCCAAACGACGAACCACCATTAATGCTCTTCTGGATATCGACGTTCTGACAGCCGACATACAAGGTGTTGGTGTTGCTCGGATCGATCGCGGTATAGCCACCATCACCACAGGCCAGATCCGACCAGGCATTGGGGCCGGAAACGTCGTTGCCGCGAGTAATGCCGTTGTCCTGAGCACCGGCAAAATAGGTCGCGCCGTCCGGGTAAGCCGTACCATGGTAGAACTGGGTGACGGCATAGCTATTATTTAGCCCGCCCCAAACCACGGCTGAACTCGCTGGCGCACAACTGCCTCCAGTCGCTGCAGGCAGCATCGCCACATTGGCGCGTGCATTGTTGGCGCGATAGATACCTCCGTCCTGGCCGTTGAAGATCACCTGGTTGGCGCTGCCATCGTATAGCGGATGGAAGGCGATGAAATGGTGGTCGGGATGGATGGCATCACCACGTCCCCAGTTGAAGCCGCCATCGGCCGAACGGAACAGGTGCACGCCGCCCACCCAGACGAAGTCGGGGTTGATCGGGTCGATCGCCACCGCGATGTCATACCAGCCCTGGCCGACGACCAGGGCCAAGTTCGAACAACTGAAATAGCCCGACAGCAGCATGGTGTTGCCGTGGTGCGCAGCATTGTTGCGTACCGTCGCCGTCCAGGTCAGGCCGCCGTCGTCCGAGCGAAAAAAAGCATGCAACTGGTGTTGGTAGTCGCCGTTGCCATCGCCGGTGCGATCGAACCCGGCTACGCGGCTGGAAGCGATGGCATAGGCCCGATTGCCGTGAATTGCGACCGCGGTGCGGCCCATCCCGGTATCGAGCGGGTCGGTACCCAGGGTCTGCGGCCAGGTGGTCGTATCGGTGGTGCGCAGCACCCTGCCCTGGGTGAAGTTGCCGCAGGCAGCCAGCCAGGTATCAGTGCCGGCGATCGTCGTCACCGCCAGATCCAGGCACCGCGTCTCGGTCGAGCGCTGGGTGAAGCTGCTGCCGCCATTGGTGCTGACAAAAATGCCGGTGCTGGTAGCCGCAACCACGATCTGGTTGTTGGATGGCGCGACCAGCAGATCATTGACGAAATAGAAATTGCTGCCGGTGGTCGCCGCCAGCTGGGTCCAGCTCGCGCCAGCATCGGTGGACTTGAAAATACCGGCACCGCGGAGGGCATCGATATTGTTGCTGCCCTCGCCCGTGCCTGCATACAGCACCGACGCATTGACTGGATCGATCGCCAGCGACACCACGGCGATATTCGCCATCGTGTCGCTGACCGGCGCCCAGCTGCCGCCGCTATTGACTGACTTCCATACGCCACCGCCGACGCCACCGGCGTACATCGTGGACGGCGTATTCGGGTCGAACGCGATGGCGCGCGTGCGTCCGCCGATATTGCCCGGGCCCAGTGCCGACCAAGCGGCCAGCACGGCATCCGGCGCGCGCAACTCAGCATCGGCCTTGTCGGTATAAATCTCTCCGGTGGATGCAGCGTGCTGCGGCATACGCTGCATCTGCGCGTAACCCTCGAGCAGGCGCTCGACCGGAATCTGTGTCATGCCCGGCGCCAACCGTTTGCGCACGTAGAACTCGGCGGCTTCGCCGGGTTCATCGTGGCGAAGCTCCTGGCGTGATGAGGAATCTTCCTGCGCAAGCTCAGCGCGGCGGCCATTGCCGGAGCAAGCGCACAGCGTAGACAGCACCAGAATCGCCAGCCAGCGCGCACCATTCGTCGGATTCATTTCCCGCCCCTGTATCGAGATTTGTCCTTCGAGTGTCGCATCGTTGCGTGTGCCTTGAGTCGGATTTTTCATCGCCTACAAAAGTTGACCGAATCGACTTCCGGGGTTTCCCACAAGGGTAAGGGCAAAGGCAAAGGCCCCTCACCCTTGCGCGCGCGGGAGAGGGATCAAGAGCATCGTGGCCGTGGGCCACTACCACGACAGCGGTGGGCTCTCACCCCGGCCGCGGCCGCGCTTGTCCTTTCGTTCATGACTTGAGACGGCGCTACACTGCGGCACTCTGTATCGTCGGCTGTCGTGACAATGGGCTCCGACGGGCCTCGCCCTCGTCCACGAACCGAAAC
This sequence comes from Pseudomonadota bacterium, assembly GCA_034440555.1. Classification (GTDB taxonomy): domain Bacteria; phylum Pseudomonadota; class Gammaproteobacteria; order Xanthomonadales; family Ahniellaceae; genus 0-14-3-00-62-12. The sequence goes on from JAWXCG010000347.1 coordinate 5,873, forward strand.
TCTATGGCCATGCTTTTCGACAACCTCGGTCCCGAGTGGCGTTCGCCGGATGTCGTTGATGCCATCCGATCCATGGCGGACATTGGGGACACGGGGCGCGGTGCGATTTTCACTCGGCCTGAAGTGGTCACCACAATCCTCGATCTGAGTGGCTACACCGCCGATCGTCCACTGCACCAGCTTCGATTGCTGGAGCCTGCGTTCGGCGATGGCGATTTCCTGCGTCCCGCTGTCGAACGCCTGCTCAGCGCCTATGGCCGTCACGTTCAGGACTTCTCGAATATCGCGGGCGACCTTCGTCATGCCATCCGTGCGGTGGAGATTCACCCGCAGAGCGTGCTGCGCACCGGCCAGGTTTTGCAGCGGCAGCTCGTCGATGCCGGTGTCAGCGCCCATGATGCGAAAGCGCTGGCCGATTCATGGTTGCTCTGCGACGATTTTCTGCTCTGCGGCGATCAGGGTCTGTTTGATTTCGTGATTGGCAATCCGCCTTATGTCCGCCAGGAGCGGATACCTGCGCCGCTGCTCGCGGAGTATCGAGCGCGGTTCCGCACGCTGTACGACCGCGCAGATCTTTATGTCCCATTCTATGAGCGTGCGCTGGATCAACTCACCGCCTCGGGCGTGCTCGGCTTCATTTGCGCCAATCGGTGGTTGAAGAACAAGTACGGCGGCCCGCTCAGGCACAAGATCACCGAAGGTTTTCATCTGAGCCACTATGTGGACATGGAGAACTTCGATTCGTTTCTTTCGAATGTAATTGCCTATCCGGCGATCACCATCATCAAGCGTGTCGCCGAGGGCATCCAAAGCTCCATGCCGACTCGCGTGGCGGCCGCCGATTTCGCAAAGCGCTTCACACTGAGCGATTTGTCGCGGGCCATGCAAAGGGCGGATGTGCCGAGCGATCTGGTCGATGAAGTGACGTTGTCGGAGGCCGGCGATTCGCCGTGGCTGCTGGATGATCTTAGGCGGCTGCGCGTGTTGCGACGAATCGAGTCGATGTTCCCTGCGATCGAGCAGGCCGGATGCAAAGTGGGGATCGGTGTCGCGACAGGATGCGATCGGGTCTTTATCCAGAATTACGATGAGCTACCTGTTGAAGACGAGCGCAAGCTGCCCCTGGTGATGGCTGGCGATCTTGTGGGAGGCCACGTGCGCTGGAGCGGAAAGGGCGTGCTCAATCCCTTCCTGGCCGATGGCAGCATCGCGGCTTTGGCGTCGTTCCCCAGGTTTGCTGCCTACATCGAAAGCCATCGCGATGTAATTGCACGTCGCCATGTCGCCAACCGAAGCGGTGACGGTTGGTATCGGACCATCGATCGAATTTATCCAGAGCTGGTGGCGCGCCCGAAGTTGCTGATACCTGACATCAAGGGAGAGGCTTCCTTCGTCTTGGACGATGGAAATTATTATCCCCATCACAACCTCTACTTCGTTACCTCGGAAAGCTGGGACCTGCGTGCCTTGCAAACGGTGTTGCGCTCGTCGTTGAGTGTGATGACAGTGGCGACCTATTGCACACGCATGGCCGGTGGGTTTTTGCGATTTCAGGCGCAGTACCTTCGGCGCATCCGTTTGCCGACTTGGGATCAAGTGCCGGATGCGATTCGCGCCGAGTTGATTGCCGCCGCCGGCAGCACCGATATCGAGATCGTCAACGCTCCTGTCTTTCGATTGTATGGACTGTCGCCAATCGAAGCGCAGCATGTAGCGGCCGTGGCGCGCGCCGCGCAGGTCACCAGCAACCGCAGAGCGGTGTCTTCATGATCCATCTCCTGCCATCGGATTTCGACTCCATGATCTCCGGAGCAGTGGCACAGTTCTGGAGTGGGCGCGGCGCCACTACAACATAGTCCCAGGGTGGATCACGAAACGCCGTCATTGGTGGGAAGAACATGGATGGATTCATTGATGTGGTGCGCCGCGTAGTGGCGCATTGCGGCCTGCCCAGCGACGCGGTCAGAACCAAAAAGTCGCACGTGGTGCTTCCGGGATTTTTTCGCGCCACCAAAAACTGGGATGTTCTTGTCATCCATGATGGACGGCTCCTTGCCGTCTTCGAGTTCAAGTCCCAGGTCGGATCGCTTGGCAACAACTTCAATAATCGCGCTGAAGAGGTCATTGGCTCGGCGGCAGACCTGTGGGTTGCCCACTATCACGGCGCCTACAGCTCTGGACCACACAAGTCGCGAAGTGGCGCTGCGGAAGGCGGTCAGGCAGTGCTGAATCCACTACTTATGTCGGACCCACGCCCGCCCTTTCTCGCATGGTTGATGCTGTTGGAGGAGTGCGACGGCTCGCTGACGCCGGTACGATGCGACGAGTCGAACTTCAAGGTGTTTGAAGAATTCAATTCGGCGTCTTATGCACGCCGGTACCAGATCCTCTGCGAGCGCCTGGTGGAACGTCGACTCTACAGCTCGGCGGCATTGGAATTGACGGTCGCCAACACAGACCAGCATCAGCCGCTATCAAGCAGCACCAGCCTCAAGAACCTGTTCGCCGAGTTTGCGGGTAGGTTGCTTGCGTCCCAAGCCTGACGGGTATTTGGTCCACCTTCCAGGTTGCGCGCAGCGGTGTTGCGGGCTGCGCGTACCCGTCCCCCGGGACAGATGGGTTGAGAACACGCATGCTGCGGTGCCGACGACGTCAAGGCCACGCCGAAACAGGCGAAACAGGAGTCAGAGTACTATTCCGCGCCTAGGGAACTTCTGAACAAGTCCGGAGCCGCGATAGCCCCCTGAATCAGGGGGCGAAAAACCGCAGGTTTTGACCAGCTCCGCTGTTGAGAGCGGGGGTTTGGAAAGCA
>JAWXCG010000348.1:0-13046 GCA_034440555.1 Pseudomonadota bacterium
ATGCGGCCGTCGCGGCGGCTTTGCACAAATGATTTCCACTCCTCATTGCGCAGGCGCACCTTGATGCCCAATACCTCGCGCCACATCGCCGCGACGGCCAGGCTGAGCCGCCGATGCGAAGTCGAAGTGTTGTAGCGAATTTCAATCTCCAGCGGTGTCCCGACTTCATGCCCGGCTTGCGCGATCAAGCGCCTTGCCAGCGCCACGCGCTCTTGCTGGTTCATTGCGGACTCGGGCAAGCTGGCGCGGACATAACCGGCGATACCATCGGGCACCAGGCCGTAAGCCGGTTGCTCACCCAATGCGGTGATGTAACGGGTGAGGATGTCGCGATCGATGGCCACGCTGAGTGCTCGCCGCAGCGCTAGCGAATCCCCGAGTGGCTTGGAGCGCAGGTTGATGCCGAAGAAAAAACTGCCGAGGTAGGGGCTGATGTGCAGCGCGTTACCGAAGCGTTCGCGCAGTCGATCGAGTCGACCCGGCGGCACCGTTTCAGTGATGTCGAGGTCGCCGGCCTGAAAGCGTTTCAGTTCGCTGGCGGCATCTTCGGTGACCACATACCGCACCTGCTCGATGCGCACGTCCTGCTGCGCGTGGAAGTGCGGGTTGCGTTGCAGTGTGATCGCCGAATGCGGCTCCCATGCCTGCAGTCGATAGGGGCCATTGCTGACCAGGTGCCCAGGGCGTGTGTGCGCATTGCCATGGGCCACGATTGCTGGCAGATACACCGGCATCGCCACCGGCAACACCAGCAGCTTGAGCAAAGGCGCGGGACGCGACAGACCGAAGTGAATCGAATTGCCATCGACTACATCAATCTCGGGCGTCGCCGTCGTTGCGCCGCGGATCGGATCGAGCAACGGCGCCAGCGGAGCGGCGGTTTCGCTTTGCAACGCGCGCCGAAAGGAAGCCACAATCTGCGCCGCATCCAGCACTTCGCCATTGGACCAGCGCAGGTTGGTACGCAGGTAAAACCGATAATCGAGGCCATCGCTGCTGACCTCCCAGCGCTCGGCCATGCCCGGAACAATATTGCCGCGCGCATCTTCACCGACCAGTCCCTGATAGAGATCGCGCAGAATGTTGTGGCTGGCGATGTCCTGGGCGCGATGCGCGTCCAGCGTCGATGGCTCCGGTCCATTGCCACGGCGCAGAACCGGCGCCTCGGCGGAATCGGCGCGCAATGGGGCGGCGGTCGCCATTGCCAGTGCCAAAAGAATTTGAGTCAATGTGAAACGCATGCAATCCCGTTGGCAATGATCCGGTCTTGGCAAGACTAGCCCATGCGCGCGAGCTTCAGGTGGGATCGGTTGCAGTGGATAAGGCGGGATATCGCCACCGGACTGGCGTCGAATCCTGTGTTCCAGCGTCAAGCCGTCTGGCCAATTCGCGCTGACTTGCAATCGTTGTTTTCGCAACCATCTGCCACATCTGATTCTGTTCCGGAGCATGCCGTGTCCAACCCCAGCCAGGAATCCCCAGCCCCGATCGCCAACAAGCAGGAGCTGGTCGACTATCTGGCCAGCGGTGAAAAGCCGCGAACCGATTGGCGCATCGGCACCGAACACGAAAAGTTCGGTTTTCGCAACGATGATCTGCGTCCTCCTACCTATCTGGGTGAGCGCGGCATCAAAGCCATGCTCGAAGGCATGGCCAGTCGTTTTGGATGGGAGCAGGTCTACGACAATGGAAATGTCATCGCGCTATTGCGTGATCAGGCGTCGGTGTCGCTGGAACCCGCCGGCCAGTTTGAGCTTTCTGGTGCGCCGCTGGAGACCGTTCATCAGACCTGCTGCGAGGTCAATCAGCATCTGAAGGAAGTGCGCTCGATCGCCGATGAAATTGGCCTTGGCTTTCTCGGCGTGGGCTTCCAACCCAAGTGGAAGCGCGAAGAAATGCCGTGGATGCCCAAGGGGCGTTACAAGATCATGCGCGACTATATGCCCAAGCGCGGTAGCTTGGGCCTGGACATGATGACCCGCACCTGCACCGTACAAGTCAATCTCGACTTCGGCAATGAAGCGGAAATGGTGAAGATGTTTCGCGTTTCGTTGGCACTGCAGCCGATAGCCACCGCGCTCTTCGCCGACTCGCCCTTCACCGAAGGTAAGCCGAATGGCTTCATGAGCTATCGCTCGCATATCTGGACCGACACTGATCCTGATCGCACCGGGATGCTCGGTTTCGTTTTTGACGAGAGCTTCGGCTACGAGCGTTATATCGATTACATGCTGGACGTGCCGATGTATTTCGCCTACCGCGACGGCAGGTATGTGGACGCGAGCGGCAAAAGTTTTCGCGACTTCATGGCCGGAAAACTTGATGTGTTGCCCGGCGAGAAACCGTCAATGAAGGATTTCGCCGATCACCTGACCACGGCGTTTCCAGAAGTGCGGCTGAAGAAATATCTGGAGATGCGTGGCGCCGATGGCGGACCGTGGAACCGATTGTGCGCATTGCCCGCCTTCTGGGTGGGGCTGCTGTATGACAACACCGCGTTGGACGCCGCCTGGGATCTGGTGAAAAACTTCAGCATGGCCGAGCGCGAAGCTTTGCGCAGTGGTGTGCCTCGGCATGCTTTGAAGCTCCCGTTCCGCGGCGGCAGCGTACGCGATCTGGCGGTCGAGGCGCTGAAAATCTCTGCGCATGGTCTGCAGCGGCGGGCGCGACTCAACTCGCGCGGCATGGACGAGTCGATGTACCTGGAGCCGCTGATCGAGTTCGCCGATGCCGGTATCTGCCCGGCCGAACGCAAGCTCGAACTGTTTCACGGTGATTGGCAGGGATCGGTTGATCCGATCTTCAAGGCGTTCGAATATTGATCTACACGTGCGCGGCGGCTTGCTCCACACGCAGTTGATGGATCGAATGGTTCAGCACCGATCGGAACAATTTCCGCGCTACTTTCGCCCACGCTTTTTCGGCTTCAGCATGGTGCCCGTGCAATACGCTGCGCCGCAGCGACAGGCCCAGGCCTTCATTAGCTTGGCGGTGTAGCGCTGTTGCAGAGTGATCTTGTAATCATAGGTGAGTTCCTCGCCGTGCTTGATCGGACGCATGGACTCGATCATCACGAACTGGTGGCGTGGATCGCCGTCTGGTGATTCATGCAGAAACGCCTGGCAGTTCGGATCGCAGCTGTGGTTGATGAAGCGGGAATCGTTGCCATTCTCGTTGGCATCGATGATGTACGTGTCGTCCAGCGTGAATAAGAAAGTGTGTCCGGTGTCGACGGTGTCGCCGTACTGCTCATCGGCCTCGGCGTGGGTCAGACGTCGCCCGGTGTACTCGAGCAACTCAATGTCGGCGGGAATGTCGCGAGCGGCGAACACGCCGTTGCCATGGATCGTGGAACGACGAGTGGTGATATAGGGCTTCATGCGCTTGGTGATTTGTCGACGGGGCTGCAGGCGGGGCGTGGATGATAGGTGACTTGCTGCGCTTTGCCGAGAGTGGCGATTGCAAAGATGACTCTGGCAGTATCTGCAGCATGCTCAAATCCCATCTGGTCTGTGGCCTGCTGTTGTCCCTTGCTACGATCACATCCGCGTTGGCAGCGTGTCCGCTGAGCCCGGCTGCGCGCCGCGGCAGTGCTTGCAAGTTGCCGGTGTTGACTGAATCCTGGCAAGAGGTGCAGAGCGCGCTCGGCATCTTTCAGGCAGAACGCTTTGGACCGCCCGGAGACTGCGACGCGCCGGCGCAGGATCTGATGCAGGCGTGGCAGCTACTGCGCATGGTTGATCTGCCGGGTATGGGTAATGCCGCCGATTATGTGGATCGGCATATTTCCAGTCTCGCCTACGACGTCCGTCTGATTGGCGGGGTACGCGCGCAGTTCGTGCACGGTCGCAACACGCTGATGCTGGGCCCGGCATTTTTTGACTCACCCAATGCCAGTGACGCAGAACGCGCGGGCACGCTATTGCATGAAGCGCGGCATGTCTCGAGCCTGCGCTAGCGGCATGTGCTTTGCGACGCCGAATCGAACATGGCCTGGACTCCCCGCTGTGATCACCGATTCCTGGCTGCGCTGGACAACAACAAGTCTGGGGCGTGGTCACTGGAGGTGGTTTTTCAATCGCTGCTGCGCGAGGCCGCACCCTGCCTCGATCAGGAATTACTTGCGCGGCGCATCGACGCCAAGCTTGAAGCAGCCTTCCGCATCGTCAGCGATGAGCAGCGAGAGGCGCTGCGGACATTGGTTGAGGCTGAACGCGCGGCGAAACGCTAGCCCGGTGCTGCCGCGAGGCGTGTTGAGCGCGTTGGCGGAAACTGGTACCATTCCAGTACTGTTTAAGGGAGCGCGTCGCCCGATGCTGCGCATTGGCAAACTCACCGATTACGCCACCGTTCTGATGACCTGCCTTGCGGGCCGTCCGGGCGAAGTGCTGGCTGCTTCGGAGCTGGCCGAGCACGCGCGACTGGAGATGCCAACCGTGAGCAAATTGCTCAAGCAGCTTGCCTGCGCAGGTCTGGTCGAGTCGCGACGCGGTATTCACGGTGGCTATCGACTGGCGCGATCTGCCGATCAGATCAGCATCCTGCAGATCGTCGTGGCGCTTGAGGGCCCACTGGGCATGACCGAATGCAGCGCGGTTCAAGGCAGCTGCGGGCATGAGCCGCATTGTCGTGTGCAGGGCAACTGGCGGCGCATCAGTCGGGTGATCGAGTCGGCGTTGGCCAGTGTCAGTCTGGCGCAGATGCTGCAACCCGACGGTAGCGCGCAAGCCACTGCGCGTGGCGCAATCCAGCCGCAGGTTGCGCCGCTGCGCGCCGCCGCCGTTTGAGGACCGACATGTCAGCGCAACCACGTGAAATCGAAACGCTCATCGCCAACCGCAGCTACGACGCGGGTTTCGTCACCGATATCGAGACCGACATCGCGCCCAAGGGGCTGAGCGAAGCAGTCGTGCGCATGATCTCGGCGAAGAAGGAAGAGCCCGAATGGATGACCCAGTGGCGACTCAAGGCGTATCGACACTGGTTGACCATGACCCAGCCGGACTGGGCCAAGCTCGCGATCGCGCCGATCAACTTTCAGGGTGTGAGTTACTACGCCGCACCCAAGCAGAAATACAAATCGCTCGACGAGGTTGATCCCAAATTATTGGAAGCTTACGAAAAGCTTGGTGTGCCGCTGCATGAGCGTGCGCGTTTGGCCGGGGTAGCGGTCGATGCCGTGTTCGATTCGGTGTCAGTCGGTACCACGTTCAAGAAGGAGTTGGCCGAAGTCGGGGTTATTTTCTGTTCGTTCTCCGAAGCCGTGCGCGAACATCCCGAGCTGATCAAGCAATACCTGGGCTCGGTGGTTCCGGTGGCTGACAATTATTTCGCCGCGCTCAACTCGGCAGTGTTTTCCGACGGCAGTTTCGTGTTCATACCCAAGGGTGTGCGTTGCCCGATGGAGCTGAGCACCTATTTCCGCATTAATGCGCGCGATACCGGCCAGTTTGAGCGCACCTTGATCATCGCCGAGGACGGCGCCAGCGTCAGCTATCTGGAAGGCTGTACTGCGCCAATGCGCGATGAAAACCAGCTGCATGCCGCGGTGGTGGAGCTGGTCGCGCTGAATCGCGCCAACATCAAGTATTCAACGGTGCAGAACTGGTATCCGGGCGACGAAAACGGTGTTGGCGGTATCTACAACTTCGTCACCAAGCGCGGCGAATGTCGCGGAGCGCACAGCAAGATCAGCTGGACACAGGTCGAGACTGGATCGGCGATCACCTGGAAGTATCCGAGCTGCGTACTACGCGGCGATAACTCCAGCGGTGAGTTCTATTCGGTCGCACTGACCCATCATCGCCAGCAAGCCGATACCGGCACCAAGATGATCCACATTGGCAAGAACACCAAGTCCAAAATCATCAGCAAGGGTATCAGCGCCGGTCGCGGTCAGAACACTTATCGCGGCCTGGTGCGCGTCGAGAAAACCGCTGAGGGCGCGCGCAATTTCACGCAATGTGATTCGCTACTGATTGGAAAGCGTTGCGGCGCGCATACCTTCCCGTATATCGAAGTGCGCAACCCGAGCGCGATTGTCGAGCACGAGGCCACCACCTCGAAGATCTCCGACGACCAGATGTTCTATTGCCTCAGTCGCGGCATCAGCGAGGAAGATGCGGTATCGCTCATCGTTGATGGTTTTTGCAAGCAGGTATTTCGCGAACTGCCGATGGAATTTGCGGTAGAGGCGAGGAAGTTGCTGGAGGTGAGTCTTGAAGGCGCAATAGGTTAGTCATTTATTGGAGCGAAGCGCATGTCCAGCAGGATTACAGAATATCTTAAGGCAAAAAAAACGATCCTGATGTCGCCAGCGCGAGTCAACGAAAGCAACAGTGGATTGACGCACTCAATAAACTTTATTCGTCTCTGGACACGTGGCTGAGCGAGTCTGTGGCTGGGGGAGCCATTAATGCTCCTCGTCGAGGAGAGGTCGAGATTTATGAGGAAAGGCTGGGTGGCTACTCGGTATCCGACTATCAGTTATTGGTCGGGTCTGTAGGTATCCGATTCCAACCGAAGGGCACCTATGGAACCTCTGAACAAGTCCGGAGCCGCGATAGCCCCCTGAGTCAGGGGGCGAAAAACCGCAGGTTTTTGCGGGTTTGGCAAGCAATAAGCAGTGTGGCGAAGACGAAGTGGTGACTTATTCAGACCTTCCCTATGTGCTGGGCGCCGATGGGCGCGTCGACGTCCAGTCGTCTACGGGAATGCGAACCAGTCTTGTGCTGAAAAATGGTGGTTGGAGCCGCTTGGTTCCCGATAGCAGAAAACTTGTGCCTCTCAACGAAACCGCTTTCTTGGTGATGCTCGAATATCTTGTCGAAGGGTGAGCGCGATGTTGCTTGGAGCTGCAGGTCAGGCATGGAGTGCATTGATTGACAATCTCTATTTGAGTAGTGAGCTGGAACGCAGGATACTGACGCTTATAAATTCTGCTGTTGCATCTGCGCTGCCAACTGCGCTGAGCGATGCGACTGAAGCTTTGGCTGCAGCCACAACAGCCGAGGTCTCCGATTATTTCAGCGACCGGCGCGACTATTTGGAGTCGGTAGCGACACTGGATTTTATCGTTGTTGTAGAGCGAAATCTCCGCGAGGACTTGGAAGCCAGACTGAATGGTTTTAAGTCCGGAACGAGCTTGTTGGGTTCCAGCTTGTTAGCCACGCCAAAAGCTCCGGGCCAGAAATTCCCTGCTGTCAGTACGCTCTTAAGGCGATGGAAAGATGCAGGCGCGCTATCCAGCAATGATTACGATGCAGTGGACGATGGAATGCAGTACCGTAACTGGCTCGTGCATGGCGGAATCGGCATTTCACCACTTATTCTGAACCCTTTTTTGCTCGATGTTCCTGTGCAAAATATTGTTTCCATTATTCAAGCGGAACCCTGAGATGCTCATTATCGAAAACCTCCACGTCCGCGTCGCCGGCAAAGAAATCCTCAAGGGCCTGTCGCTGGACGTGAAGCCGGGCGAAGTGCACGCCATCATGGGCCCAAATGGGTCGGGCAAATCCACGCTGGGCTATGCGCTTGCCGGTCGCGAAGGTTACGAAGTTACGCAAGGCACAGTGCAATTCCGCGGCAAGGACCTGCTCGCGTTGGAGCCGGAGCAGCGCGCGGGCGAGGGTGTGTTCCTGGCCTTTCAGTACCCAGTCGAAATTCCTGGCGTCAACAATACCTATTTCCTTCGCGCTGCTTACAACGCGCAACGCAAGTATCGCGGTGAGCCCGAGCTGGACTCGATGGCGTTTCTCAAGCGCGTGCGCGAAAAACTCAAGGTGCTGCATTTGAAGGACGAGCTGCTGAACCGCGCGGTCAACGAAGGTTTTTCTGGCGGCGAGAAGAAGCGCAATGAAGTTTTCCAGATGGCGCTGCTCGAGCCTGCGCTGGGCATACTTGATGAAACCGATTCGGGCCTCGACATCGATGCGCTGAAGATGGTGGCCGATGGCGTCAATGCGCTGCGTTCACCCGAACGCAGTTTCATCGTGATCACGCACTACCAGCGCCTGCTCGATTACATCGTGCCCGATTACGTGCACGTGTTGTCGGATGGGCGCATCGTCAAGAGTGGTGACAAGAGCCTGGCCCTGCGTCTGGAAGATGAGGGCTACGCCTGGATCGCCGAGCGCAAGCGCGAAGAGGCGGCGGCGTTCGCATCATGAGCGAAGGGTCATCTGTGCTACTCGACTCTCTGTTGCGACCGAAGCTGAGCGAGGACGCGCTGATCGCATTGCGCCGTCGCGGCCACGCGCAATTGCAACAACTCGGACTGCCCGTTGCCCGCGATGAGGCCTGGCGCTACACCTCTTTGCGCACCTTGGCCAGCAAGGCGTTCGTACTGCGCGATGAGGACGCCGCGACGCGCGTGGTGCCGGATGCCATTCAGGCGCGTATCGCAGCTGCGACGTTGCGGCTGGTGTTCGTCAATGGCGAGCTGCGGCACAATCTATCCTCGCTCGGCGACCTGCCTTCGGGACTCAGCATCGAGCCCTTTGTTCCCACCGCGCATGATGTGGGCCCACTCTCGACGATGGATGCCTTCGTGGCTGCCAACGTCGCGTTGGCGCTGTCGGGTGCCAGCATCAAAGTGGCGGCTGATACCCAGGTCGCCACGCCGCTTCACCTGTTTTTTGTTTCGCTGCCCAGTGTCGCGCCTGTGGCGTTCCACTCGCGCGTACGCGTCGAACTTGAGCGCGCAGCGCAGTGCGTATTGATCGAGGAGCATTACGCCGCTGGCAATGCGGCACATCTGTGCAATCGACTGCTCGACATCGAACTGGATTCAGCGGCGCGACTGACCCATACGCGGCACAGTAACGCCAGTGCAACGATGAGCAGCATTCACAGCAGTCGTTATCGGTTGGGTCGCGGTGCCGAGGTGGACGCGTTCGAGTTGACTTCGGGCCAGGCCTTGAACCGCCACCAAGTGGAGGTCGAACTGATCGGAGATGGCGCGCGTTTCGTTTCCGGCGGGGTGCAGGCGCTGAGCGGACGCGCCCATTCCGATGTGCAGATCAACGTGCATCATCGTGCCCTGGATACTTCCTGCGATCTGATCTGGCGTGGCATCGCCGATCAGCGTGCGCGCCTCGGATTGACCGGCAACCTCAATGTCGATGTGGGTGCCGATGGTTCCGACGCCAAGCTCAGCAGCAAGAATCTCTTGCTCTGCGCGCATGCCGAGATCAATACCCGGCCGGTACTGGTGATCCATGCCGACGCGGTCAAGGCCGCGCACGGTGCCACGGTCGGCAGGCTCGACGAGGGTGCCTTGTTCTACTTGAGTTCGCGCGGAATCCCGCGGGCGCGGGCGCGCGTGATGCTGACGCATGCCTTTGCGATCGAGGCGTTGCAGGCGCTGGGTGACGCCACGCTGCGTGCGCAAATGTCCGCGGTGCTGCGCGAGGCGATGTCCGCCTTTGTCGCCGAGGAAGTCGATGAACGCTGAGCGCGCCGCCGCTGTTCCGTTTGATATCACTGCTTTGCGCGCTGAGTTTCCGCAACTTCGGCGCAAGGTGCATGACAAGCCGTTGATCTATTTCGACAACGCCAACACTGCGCAGAAGCCGCAGTGTGTGATCGATGCGGTGTCGCGCTACTACAGCCAGTTCAATGCCAACGTCGCTCGAGCTGTGCATACGCTGGGCAGCGAGGCGACGCAGCACTATGAGGCGACGCGCGACAAGTTGCAGCACTTCATCAATGCGGCACATCGCGAGGAGATTGTTTTCACCAGCGGCACCACCGCAGCGGTCAATCTGGTCGCCTATGCGTGGGCGCTACCCAAGTTGCAGGCCGGGGATGTGATCCTGGTTTCGATGATGGAGCACCACGCCAATATCGTGCCCTGGCAGATCGTTGCAGAGCGCGCCGGGGCGAGCGTATTACCGGCACCGATCACCACGACAGGCGAGATCGATATCGAAGGCGCGCTCGCGATGATGAGCGAGCGCGTCAAGCTTTTTGGTATCACCCATGTGTCCAATGTGCTGGGCACCATCAACCCATTGCGCACGCTGATCGACGCTGCGCATGCGCGCGGCATTCCGGTGTTGGTGGATGGTTCGCAGGCGGTGCCGCATCTGCCGGTCGACGTACAGGCGCTGGATTGCGATTTTTACGTGTTCACTGGCCACAAACTTTTCGGACCGACGGGCACTGGGGCGCTTTGGGCGCGTCGCGACATTCTGCAACAGATGCCGCCGTTTCTAGGCGGCGGCGAAATGATCGAACGCGTGGGTTTCGATCGCACCACGTATGCACTGCCGCCGGGACGTTTCGAAGCGGGCACCCCCAACATCGCTGGTTTCGTCGGCTTGGGTGCTGCCATCGATTGGATAGAGCGCATCGGCATCGACCGGATTGCCGCGCGCGAGGCCGCACTCGGCGCTTACGCACTTGAGCGCTTGCAGGCCATCGAAGGTCTGCGCCTGATTGGCGAAGCCGCTCAGCGCGCTCCGGTATTTTCATTCTTGATCAAAGGTGCGCACGCGCACGATCTGGCTACCCTGCTCGATTTTGAGGGTATCGCCGTGCGCTCCGGTCAACACTGCGCGCATCCACTGCTGCAGTTTTTCGGGGTGCCGGCGACAGCGCGTGTCTCGCTGGCGTTCTACAACACCATGGAAGAAATAGACGCGTTTGTTGAGGCAGTTGCAAAGGTCCGAAAAGTGTTGACCTAGGGATGGTCTGAACAAGTCACCACTTCGTCTTCGCAGTGCAGCTTATCGTTTGCCACACCCCGGTTTTCAACAGCGAAGCTGGTCGCTCTGACTCAGGGGGCTATCCAGGCTCCGAATTTGTTCACAGGTTCCCTAGAAGCGTGAGGGCCCCCTCCCACCTATAATGCCCAGATGCCCGTGTCCGCCCTCTATTCCGAAACCGTGCTCGAGCATAATCGTGCGCCGCGCAACTTTGGTCCGTTGCGCTCAGCCACGCATCGCGGCGAGAGCCACAATGCCAGTTGTGGAGATCACGTCGCGATACAAGCTGAGCTGTCCGCAGCGGGACACGTTCTGGCCTGTCACTTCGAGGGCGAGAGCTGCGCGATCTGTACCGCGAGCGCATCCATACTGGGTGATGCAGCGGTGGGACGTGATGCAGATGGGATGTCGAAGTTGCGTGCAGCGTTGGTCGCGCTGATGGAAGGACGCGCGGGCGGAGTCGCGTTGCCCGCAGAACTTTCCGTCTTCGCCGAACTCCATAAGCATCCGGCACGCAGGCCCTGCGCGCTGCTGCCATTCGATGCTTTGCACAATGCGATGCACCATCCGATACCTTCAAGGAAACCCGAATCGATGGAATTCCGCGCGGCCAGGGAAGATGATATTCCAGCAATCGTGGCGCTGGTCGAGTCCGCCTATCGTGGTGACATCAGCAAGCAAGGCTGGACCACCGAGGCGGATATGCTCGATGGTCAGCGAACCGATGCGGTATCAGTGGCGTCCCTGATTCTTGCGCCAGACAGCCGTGTGCTGTTGGTGACCCGGGACGCCGTGGTGTTAGGTTGCGCCCATGTCGAAGGCCACGACGGCGTCGGGTACTTCGGCATGTTTGCGGTCAGTCCATTGACCCAGGGCAGCGGTCTTGGCGCTGCTTTGCTGGCAGAGGCAGAGCGCGTGGCGCGCAGCGAGTACGACTGCGCAATCATGACGATGACGGTGATTTCGATTCGAACCGAGCTGATCGCATTCTATTTGCGGCGCGGCTATAAGGGCACCGGACAGAGCAAGCCGTTTCCATATGGGGACGAGAGATTTGGTATTCCCAAGCGCGGCGATCTGGAATTCGCCGTGTTTGCCAAGACGCTGGTTTAGGGAACCTCTGAACAAGTCCGGAGCCGCGATAGCCCCTTGAGTCAGAGGGCGAAAAACCGCAGGTTGATCAGCTCCGCTGTTGAGAGCGGGGGTTTGGCAAGCAGTAAGCAGTGTGGCGAAGACGAAGTGGTGACTTATTCAGACCTTCCTTAGGAGACTCACGTGCCCAATTGGACTCGTATCTGCGCTTCTGACCAACTGCTTCCCGGCGAGCGTTGTGTCGCCGAGGTGGATGGCGTGATGGTGTCGTTTTTCAACGTCGATGGTGAGGTCTATGCCATCGAAGACGTTTGCACGCACGACGGCGGTGAGCTCAACGGTGGTCCGTTCAACGGCTTTATCGTCGAGTGCCCACGCCACGGGGCGCAGTTCGATGTGCGCAGCGGCGAAGCACTTTGCGGCCCAGCGTACTCTCCCGTATCCAAGTTTCCAGTGCGCGTGGACAGCGGTGTCATCTGGTCGCGCGACGACCGCTGGGACTGATTCTGCGATCTCATTCGGCGTTTTCCACCATAAAGCATTGCCCTCGCGGCCTGCAGGCGAGACACTGCAAGCCTGAAGCGACCAGAATCAGGGAACCCAATGAGCAGATTTGCCTTCTTCAAGCGCATGTTTGGCGGCAGCGAAGCCGAGCAGGAGCGTCGCGACAAGCCGCGAGCGCGATCGCGCGAAGGCACCCGAGTTCTGGTCATCGACGATTCACTGACCATTCTCGCCGTCATGCGCAAAATGCTGACGCAGAATAATTTCATTGCGCTTGAAGCACCCGATGCCGAAAAAGGAATCGAGACTGCGCGCGCCGAGAAGCCCGACCTGATCTTTCTCGACATCGTGCTGCCAGGCATGAATGGATTCGCGGCATTGCGCATCCTGCGCCGCGACCCGATCACCAAGGGCATTCCGATCATCATGATGAGCGGCAACGCCGAAGCCACTGAGCAATTCTATGCACAGAAGATTGGCGCCGACGATTTCATGAAGAAGCCATTCTCGCGCCCGGAGCTATTTGTACGAATCGAGCGCCTGTTCGGCGAAGATCACGTGTTGCGCCGTCGCGGTGTGTCGGGTGTCGTGGCTGGCGAGTAGGCTGTAACCAGCCGCAGGAGCTTGGCGAATCGTGCCTTGTGGGAGCGGCCGCTCCCACAATTCAGCCGCCTCAGAAAATCAGCGTCTATGCTTCATCCACGCACTGATTGCCGGTGGCACCTCGCGTTGCGCGCG
>JAWXCG010000349.1:0-2565 GCA_034440555.1 Pseudomonadota bacterium
CTGCAACGCATAAAAAAGCCCGCCGCGATTGCGTCGCTGGCGGGCTGCCCTCCCCTCGCGGCCGGAGCCGAGGCCAGAGCATTCTAGGCAAGCCCAGCACAACATCACGCCGCAATGCAACATTGATGCGCCCCGGACTGCCCGACCGCATTGTGTGACGCAGCTCGCGAAACCCGATCCTCGGTTACGCCGCGAGAAAGGCTAAGATGCATGTTTACGCCCCCCTTACCCACGAGTGCCTTGATGTCCAAGCCCATCATCGTCGCCATGCTGGCGATATGTGCGTTAACGGCAGCAGCCGAGCTGCGCGCCGGCTCGGTCGCAATCAGTCTGCAACCGGAAAACGCCGAGCAGCGTCGCCTGCTCGGCCAGCGCTTCGATCACTACATCCGCGATCTCAAGACCGGCGCAATGGTCTTCGAGGCCAGCGATGAGGATTGGCAGTGGCTACGCAGCAAAGGCATAAGGCCCATGCTTGACAGTGTGCGTACCGCGCAATTGATGCAGCGCGACGCAATGTTGGCCAAGTCGATCCCGGGATTTGCCTGTTACCCCACGGTTGCGGAAACCTACACCGCGATGGACACGTTGGTTGCGGCGCATCCGACGCTCGCCATCAAGATCGACATTGGCGACAGCTGGGAAAAATTCTCGCCCGGCGGTAATCCGGGCTTTGACCTGTTCGTGCTCAAAATCACCAACAGCGCCATCATCGCGGATAAGCCGAAATTTTTCGCGATGAGCGCAGTGCACGCGCGCGAACTCGCCACTGCGCCGGTCAACACCGGATTCGCTCAATGGCTGCTCAACAATTACGGCACGGATGCGACCGCGACGTGGCTGGTCGATCACAACGAGTTTCATTTGTTGCTGCAGGCAAATCCGGATGGCCGGTTGTTCGTTGAACAGGGGAATCTCAGTCAGCGAAAGAATCGCAACTCCACCAGCGGCGTAAGCTCGACAACCCTAGGCGTTGACTTGAATCGAAACTATCCGTTCGGCTGGGGCGAGTTTCCGCCAGGGTCGAGCAATATACCCGCTTCGGAAATCTATCGCGGGGTGAGCGCCAGCTCTGAACCGGAGAACCAGGCAATCGTTGCCTATATCAACAGCATTTTCCCGGATCGCAGGCCTGGCACGCCTAGCACCGGCGATCTGACCACACCTGCAGCAGTGGACACGCGCGGGCTTTTTTTTGATATTCACAGCGTAGCCAATGTGGTGATCTGGCCTTGGGGAATGACCGGCACGCCGGGCAGCCCGATCACTGGCAACAACACGGCGTTCATCACCTTCGGGCGCCGACTGACTTGGTTCAATGGCTACAGTCCGGAACAGTCAAATTCGATACCGGCTGATGGTGCTTCCGACGACAATGCCTACGCCTCGCTCGGCGTACCGGCATTCACCATCGAGTTGGGTGGCGGTACCTTTCAGTCCGATTGCCCGACGTTTCAGGATTCCATCCTGCCCGACAATCTGGAGATGATGAAGTACGCGTCGCGGGTGTTGCATGCACCGTACCAGCTGCCCGCCGGCCCCGATTCCCAGAGCATTCTGATCGAACCAAACCTGCCCTTTCCCGGCGAAACCATCCACGTGAGTGCCGTTGCCGACGACACCCGCTTCAGCACTGCCAACGGTACCGAGGCGACGCAAAACATCGTTGGCGCGAATGCCTATTTCGATGTCGTACCCTGGCAAGCGGCCGCGGTCGCCAACCCGATGGTCGCCAGCGACGGAAGCTTCAACGCCACTGCCGAAAATGTGTCTGCCGACCTGTCGACCAGCGGTCTCGCTGCGGGTCCGCATTTGTTGTTCGTGCAGTCGCGTGATTCAGGCGGCGCTGGTGCGCCGAACGCGGTGTTCTTCAATTTGGTTGACGCGGCCAGCGTTGCCATCCTCAATGGTGTCGTGCGTGACGCATTCAGCACCGCGCCGTTGTCTGCGAGTCTGAGCATCGGCCCCGATACGCTGCAGAGCGCTGCGAATGGCAGCTACAGCTATCGCAGCCTGCCCGCGACCGTGAGCCTGACAGCACGCAAACCCGGATACCTGGACGAAACCGTTTCGTCGATTGCTCTAGGCGCGGGACAGAGCACGACGCGCAACATCAACATGCTGCCAACCTGCAGTGCTTTCATCGATGATGTCCAGAATGCAAACCCGGGCTGGACCGTGCAGGCGCCCTGGGGCGTGCAAACCGGCGTCGGCATCGACGGCGCCGGCACGACCTTTTGGAGCGATAGCCCAAGCGGCAACTACGCGAACAATCTCACCGCCGGCGTCTCGCTGACTTCCCCGGTGCGCAATTTTGGCGGACTCGATGGAGTGCGGCTCGAATTTGATCATCGCTGCGTGACCGAGGCCACCTTTGACTTCGGCAACGTTGAATTCTCCACCAATGGCGGCAGCACCTGGTCAAGCTTCGTGTTTCGCTGTGACGGCACCAATGCGTGGAAGCACGAAACCGTCGCACTGACCCAACTCGACAATCAAGCCAATGCGCGCGTGCGCTTCCGACTGACCAGTGATGGAAGCCAGGTGCGTGATGGTTGGTGGCTC
>JAWXCG010000350.1:0-11628 GCA_034440555.1 Pseudomonadota bacterium
AGCATGGACACCGGCTTTGAAGCAGTGATCGCCACAGGCGCATTTCAGGCGCTGGCCGAACGCCTGGTCGCGGGTTTGCAACTGCGCGGCGCGCCGCGCGTTGTCGGCTCCACCGTTCGGCGTTTTGCCGGTGGATTCGTTGCTAATATTCAGGCAAACGGCCCGTCCAAGCTGCGTCGACTTGCCGAATGCGGCGTGCATCCACCGTTTCGCTGCGCATGGAGCGACAGTCGTTCGGATCTGCCGCTGCTTTGTGCTGCCGAGGAGGCGCACTGGGTCACCATCCACGAGCGGGCGCCGCGCGAAGTGCAGGCTCGGTTGCCCGGCGTTATCGTGCATACCATTTCCCGAAGCTGAGTGCCGCGTGCCGTTTCTGATCCACATCAATTACCAGATGGAGCGCAACGGCATACCCATCCCGGCGCGCTTCAAGGACTGGGCGCAGACGGCCCTGCGCTGCGCACGCAGGCGCGTCGGTGAGCTCAGCATCGTGTTGGTCGATGAAGTCGAAGGTCGCGCTATAAATCTGCAGTATCGCGGCCGCGATGACGCCACCAACGTGCTGTCGTTTCCGATCGAGCTTGGGCATCATGTGCGTTCTGCACTGCTCGGCGATCTCATCATTTGCGTACCGGTAATCGCGCGCGAAGCAGACGAGCAGAACAAGAAGCCCGCTGACCACTATGCGCATATGGTTGTGCACGGCACGCTGCATCTTCTGGGTTACGACCACATCGAAGATGCTGAGGCCAAAGCCATGGAAACTTTGGAGACGCGCATCCTGGCCAAGTTCGGCATCGCCGATCCTTACTCCGAACGGGAGGCCTAGGGAACCTCTGAACAAGTCCTGAGCCGCGATAGCCCCCTGAGTCAGGGGGCGAAAAACCGCAGGTTGACCAGCTCCGCTGTTGAGAGCGACCAGCTCCGCTGTTGAGAGCGGGGTTTGGCAAGCAATAAGCAGTGTGGCGAAGACGAAGTGATGACTTATGCAGACCTTCCCTAGGTAAGCTCGCGCTCGAACCCAGTGTGTCGCAGCAACCCGTTGCGCCAAGCTTCCCAGGACGTGGGAATTTCCTTCCGAGTCGGAGTTCCTTGCCGATCTCTTGAATCAAGTCGCGGCGATCAGACCCTGACGTAATGGGACGCGCACTTGCGTCGGAATGCCACGCGCAGCT
This sequence comes from Pseudomonadota bacterium, assembly GCA_034440555.1. Lineage (GTDB taxonomy): Bacteria > Pseudomonadota > Gammaproteobacteria > Xanthomonadales > Ahniellaceae > 0-14-3-00-62-12. The sequence continues at coordinate 1,176 of JAWXCG010000350.1, forward strand.
GACCAGTGGCGCCTGCGGACCTCGAGAGCCGGAAACATCTCTTTGTTTTTAAAGGACAAATGTTTTTGAAATAGATCGTCAATAAGTTCTCGCTACACTGACACCCTTGCTCCGCACGGGGCGATGCCAACGATGTAATGAACGACGAACCTCCCAGTACCGGCGCACCCGCGCCGCGCAGCTGGCTCAATCGACTGGGCCACATGATTTCCGGCGAAGCGCGCAACCGCGTCGAACTGCTGGAAGAACTTCGCACCGCACACGCCAACGGGCTGATCAGCGCCGATACGCTGGCCATGGTCGAAGGCGCCATCGGCGTTTCCGACAAGCAGGTCAGTGATGTAATGGTGCCGCGCGCACAGATGGTCACTTTGCCGGTGGATGCGGATGTCCAGATCATCATCGAGATTGTGATCGAATCGGGCCACTCACGCTTTCCAGTAACTGGCGAGGACCGCGACGAAGTCATCGGCATTCTGCTCGCCAAAGATCTGTTGCGCTGCCTGGCTGATGCGAGTCTGCCGTGCAATATCCGCGAATTGATTCGCCCGGTCAGCCTGATTCCCGAGAGCAAGCGGCTTAACCTTCTGCTCAAGGAATTCCGCACCCGACGTAATCACATGGCCGTGGTTGTCGACGAATATGGTGGGGTGGCCGGACTGGTCACTATCGAAGACGTGCTGGAATTGATCGTCGGTGAAATTGACGATGAGCACGATGACGAAGCCAATCCTGACGAGCACATCCGTGCCGCTGCCGAAGGCCGCTTCGCGGTCGACGCGATCACGCCCATCGGAAAATTCAACGAACGCTTCGGCAGCAAGTGCTCCGACGAGGAATACGACACCATTGGCGGCATGGTGACCGAAGCGCTCGGCCACCTGCCCCAGCCCGGCGAGGAAGTCGAGATTGAAGGCTTCCATTTTCTGGTGACAAAAGCCGATGCCCGCCGCGTGCACCAGTTTCTGGTGCGGCAACCAACGGAAAACTGAGCGTGTTGGCGCGCCGAGTCCGGTCGCGGCTCGCCGCAGTGCTCATCGGTTTGATCTGCCTCGGCAGCGTGATGGCCCAAGCCGAGGTGTCCGCTGGCGCGCATCTGCGCGTCGCCCTGGTGACAGCCGCGCCCGGCGCGATCTATTGGGAACGCTTCGGTCACAACGCCATCCTGATCGAAAACACGATCACCGGTGACAGCCGTCTGTACAACTTCGGCTGGTTCGATTTCGAGCAGGAGAACTTCATGCTCAATTTCGCACGTGGCCGTATGCAATACATGTTGGCCGCCACTGACCCGCTGCGCGACATTGCCGGTTATCGCGCCGACGATCGATCGGTGTGGCTGCAGGAATTGAACCTGGACGCGCAACAAAAAGCGACTCTGGCCGAACGTCTGGAATTCAGCGCGTTGCCGGAGAATGCAAACTACCGTTACGACTACTACCTCAATAACTGCTCGACCAAGGTACGCGATGCGCTCGATGAGGTGCTCGACGGCGCAATGCGAAAGCAGTCGCTCGGCCGCGGTCGTGGTGAAAGCTACCGATCCCTGTCACTGGCTTATGCGCGCCCCATTCCCTGGCTGGCGGTAGGCATCCATCTGGGTCTCGGTCCGGCAGCAGATCGGCGTGTGAACTTCTGGGAAGAATCCTTTCTACCGCTGCGCCTGCGCGATCTGGTGGCCGAAACACAGGTGTTCGATGCTTCCGGCAGTGCGCGCCCGTTGGTAATCGCCCAGCGCACCTTGTTCGCCGGCGCGCGTGACGATCGCGTACCAGCGCAACCGGATTGGTTTTGGCGATTCCTGACCTTCGGTGCGGTGCTGGCGGCGCTGGTTGGTTTGGGCTTGCGCAGCGATCGGCGCGCGCTGCGCTGGAGCGCCGCACTGGTAGCCGCTGGTTGCAGCTTCTCGTTCGGACTGATTGGATTGGCTCTAGCCGGTCTGTGGTGGGGTACCGATCACCAGATCGCCTGGCAAAACGCCAATCTTTGGCTGTTTTGCCCGCTCGCTGTGTTGTTGGCATGGCCACTGTGGCGCTTGCGCAGGGCGCAGGCCCGGACCACAACCGCTGCGCGGGTGATTGCGATTGTCGTGCTGGGCATTGCACTAATTGTGCTGACTTCGGTCGTGCTGAAGCTCAATCCGCAGTCGCAGGCCGATTGGCTCGCTCTACTGTTGCCTTGGCACCTGATGGTTTGGCTGGCCTTGGCGAAGCCCAACGCGGCCACGCTCGCGCGCTAGTCACTCGCAGCACTGTTGGATTGCCAATGCGGCCAGCATTCGCCTGGCAATCCGCAGCTCGCTTTGATGCAGTCCGGACGCGCGCCGCGAGGGTTGCATCCGCCGCCCCAAGACGCGCATGATGCCCCACCGCGGAATGGGACCGGAGGCGCGCATGAACATGAAGGTCGAATACACAGCGCCCCCGCCACCAATGGTGGTCAATTGCGTCGCCTATCACGCCAACGGAACGCGCCTGCCGGACATCACCGTCGATCAGATCAGCGATGCCCTCGCTGCGCCCGACACGTTTGTCTGGGTGGGCGTGCAGGAACCGAGCACGGAGTTGTTGGACAAATTGCAGGAGGAATTTTGCCTGCATGATCTGGCGGTCGAAGACGCGCATCACGCGCACCAGCGCCCGAAGATCGAGGTGTACGGCGATTCGTTGTTCGTTGTGCTGCACACCGCGCAGTTTGTCAGCGGCAACATCAAATTCGGCGAGACGCATATTTTTCTGGGTCAGCGTTACCTGGTGACGGTGCGCCACGGCGCTTCGCTCTCTTATCAGCCAGCGCGCTCCCGCTGCGAGAAGGAACCCGAGTTGCTGGCTATGGGTCCGAGCTATGCGTTGTACTCGGTGATGGATTTTATCGTCGACAACTTCCTTCCGATCGTGCGCGAGTTTCAATCAGAACTGACCGAGCTCGAAGTTGATATTTTCGACTCCGGCTACAAACGCGACACCATAAAAAGTCTCTACGACCTGAAGCGTGAGCTGGTCAATTTGCGTCTCGCAGTGGCACCTATGCAGGACATCCTCAACCAATTGGTGCGCTTCCACCCAGTGTTGATCAAGGAAGAAGTGCGGCCGTATTTTCGCGATATCTTCGATCACGCAGTACGCGTAAAAGAGTCGTCCGACACGATGAGCGAAATGCTCTCTGCGGCGATGAGCGTCAACCTCGCCATGGTCACCGTCGGTCAGGGCGAAGTCGTCAAACGCCTCGCCGGCTGGGCCGGCCTGCTCGGTATTCCAACGCTGATGGCCAGCTGGTACGGAATGAACTTCAAGCACATGCCGGAGCTTCCGGGCGCACTGAGCTATTACATTTTCAGCGGCGTTACGGTTACCGTGGTCGCCGTCGTGTACGTATTTCTGAAGCGGGCAAAGTGGTTGTAGCACACACTGCCACGCACCTCTGGCAGCGCAGCGTTTCCGCAATTGCGCAATTGCGCAATACGCCAGTCTGACGACGTTGGTCGCAGCGGTGATCACCCGATCGCGGCCAATGAAGCTGACTGCGGTTTACCGGTGGGCTGCGGCCCACCTGGATTCTTCTAACCCAACAGACAAGCGTGCAAGGAGCGGCTCCTCACCCTGCAGGCTTTACTCGCTAGTCCACCGTTTCAACCAGGCATTCACTTCGTTGTGCCACTGCACCGAATTGTGTGGCTTGAGGATCCAGTGATTCTCGTCGGGGAAGTAGAGAAACTTCGAATCGATGCCGCGACGTTGCAAAGCCGTGAACAATGAGATGCCCTGTTCCACCGGCACGCGGAAGTCGAGCGCGCCGTGCACAACGAGCACCGGCACCTTCCAGTCCTGCACAAATTTTGTTGGATTGTGCCGCTCATATTTTTCTGGCGAGTCATACGGCGTGCCTTGCATTTCCCATTCGTTGAACCACAGTTCTTCGGTCGAATAGCCCATGAAGCGGTTGTCGAAAATGCTGGCGTGGCTGACGATGCAATCAAATTGTTCACTCCAATTGCCGGCGATCCAGTTCACCATGTAGCCCCCATAACTGCCGCCCAGGGCACAGGCCTTGTCGCCGTTGAGCCAGTTGAATTTTGTCAGCGCTGCGGCCATGCCCTTCTTCAGGTCTTCGAGCGGCTTGCCGCCCCAGTCGCCGGAGATTGAATCGGTGAACGCCTGGCCATAGCCGGTTGAACCGTGAAAGTTTATTGCGATGACCGCAAAACCCTGCCCGGCATAAGTCTGCGGGTTCCAGCGGTAGTGCCAGTCATTTCCGAACGCGCCCTGCGGACCGCCGTGAATGAGGAACGCGACCGGATACTTTTTGCCCGCCTGATAATTCCACGGCTTGACCACATAACCTTGGACGCTCTCATCATTCCATCCCTTGAACGTGAAAAACTCCGGTACGCCCAGCTTGATCTGCTGCATGCGCTCGGCGTTGAACTGCGTCAAGCGCTTTTCGTTGTCGCCGAGCAGAAACAGGTCGCTCGGGGCAGTCAGTGTGTCGCGCGCAACAACGATGCGGGTCCCGGCGATCGCAAAACCGCTGATGTGGCCTTCGCCAGAAACGTTGCGTACGCTGCCGTCGCCGATGTTGATGGCGAACAGCGGATGCTGGCCGTTGTCGTCAGCGGTCGCGTACAGTGTCTTGCCGTCGTCGGACAATGTCATCGCGCCGGTGGAACGATCCCAGTTTGCAGCGATCTCGCGACTGCTGCCGTTGGCAAGATCCAGCGCCTTGATCCACATGCGGTCTGCTTCAAACATGGGACGCTTCATGGCCAGGTAGTAGAGCGTCTTGCCGTCCTGCGAATACAACGGATAGGAGTCCATCGCCTCGCTCGCCGCGGTGAGGTTGCGCGGCGCCTTACTGGCATCAACCGGCACAGTGAACAAATCAAAATTGGTCGACCAGGCTTCGCTCTTGCCGGCAATGCGAGCGGCGAAAGTGATGACTGCGGAATCCGGCGAGAACGCCACTTCACTCAAGTCTCCGAACGGCTTGGACGGCACATCGCCATCGATGCCCTTGCTGACCCACGCTGGCGCGGCCTCTGCCTTGCCATCTGCACCCAGATCCGCAACGAACAGCTGCGCGCGGCGGCCATCGGCCCAGGTGTCCCAATGCCGAATGAAAAGCTGGTCGAATACCTTGCCGCTGGTCTTCACCGCGGCCACATCGTCTACACGTTTCTTGGTGCAATCAAGCACACTGACTTCGGCAGCGACGCAGTCGTTGAACACCTCCATGCTGAGCGCAATCTGCTTGCCATTTGGCGACAGCAGAAAACTGCCCACATCCAGTGGATAGCTGGTCACCTGAGTCGCTTCGCCGCCAGCCAGGGGCAGCGCCCAAACCTGCATCGAGCCGCCGCGTGTGGACTGGAAATATAGCGACTTGCCATCGGGTGACCAGCGTCCCGACACGGAAGTCTGACCCTTTGCCGTCAAACGACGCGGCGCAGCAGAGCCGTCACTTGGCACCAGCCACAACCCCTGTGCGGCTTTGTTCGCTTCGAAGTCGGTTTCGCGTAGCTGAAACGAAACCCACTTGGCGTCCGGCGAGATTTGCGGATCGGTAACACGATCCAGGTTGACCAGATCGTTGACCGTAAAGCCGCGCGGCTCCGCCATGGCCGACGAGGCCACCAGTAGACTGAACGCAGAGGCAAGGATGAAGCGCATGGCGATGCTCCCGGTATCAAGAACGCGCATGTTAGCGCAGCGGTGTGGGCGCTTGTGAGCGCAGCGTCAGCGGTGACGCCTGATCGCAACGCGGGTGCATTGATGCTGGATAATGCGCGCGATCTTCGCGGCTGGCTCGCAACAGTGCAGCTGGTCGGCCGCTCCCACAGATATTGCAGATTGCGCGTCGATCGCGTTTTGGGTGCCAGGCGTTAACGCGCTGTTTGCTCCGGCCCAGGGAAGGTCTGAATAAGTCACCACTTCGTCTTCGCCGCACTGCTTATTGCTTGCCAAACCCCCGCTCTCAACAGCGGAGCTGGTCAAAACCTTCGGTTTTTCGCCCCCTGACTCAGCGGGCTATCGCGGCTCCGGACTTGTTCAGAGGTTCCCTAGCTTCGTCGCGCAACCGCATAATCGGCCAATACGGCCAAGGCATCGACTTCGATGCTGCCCGGCATCGCGGCCAGTGCTGCCAGCGCCGCGCGCGCATACTCGCCGGAGCGCCGCTCGGTGTACTGCAGGGCACCCGAATCCTTGATTGCGGCGATGACCAAATCGAGGGACTCCAATCCTCCGGTTTCGATCACGCGTCGCAACGCCTGGGCACTGTCTGCGGGCGCATGTTTGAGGGCGTAAATCAGCGGCAGCGTAGGCTTTCCCTCGGCCAGGTCGTCGCCGACATTCTTGCCGAGGGTGTCGGCGTCGGAGGTGTAGTCGAGCACGTCGTCGGCGATCTGGAATGCATAGCCCAGCGCCATTCCGTAGTCTGCCAGCGCATTCTCGATGGCCTCAGGAGCACCCGCCAAAATCGCGCCGATGCGGCAAGCCGCGGCAAACAACACCGCCGTCTTGCGCTCGATCACGCGCAGATAGGCGATCTCATCGGTATCCGGATTGCCGACATGCATCAACTGCAGTACCTCGCCTTCGGCGATCGCGTTGGTGGTATCGGCCAACACCTGCATGACCCTCATGCCTTTGAGTTCCACCATCAATTGAAACGACCGCGAATACAGATAGTCGCCGACCAGCACGCTGGCCGCATTTCCAAATAACGCGTTCGCGGTCTGGCGACCGCGCCGCAATCCCGATTCATCAACGACATCGTCATGTAGCAGCGTGGCGGTGTGGATGAACTCGATAATGGCCGCCGCCTGGTAATGGTCAACACCGTTGTAGCCCGCTGCGCGCGCCGCCAGCAACACCAGGATCGGGCGCAGGCGCTTGCCACCCGCTGCGACAATGTGCTCGGCAACCTGGTTGACCAGAAGAACATCCGAACCCAGGCGGCGGCGGATGAGCGCGTCGACTTTGTGCATATCGTCGCGCACCAACGCCTGGACATCGGTGAAACACATGGATTGGGGCGCGCGCTGCACTGACTCGGTCACAGAAGACAAGTTCACGGGACATCCGACGGCAAGGAATGCGACGATTATACGGGTTATGCCGTTTCTGCTGCCCGCGGCGGTTTCATTTAACACTTTGCATGCACGGCGAATCGCCCCTGCCTCGGCTACCGTGACCAGGTTGCGACAGCGTACGCCTGGCGAAAAAGCCATGGAATCGCGACCTATGCGACTTTTCCCAGCCATCTTTGCGATTCCGCCGCTGGTCGGGCACGAAAGCCCGCGTGGTAATCTTCACATCCGGCCAGCACGGCACCCCATCATCCAGTCAACGAGGCAACCCATGGCACGCGGCATCAACAAGGTCATCATCGTCGGCAACGTAGGCAAGGACCCGGAAACTCGCTACACCGCTGGTGGTGCGGCGATCACCACGCTCAGCGTCGCGACCAGCGAACAGTGGAAAGACAAGCAGACCGGCGAGAACAAGGAACACACCGAGTGGCACCGCGTGAAGTTCTTCGGCCGCCTCGCTGAAATTGCCGGTGAATACCTGCGTAAAGGCTCTCAGGTCTATGTTGAGGGCAAGCTGCGCACCGACAAATATACGGACAAAGAAGGCGTCGATCGCTATACCACCGACATCATCGCCGAAGAGATGCAGATGCTCGGTGGCCGTCCAGGCGCTGAAGGCGGCGGTCGCAGCGAGAGCGAGCGTCCGGCACGCAACACGGGAAGCGGAACACGTTCCGGCGATGCCGATCGCAGCAGCGAACGCAGCGGCGGCGCTGCCCGGCCGGCCGCACCGCAACCATCGAGCGCACCATTCGAGGACGACGAAATTCCGTTCTGACCGGCTGCGATCGGAGAATGAGCGAACGCCCTCCCTTGCAGGAGCGGCGCAAGCTGTGAAGACTTTGATTTGGCTCGGGTGCATTCGCGGCTTACGCCGCTCGCACAACGCAGCCGGCGTCAGCGGATCGAATCAGGCCAGCGCAAGCTGCCCTTTGAAATTGTGCAGTCTGCCCTCGATGCCCAATCGTCCAGCGCTGTCGCCGAGACGGCCGAGCTCAAGCGAGCGCCGGTTACTCCAGCGCTTCGGCCACTACAGCCGGTGTCAGCACGGCCGGTAGTTTGCGACCGGGTCCGCCGCCTGCGGGAAAAAATACGTACAGCGGCACACCGACCGCATTGTGCTGGTTGAGAAACTCGGTGATCGCGGGATCTTCGTTGGTCCAGTCACCTTTCAGGTATACCGTGCCGGTGCGCTGCAGCAAGTCGGCAAAGCGTTCTGTGCCCAGCGTTGTGCGTTCGTTGACCTTGCAGCTCAGGCACCAGTCCGCAGTCATATTGACGAAAATGGGCTTGCCTTGCGCACGCAGCGATGCGAGGAGATCCGCCGAGTAGGGGGCACTGAGCGAGATTGCGTTTTTCGACTGCGTGGTCTGCGGCGGCGTTCGATGAATATTGTGCAGTGCCAATGCAGTCACTATGACCAGCAGCAGGGTGACCACAACGCGCAACATGCGGCCATCGCGATAGCGCCCTTGCTCCCACCACCATAGTGCCGCAGTCAGGGCCAGTGCTCCGCCCAACCATAACGCCATCGCATCCGGACCGCGCTGCTGACCGAGCACCCAGGCCAACCAGATCGCGGTGAGGTACAACGGAAACGCCAGCCACTGCTTGAAGGTCTCCATCCACGCACCCGGCTTGGGCAGTCGATGCGCCAGACCAGGCACAAAACCAATCAGCAGAAACGGCAGCGCCAAACCTAATCCCAGCATCAGGAAAATCAACAATGCGATCGCCGCCGATTGCGCAAATGCGTAAGCCAATGCGGTCCCCATAAACGGAGCGGTGCACGGGCTGGCGACGACACAGGCGAGCACACCGGTGAAGAAATCACCTTTGGCGCCGCCACTGTTGGCGACGTTGCTGCCGATGTTGGACAGGCCGGCACCCAAGGTGAATACACCGGAAAGACTCAACCCCAGCACCACCATGACATAGCCCATCAGCGCCACCATCAGCGGCTGCTGCAACTGAAATCCCCAGCCCAGGGCCTGGCCACCGGAACGCAGTCCGATCACCAGCAAGCCAATGGCGGCGAACGAACTGAGCACGCCCGCGGTGTACCAGAGCGCATGGCGGTGGGCCTCTTCGGGTCGTTCGGCCGATTCGGCCAGGCTGATTGCCTTGAGCGAAAGCACCGGCAGGACACAGGGCATCAAGTTAAGGATCAGGCCACCGAACAAGGCCAGCAACATGGCCTTCCAAAGCGCCACTGGCGGTTCGCTGACTGCATCGGCTTGCGGGGCGCTGGCAACGCCGGTCGCAGCGACCTTCAGATCGCTGCGTTCGCCCTCAACGCGTGTAGCAGCGAGCTGCAATGCCTCGGCGCTGGCCTCCGGTAGCTCGACACTGAGCATCCGCGTCATCGGTGGATAGCAGACTCCACCCTCTTCGCAACCTTGGAACTTGGCCACAAGACTGAGGCTCTGCGCTGAGCGCGTGCCACGTGCCAGGGTGATCGGCACTTCAACTTGATCGAAAAACACTGGCACCGGCCCGAATTCGGGATCATCCAAGGTGCGCGCTGCGGGCCAGCGCGGAATGCCGAGCGTCCCTGCAGCAGAATCGACCAGCGCGAATTCCGAGCGATCCCGATACAGGTAATAGCCGGGGGGCATGGTAAATCGCAGCAGCAGTTCGGTCGGCGCCGACGCAATCGCTTCGAACACGAACGCCTGCTCAGGGGGAAGCGGCAACTGATCGGTAGCGCCCAGCGTAATGCTCGCCGATGCGTTGTTGTTGCTGCCCGAAGCAGCACTATCGATACCACCGAGCAGCGAAGGTGGCTTGCCCAGTTGCAGCGACGCAGTGCCAGACGGTGTCGTCTGGAAATCGGCTGTCGCTGCGGCGCCTTCAGCAGGCACTGCTACCGTCATTTTTGTGCGTTGTGGCGGATAGCAGATTCCGATATCAGCGCATCCCTGATACCCGACATTGAACGTGATCGCCGTGACGCCGCTGGCAGCAGCGCCGGTGAGCTTGGCGGTGAAGTCGTTGTGATAGACCTCCATGCGCCCGAAGTTTGGATCTTCCTTGAACTCGCCCGGCGGCGTATGCAACGGATTGAATTTGAACGCCGAATCCACTGGCTGGATTTTGATGCGCTCGCGGTAAAGGTAATACCCGGGCGCGACCTTGAACTGGAATTCGATCCAGTTGCGCGACACTGCCTTGGCTTCGACCTGGAACGCCTCCTCCACCGGCAGCAGTTCGGACTCGTCGATGCCCTGGGCGCTGGCAGTGCCCGCCGCGAGTAACAGCGAGAAACCAGCGGCACGAGTCAGTGCGTTCCAGAACGACGAGGCACTCGGCAACATGGGATATCCAGAAAAGAAGGAGGCAAAGCGACGCATTGACCACCAC
>JAWXCG010000351.1:0-3430 GCA_034440555.1 Pseudomonadota bacterium
CCGGCCGCGCGGCCGGGTGTTCCACAACGGTGGACGCCTGCGCGTTAACCACTCGCAGCAAATCGACCAACAGTGAACGCCGCGACAAGCGCAAACCGCCTGCAGTGGCGTGAGCATCGTCGGAAATATAGATAGGCACCACGCCAGGGTGGCTTGAGCGCAGTCGCTGCAGCTGGTCCATTCCCGAAGTCGATTGCTCGTCGACAATTACCATTTCGATGGTGCTGGCCGTGACCGGATCCACTACTCGAAAGTTCCGGCAGGCGGCAACACCGCTGTTGTTGGCGAGCACCATGTGCACCATGCGCTCGTCGCGCGCAGACAGCCCACACAAAGCGATCTGCAGGTCAGCTTTCATATCGCCTCGCTGCTGCTGGCGATGGTTGCGACATGACATGCCAAATCGGCCACACCAAGCCATTGTTCCTGCGCTTGCGGGAGCCTTTCGACTGTTGCGTCCCTGCAACCCTGTCAAATGCGATGCACATGTCATCGACCTCCAGTGATTTCGACGAAGCAACTTCAGCCCGTGTCGGACCCCCCATAGCAAATCTGCTGTAAGTGACACAGCAAGCGCGACGGAGGAGTCACGCTACGCACTATTCGGCTTGCAGATCAGCTGGGAGAAACACCAGCTTGACTTTCCTGAAAGCTCGGATAATTTCCTGCAAAGTGTGCTGCGCGTCACAATCGTCCACGCCCCGCGGCCACTTCGACTCGTTCTATAGTGCCGTCTTGCACGGGGCAGACGTTCCGGATGAGGATGGGTGTGGCGCAGATCGGCGAAGGAACGCAGTCGCAGCACGGCGGCAGCAGAGTTTTGGTGCTTGGCGGCGCGGGATTCATTGGGCGCCATGCGGTCGCGGCGTTGGTCGCAGCCGGTGCCGAAGTGATCGTGGGCAGTCGTCATCCGCTGCGAATCGATCATCGCCTGCCGCCTTCGGCGGCAAGCTGCGCTCGACGCGAAGTCCGGTTTGAGGAGCATACCGATGCTGAGCATTGGCACGCCCTGATCGCGGACGTTGATGTGGTGTTGAACTGCGTGGGGATTCTTCGCCAGCGCGGCCGGGCTACCTATCAGCGCGTGCACTTGCTGGCACCCACTGCACTGGCCGCTGCCTGCCAGAGTCAGCGCAAACGATTGGTGCACGTTTCAGCGCTCGGCCTGAATGCGCCGGCACGCAGCCGCTTCCTGACCTCCAAATTGGCTGGAGAGCAGGCAATACGTGCCAGCGGCGGCGATTGGGTGATCGCACGCCCATCGTTGCTGGATGGGCGCGGCGGCTACGGTGCATGGTGGTTGCGCGCGGTATCGAGGCTACCGATATTCGCAGTGCCCGCAGACGCACAGGGACGCGTTGCGGCGTTGGATGTTTCCGAGCTTGGAGAGGCGTTGGCCAAGCTGTGCGTTGGTTCGGCCGAGGCGCTGCAACTGGGCGCATCGCGTGAGTTCGATCTTGGCGGGCCACAACCCCTGTCGTTGACGCAATACATTCTCGCTTTGCGACGCACCCATACGTCGCGCCCGGCCTTTTGCGTTCGCGTGCCCGGGTTGCTCGCCCGCGCCGTGGCGCATGTCTGCGATCTACTGCACGCCACGCCATTTTCGTTTGGCCATTGGGAGCTGCTGCGCCGGGATAACGTGCCCGTGCACAATCGTTTACCCGAGTTGCTGGGACGAACGCCGCGGCAGGTGGGTTTGTAGCAGCGGCCTTGTTCTTTTTTATTATGAACGTGTCCGCCGCTCGCTGGATGGTGCCTCGAGCCGGGCTATCATGATCCATCGCCGCCGCGCTTCGAGATCGTCCTCACCATGAGTCGCAACGTCTGTTCCGCGTTCATCGCTTCGATGTTGCTCCTTGCCGGCGCGGGTGTGCGTGCCGCTACCGATCTTTCGGTCGCCATCATCACTGCCCCGCTCAGCGGATGTGCGCTCGGCCCCAGCGAAAAAGTGACTGTTCGATTGTTCAACCACGGCGACGCATTGCCAGCGGGCACACGTTTTGACGTGAGCTATGTGATAGTTGGCGGCGAGCCTGTCACCGAAAGCGTAACGCTGGCGACCACTTTGCTTCCGACCAGTGCACTGGCGCATACCTTCGCCGTCCCGGCTGATTTGTCGATCGCGGGGACTTTCCACTTCGACGCGTCGGCAAGCATCGCCAATGACAGCAATCCGATGAACAACGGGTTGAGCGGTCACATGGTGCTCAATTCGGCGCCGAGCCTGGGCGGCACGGTGACCGGGCCGGATTCGGCGTTCTCAGGGACGCTGATGCTGGCCGGACATCTGGGCGGCGTTCGCCAGTGGGAACAGTCGACAGATGACGCAGAACGTTGGGTTGGTTTGGACAACCCGACTGCAACGCTGGCCTTTGACGAGCTGACGCGCACCACGTTGTTCCGTGCCGAAGTCAAAAACGGTAGCTGTGTTCCGACGTACTCATCGATCTGGACGGTCAATCCGCTTTAAGTTTCTGCGCAGAGCGCGCACGCCATAGGCCGTCGATCGCATACAGCGCGAGCGCCAACCAGATGCAGGAAAAACCGACTGCCTGGACAGCACTGAATGATTCGCCCAGCAGCACTACACCGCACAACAGTTGCAGGCTTGGCGAAAGGTACTGAAGTATGCCGATCAGCGAAAATGGGATGCGGCGCGCGCCATAGGCAAACCAGACCAGCGGCAAGGCCGTGAGCACTCCGCCAATCATCAGCAGGACATCCGTGCGCCCGCCACTGTGCATGAATGCACCGCTACCCTGCCACTCCGACCACAGCAACCAAGCCACTGCAGGCAACAACAGGATCAGGCTTTCGATGGCCAACCCGGCCATTGCATCGACCGCGGCCAGTTTGCGAATCAGACCGTAGAACGCGAAGGTCAACGCCAGCGATATCGCGATCCATGGCGGGCTGCCATGCACTATCGTTAGCCACAGCACGCCGATCGCAGCGATGACTACCGCCACGCTTTGCACGCGATTGAGCCGCTCGCGCAGCACCACGACGCCGATCAGGATGCTCACCAGCGGATTGATGAAATAGCCCAGACTGGATTCGACCACGTGTCCATGCGTGACCGACCAGATGTACAGGCCCCAGTTCACGCTGATCAGGATGCTGCTGGCGAGCAACATCAGTCCGATGCGCGGAACCGCGAACGCCTTGCGCCACCAACCTATCCCGTCACTGATCAGCAGGTAGCCGACAACGAACACGCCACACCAGATCACCCGGTGCGCGATGATTTGCAGCGACGGCACCTCACGCAGCAGGTGCCAGAACAGCGGAAACACGCCCCACATTGCGTAGGCGCCGATCGCAGCGACGAGGCCACGTCGATCAATGGATGCTGGTTGAGGCATGGACACACCGTGACGGCAAGACCGCGATTATCAATGCCGCGGCACAATTACGCCGTGTCGTC
>JAWXCG010000352.1:0-2918 GCA_034440555.1 Pseudomonadota bacterium
CGCCGCGCGCAATCCGCCGCGCCAGGCTTCTGCAAACAGGCGCTCGCCAACGCTCGCCTGCGTCGCTCCCACTGCAATGTTGCGACGCTGCGCGCGCAGACGTTGTCCATACTCCAGCCAGCGCAGCTCCTCCACTGGCGAGATCGATACGTGACTATCCGAACCAATCGCCATGCTGCCTCCCGCATCGAGAAAAGCCTTCAATGGGAACAGCCCGTCGCCCAGATTTGCTTCAGTAGTTGGGCAGACCGCAACGGTCGCTCCGCTGCGCGCAACGCCCGCCACTTCGGCATCATCGATGTGGGTGGCATGCACCAGAGTCCAGCGTCGGTCGACATCGGCGTGATCAAGCAGCCACGCAACCGGTCGCTGTCCGCGCAAATTCAGACACTCGTCAACTTCCGGCATCTGCTCGGCGATGTGCACGTGGATCGCGCGTGCGTGTCCGCGCTCGGCATCCAGTACCGCACGCATTGGCGCCTCCGCAACCGCGCGCAGCGAGTGCAGCGCCATACCGACGCTGAGCGCGTCGTTTTCTTCACCGCGCAGTAACTCAAGTAGGCGAAGATAGGTATCAGCGGAATGCCCAAAACGCAGCTGACGCGCACTGAGTGCGCTGCCATCGAAACCACCGGTCATGTAAAGCACCGGCAACAAGGTCATCCGGATACCGGTATCACGCGCTGCCGCAATCAGCGCGCGTGACATCTCCGCCGGATCGGCATACGGCACTCCGTTCGGCTGGTGGTGCAAGTAATGGAATTCGCAGACCGATGTGTAGCCCGACTCCAACATTTCGACATAGAGCTGGGCGGCGATCGCCCGAAGTTCATCGGGCCCAATGCAGCCGGCAAACCGATACATGGTTTCACGCCATGTCCAGAAGCTGTCGTCCGCGTGGGTTTGGCGCTCGGCCAATCCAGCCATCGCGCGCTGGAATGCGTGCGAGTGCGCGTTGCACAAACCCGGCAGCACAAAGCGACCAAGACGCGTAGTGGCACCACTCGCCGCAGCGGACGGATTCACCTGTGGCGTGCCCGACACTGCAATGCGCGCATCGGGCACAAATCCCGATTGGGTCCACAAATGGTCAGCGCTGTATGGATTCATCATGCGGGGTTTTGAGTGCGACGCATATGTTCGCACGGTAGTGCGCGGTTAAATCTCGAATAGAGTCGGCTGGTTTGCGTTAGCGGGTGATTCTGCGAAGTCGGAACCGGGCTGCAAGGCGCATGACAGCTCGGTTTTCTCGAAGACCCAGACCGACAGAATCTGTAGGCAGCTGAAGAGTGAGGCATCGAGTGGAAGCCCTCCTCAGACGCGGGACCGGCCGTCGTTGGCATTCGAAGAAATTGCCTGGCCCAGCCACAATAACGAAGGTCAAGATCAACCGCGTGCTGGCTTCGCTTGACCGAGGCGGCTAAATGGTGACCCCTCGCCTCAGGGTTTGGAAACAGCAGAAACCAAACCGGTCCTGGCGGAGGTGCCGCGACGAAGCCGGCAACGCCCAGCAGCGTCCAACAACTTGATCCCACGGACTACTCGCTGTAAAGTAAGGAAGTAATGCCGTCATTACAGGAGGAACGAATGCTAGCGGTTGCCAAAATCACAGCCAAGGGCCAAACCACCATCCCCCAGGACGTTCGCACTGCCCTGCATGTTTCGGCGGGCGACCTGATCGCCTGGGAAGTCGGCGCTGACGGTACTGCGACCGTGCGTCGCGTCCAGCCGCTCGACATCGAGTACCTGCGTGCCGTTGAAGGCACCTTGAGCGAATGGGCCGGCACGGCCGACGAGGAGGCGTACCGTGAGCTTTGATCGCTTTGCGGTCGTGCGCGTACCTTTCCCCTTCACCGACCGCAACGCCACCAAGAACCGCCCGGCGCTGGTGCTCTCCGATTCCGCCACATTCAACACACCCGCCGGTCATTCGGTCATGGCCATGATTACCTCCGAGACCAACCCGCCCTGGCCGCTCGATTGTCCGTTGGCCGACCTCGCCGCTGCCGGATTGCCTGCGCCTTCCAAGGTCCGCTTCAAGCTCTTCACCCTCGACCATCGGTTGGTGCGGGGCACCCTCGGCAAGCTTTCGCCCGCGGACAGCGCAGTCGTTCGCGCTGGATTGGCCAAGCTGTTCACCAATGTTTAGGAGAATACAGCCATGACAACGCTCATCAAAACCCTTGAGATACACGGCTACAGGGCACTCAATGACCTGCGGATTGACGGCTGCGGTAGGGTCAACGTTGTCACCGGGAAGAACAATTCCGGCAAATCATCACTGCTTGAAGCCATCAGGATTCTTGTCACGCCGTCCCATAGTTTCCCCACGATGCGCCGTTCAAGAACCGGACATCCACAATTTGCGCAACCACGGTATCAGGCGTCTACGACCGCTCCGTAGTCGGACGGTCGCGCGGCGTCACGATCTGGAACTTCGAGAGGATCAGTTTCGCGGAGCATGGGCGGCCTGTGCGCAGTGGAACACGCCTGGAGCGCCAAGAGCATCGAGTGCGCAGGTAGGAGTGTTGAGTGTGCAACGCGGATAGCTCATGCCGAACAAATTGCCGCCGCTCACCCGCGATTGCAGTCAGATCAAGCCGCTACGAGGGCCAGCATTTTTCGCAATCGTGGGGTGTCCCGCATTTCGTTTGAGGCGGCAGAGCTCGCAATCCCCCTCAGTCAGGATAGATGTCGCCTCCAAAATCCCAGCGGATGATCCGCGCAGGAACGACACGACATGCAACGAAATCGACACTCAACAGAGTTCAGAGAACAAGCCCGCAGCAAGGCCGCAGACCGAGGGAACCGCACCCTTGAAGCGGTGGCCCTGGAGCTCAACGTCAGCTTGGGAACGCTCAAGGGTTGGCTCAAGCGCCCCCGCGTTGCCGGCGCCGGCAACGCGGGGGCGCTTGAGC